>NZ_KV795021.1:0-27128 GCF_001808865.1 Streptococcus sp. HMSC061D10 | reverse complement strand
TCCAAAAGATCCAAGCAAACCAGGTCAACCGGTAGAACCAGGTAAGGAACTTCCAAATCTTCCAACAAATCCAGGTGATGACACACCAATCATCTACGTACCAATCGTACCAGTAACTCCAGAGAAACCAGTAACTCCAGAGAAACCAGTGACTCCAGAGAAACCAAACTCTGCTAAAGAAAATACTCCTCAGTTGCCAAATACTGGTACTGAAGATCGTACTAGCTTAGTAGCACTTGGACTTCTTGGAGTAATGAGTGGATTTGGACTTGTAGCTCGTAAGAAAAAAGAAGATTAGTATCTTTAATATTCTAAAGGACTAGCTATTCCGTTTTAATAGAACTAATTTTCAGTAGTATAGATCTGAGGGCTAGAAATCGACTATTTTAAGTTTAAAGTTTCTTTACTTAAATTCTTAAACTGAATAGGTACTAAAAGTGAACAAGACAAAATTCTGATTTTCAGAACCTATGTTTTGTTCGCTTTTTTTTGTTATGAGCTATACCTTTGTATTAAACTCTATATTTATTGTATAATTGTTAGAATAGCTGTATATGGCATAAAGATTATTATATAAAAAACAAATAAACCACTTTATCATTGTTTTAGTTTTATACTTATTATTGAAAAGAATCGAACCGAATAAAGATTTTTAAGCATATTTTTGGTATAATAATACCCAGGAAAAACTAGAGAAAAGAAGGAGGTAGAGATGGAAAAGTATTTATCGGTTACAACTTTGACCAAGTATTTAAAAATGAAATTCGATAAAGACCCCTACTTGGAACGGGTCTATTTAACTGGTCAAGTCTCTAACTTCCGCAAGCGTCCAACCCATCAGTATTTTTCTCTTAAAGATGACCGAGCGGTTATTCAGGCGACAATTTGGTCGGGGGTCTACCAACGTTTGGGATTTGACTTGGAAGAAGGTATGAAGATCAATGTAGTTGGTCGTGTTCAAGTCTATGAGCCAAGCGGAAGTTATTCGATTATCATTGAAAAAGCTGAACCAGATGGTGTTGGTGCTTTAGCTATCCAATTTGAACAACTTAAGAAGAAACTGGCAGAAGAAGGTTTGTTTCAAGAGCGATTTAAACAATCTTTACCACAATTTTCAAAAAAAATAGGTGTGGTGACTAGTCGAAGTGGTGCTGTGATTCAAGATATCATCACTACAGTCAGTAGACGCTTCCCTGGTGTGGAAATTGTCTTATATCCTACTAAAGTTCAAGGTGAGGGTGCTGCAGAGGAAATTGCTCGTAATATAACTCGAGCCAATGAACGCGATGACTTAGATGTTCTGATTATCGGCCGTGGGGGAGGTTCCATTGAAGATCTTTGGGCCTTTAACGAAGAAATTGTAGTTCGAGCAATTTTTGAATCTCGTTTACCGATTATTTCGAGTGTAGGTCATGAAACAGATGTCACCTTGGCTGATTTTGTTGCTGACAAGAGAGCGGCAACGCCGACAGCTGCTGCTGAACTCGCTACACCAGTAACTAAGTTAGATCTTTTGACCTATCTTCAGAATCAAGAAAAACGCATGACTACAGCGGTTAAGCATACCTTGTCAAAGAAAAAAGAAGCTTTGAGAATCCTCAGTCAATCGGTCATCTTCAGACAACCAGAGCGTTTATATGACGGTTATCTACAACGCTTGGATCAGTTACAGCTGCGACTGAAGCAAGGATTGAATGCTGAATTGGTTCGTAATCAACAAAAGGTGCAAGAACAAGTCCACCGTTTGAAACAATTATCACCAATTATTAAAATCCAGCGTTATCAGGATCGTATCCAACAATTAAAGAAACTGCTGCGTAGCCAGATGGCTGTGACCTATGATGCAAAAGTAGCAGAAGTAAAACGCCTATCAGAAGCTCTCCTTATGCTAGATACTAGTCGAATTGTAGCCAGAGGTTATGCAATTGTCAAAAAAGGGGAAGTCGTAGTCGCTTCTGCGAAAGATTTGAAAGAAAATGACCAAGTATCACTGTTGATGCGGGACGGTCAAGTAGAATTAGAGGTAAGAGATGTCAAAACAAAAGAAATTTGAAGAAAATCTAGCAGAACTTGAAACGATTGTTCAAAGCTTAGAAAATGGTGAAATTGCTTTGGAAGATGCTATTTCTGCATTTCAAAAAGGAATGCTCTTATCCAAAGAATTGCAGGCAACACTTGATAAGGCTGAAAAGACCTTGGTCAAGGTGATGCAAGAAGATGGAACAGAAAGTGAACTGGTATGAACAAGCAGGAAAAACTAGCTTTGGTCGAGTCAGCTCTTGAAGACTTTTATGGCAACCAACAATTTGCGTCCAGTTTAAGAGAAGCTGTTCTTTATTCCATACATGCTGGAGGTAAACGGATTCGTCCATATTTACTTTTAGAAGTTTTGGACTCCTTGCAAGTGCCTATCACTCAGGAACATGCTCAAGTTGCAGCGGCACTAGAAATGATTCATACAGGAAGTTTGATCCATGATGATCTACCTGCTATGGATAATGATGATTATCGCCGAGGACGTTTGACCAATCATAAGGTGTATGGTGAAGCTCTAGCTATTTTAGCAGGGGATGCGCTTTTTTTGGATCCCTATGCTTTAATTGCTCAAACTGATTTGTCTAGTCAAACCAAGGTAGATTTAATCTCTAATTTATCCCTTGCTTCTGGAAGTATGGGAATGGTAGCTGGTCAAGTGTTAGATATGGAAGGCGAAGGAAAACACTTGAATTTAGAGGAACTTCAGACTATCCATGCTAATAAAACGGGTAAACTTTTAGCTTTTCCTTTCCAAGCGGCTGGTATCATTGCTGAATTGGATGAAAATCTTCAGAAGCAGCTTAAAACAGTTGGCGAGTTGATTGGCCTGGCTTTCCAAGTGAGAGATGATGTGCTTGATGTTACCGCTAGCTTTGAGGAAATTGGAAAAACACCCCAGAAAGATTTGCAAGCCGAGAAGTCAACCTATCCTGCATTGTTGGGATTAGATCAGGCGATAGCATTTTGCAATCAAACCTTGGATCAAGCTACTGCGAAACTAGAAGAGATTAGCCAAGTCGTGAGCTTTGATAAGGAACCAATTGTGAAAATAGTAGAAAGTTTGAGAATCAATGGCTAAGGAAAGAGTAGATGTACTAGCTTACAAACAAGGTTTATTTGAAACGAGAGAACAAGCCAAACGAGGTGTTATGGCAGGTTTGGTAGTCGCTGTTTTAAATGGCGAACGATTTGATAAACCAGGAGAAAAAATTCCTGACGATACAGAGTTGAAACTCAAGGGCGAGAAACTTAAGTATGTTAGTCGTGGTGGCTTGAAACTTGAGAAGGCGCTAGATATTTTTGATCTATCAGTTGAGGGACAAACGACCATTGATATCGGAGCTTCAACAGGTGGTTTTACTGACGTCATGTTGCAAAATGGTGCTAAACTAGTTTTTGCAGTTGATGTTGGTACTAATCAACTGGCATGGAAATTACGTCAAGATTCTCGCGTTGTTAGCATGGAACAGTTTAATTTCCGTTATGCGGATAAAACTGATTTTGAACATGAACCAAGTTTTGCCAGTATCGATGTCAGTTTTATTTCCCTAGGTCTCATTTTACCAGCTTTGCACCGAGTTTTAGCTGATCAAGGGCAGGTTGTTGCTCTAGTTAAGCCTCAATTTGAGGCTGGTCGAGAACAGATTGGTAAAAATGGAATTATCAGAGATGCCAAAGTTCACCAAAATGTTTTAGAATCAGTTACTAAAATGGCAGTTGATGAAGGATTTTCAGTCTTAGGATTGGACTATTCTCCTATTCAAGGTGGTCATGGGAATATCGAGTTTTTAGCCTATTTGCGAAAAGAAGATCACGCAATCAATCAGGTTACTTCTGAAATAGAAAAAATAGTGGAGAAAGCACATAGAGAATTTAAAGATGAATAAAAAAGAGAGACTTGAGAAGATTAGAAGATTTGTTACAGATTATCAAATCGGCACACAGGAAGAAATCGTTGAACACTTGAGAGAAGCGGGTATCTCTGCTACTCAAGCAACAGTCTCCCGAGATATTAAAGAATTAGGTATTGTAAAAATTCCATTGAAAGACAATACTTACATTTATGAATTACCAAAATCAATCGTTAGAAGCTTGCAGTTGGCAGAAAATAATATTATTCATGCTGAGCGCATGGGGCATATGATCAATTTGCAAGTCATTCCAGGGAATACTATTTTCGTCAAGAGTCAGTTGACGACTGTTTTTTCTGACCAAATTTTTAGCTGTATTGCTGATGATAATTCCATCTTGATGGTATTGAGAAGTGAAGAAACAGCCAAGGATATTTTTGAGCAAGTTAAAAATTGGTAGGATTATATGTTACTGGAAATTTCGATTAAAAATTTTGCTATCATCGAATCAATTTCTTTGAACTTTGAACAAGGGATGACAGTTTTAACTGGTGAAACAGGTGCGGGTAAATCAATCATTATTGATGCTATGAATATGATGTTAGGAGCTCGAGCTACAACAGAAGTTATTCGTCATGGGGCTCCAAAAGCGGAAATTGAAGGTCTTTTTTCAATTGAAAGTAACTGCGTGCTAGAAGAAATTTTTGATGAACAAGGATTAGAATTGAGTGATGAAATCATTATTCGTCGCGAAATTTTACAAAACGGTCGGAGCATCAGTCGTGTCAATGGACAGATGGTTAATCTTTCAGTATTAAGGACGATTGGTCAACAGCTAGTTGATATCCATGGTCAACATGACCAAGAGGAGTTAATGCGCCCACATCGACATATCCAGATGTTGGATGAGTTTGGGGATGCTTCTTTCTTTGAATTAAAAGAAGCCTATCAGACGAGCTTCGATAACTACCGCCGTATGCGTAAGCAAGTGCTTGATATCAAAAAAAATCAGCAGGAACACAAGGCTCGTATTGAAATGTTGGAATTTCAGATGGCTGAGATTGAAGCAGCTAATTTGAAAGCTGGTGAAGATATTGCCCTTAATCAAGAAAGAGACAAACTTCTTAACCATAAACATATCGCAGATACTTTAACAAATGCTTATAGTATGCTTGATAATGAAGAATTTTCAAGCCTTGCAAATGTTCGTTCAGCCATGAATGATATGGAAAGTCTTGAAGAGTTCGATCAAGAGTATCGAGAGATTTCAAGCTCCCTTTCTGAATCCTATTATATTCTAGAAGATATCACTAAGCGCTTGGAATCCATTATTGATGATTTAGATTTTGATGGTAATCGTTTGATGCAGGTTGAAAGCCGACTAGATTTGATTCATACCATTACACGTAAGTATGGTGGTAGTGTAGATGATGTCCTTGAATACTTTGCCAAGATTACAGATGAATACAATCTTCTAACAGGAAATAATCTATCTTCTGAAGATATGGAAATCGAACTCAAGAAACTTGAAAAAAATCTTGTGGATCTAGCAGGTCAAGTTGCTCAAGCTCGCCATAAAATAGCGCAGGACTTAGAAGCTGAAATCAAGCAAGAATTGCAAGACCTATACATGGAGAAAGCACAATTTCAAGTTCGTTTTAGTCAAGGAAAATTCAGTCGCGAAGGTAATGAGAGTGTTGAATTTTACATTTCAACCAACCCTGGAGAAGATTTTAAACCATTAGTAAAAGTAGCTTCTGGTGGAGAGTTATCTCGTTTGATGTTAGCCATCAAGTCCGCTTTTTCCCGTAAGGAAGGTAAGACAAGTATCGTCTTTGATGAGGTGGACACGGGAGTTTCAGGTCGTGTAGCTCAAGCCATTGCACAAAAGATTCATAAAATTGGACAGCACGGTCAAGTATTAGCTATTTCTCACCTTCCACAAGTTATTGCGATTGCAGATTATCAGTTCTTCATCGAAAAGATTAGCAATGAACATTCAACCGTTTCAACAGTTCGCTTGTTGACAGTTGAAGAAAGGATTGAAGAAGTCGCTAAGATGTTGGCTGGAGAGAATGTAACAGAAGCAGCATTGACTCAAGCAAGAGAATTATTACAAAGTAAGGAGAAATAAATGACAGACTATTATGTAATTGGTGATGTCCACGGAAAAGCTGGAATGTTAGAAGACTTACTTAAAACATGGGATGGTAAGACTCAATTACTCTTTCTTGGAGATTTGATTGATAGAGGAGAAGATAGCCGCCGTGTTCTTGAAATGGTCAAGGATTTGGTAGATAAGCAAGGAGCTATCTGCTTATCAGGGAACCACGAGTATATGTTTTTAACTTGGTTGGATAATCCTGAAGAAAGCTATGACCACTATCGTCGAAATGGTGGGGATACAACTATTAATTCTATTTTGGGGCGCCCACTGGATGCACCAGTAGATGGAGTAGCAGATGCAAAGCGTGTTGAAACAGAAGCAGCAGACTTAGTGGAATTTATTCGTCAGATGCCTTTTGTCATTGAAACAGATAAGTATATCTTTGTTCATGCCGGTATTGATTTGACTTTGGATGATTGGCACGATACTACTGACTATAAGAAGGTATGGCTCAGAAAACCATTTCACGAAGCAGCCAATCATACTGGAAAAACCATTGTCTTTGGACATACACCAGTCTATGGTTTGTTGGATCAAAAACCTGGTACATCTGAACTTTGGATTACAGAAGACGGTAAGATTGGAATGGATGGAGGAGCTGTTTACGGTGGTGTCCTTCACGGTATTGTCTTTACCGACCAAGGTATGACAGAACATTACTTCATTGAAAATGACGGCTTTGTTGCTGAAGATTAGTACTCCTAACAGGGTATGGTCTTGTCAAAATGTTAAAAACAATTTATAATTAATAGATACCCTGAAAGGAAGAGAATGATGAACTTAGAAGAATTGAAAAAACGACAGGAGAAGATTCGTAACTTCTCTATTATCGCCCATATTGACCATGGAAAGTCAACACTAGCAGACCGTATTTTGGAAAAGACAGAGACAGTTTCCAGTCGTGAAATGCAGGCCCAACTTCTTGATAGTATGGATTTAGAGCGTGAGCGTGGAATTACTATCAAGCTTAATGCTATCGAGCTTAATTATACGGCTAAAGATGGTGAGACTTATATCTTCCACTTGATTGACACACCGGGACACGTGGACTTTACCTATGAGGTTTCACGTTCCCTAGCTGCCTGTGAAGGTGCTATTTTGGTCGTTGATGCTGCCCAAGGGATTGAGGCTCAAACTCTGGCAAACGTCTATCTTGCTTTAGATAATGATTTGGAAATCCTCCCAGTTATCAATAAAATTGACCTACCAGCAGCAGATCCAGAGCGCGTGCGAACAGAAATTGAAGATGTCATTGGTCTAGACGCTAGCGAAGCAGTATTGGCTTCAGCCAAGGCGGGTATCGGTATCGAAGAAATTCTCGAGCAAATTGTCGAAAAAGTTCCAGCCCCAACTGGTGACGTGTCAGCACCATTGAAAGCCTTGATTTTCGACTCAGTATACGATGCCTATCGTGGAGTTATCCTCCAAGTTCGTGTCATGGATGGAGTAGTCAAACCTGGTGATAAGATTCAGCTCATGAGCAATGGTAAGACCTTCGATGTAACTGAAGTCGGAATTTTCACACCTAAAGCAGTAGGACGAGACTTCCTTGCGACAGGTGACGTTGGTTATATCGCGGCTTCAATCAAGACTGTTCAGGACACACGTGTCGGTGATACAGTAACCTTGGCGACAAATCCAGCGACTGAACCACTTTCAGGATACAAACAGATGAATCCGATGGTTTTCGCAGGTCTCTATCCAATCGAGTCAAATAAATACAACGACCTTCGTGAAGCTCTTGAAAAATTGCAACTGAATGATGCTAGCTTGCAGTTTGAACCAGAAACATCCCAGGCTCTTGGATTTGGTTTCCGTTGTGGTTTCCTTGGACTTCTTCATATGGATGTTATTCAGGAACGTTTGGAACGTGAGTTTAACATCGACCTTATTATGACTGCACCATCTGTTATCTACAAGGTTAATCAGACTGATGGTGAGTCTATGGATGTGTCTAACCCATCCGAGTTTCCTGATCCTACAAAGATTGCAACTATCGAAGAACCATATGTTAAGGCACAAATCATGGTACCGCAAGAATTCGTCGGAGCAGTGATGGAGCTAGCTCAGCGCAAACGTGGTGACTTTGTGACGATGGATTATATTGATGACAATCGTGTCAATGTTATCTATCAAATCCCACTAGCTGAGATTGTCTTTGACTTCTTTGATAAGCTCAAATCTTCAACACGCGGTTATGCAAGCTTTGACTATGAATTGTCAGAGTATCGTCCATCTAAGTTGGTTAAAATGGATATCCTTCTTAATGGTGATAAGGTGGATGCTCTCAGCTTTATCGTTCACAAAGACTTTGCTTATGAACGTGGAAAACTCATCGTTGACAAGCTCAAGAAAATCATTCCTCGTCAACAATTTGAAGTTCCAATTCAAGCAGCTATTGGACATAAGATTGTGGCTCGTACAGATATCAAGGCCCTTCGTAAGAACGTACTTGCCAAGTGTTATGGTGGTGACGTTTCTCGTAAACGTAAACTTCTCGAAAAACAAAAAGCTGGTAAGAGACGCATGAAAGCTATCGGTTCCGTAGAAGTACCACAAGAAGCCTTCCTCAGCGTCTTGAGTATGGATGAAGAATAGTTGCTAGGTGAGAATAGCATAGATTGTAAGAAATCGATCAGTTGATTTAGATTGAAGAAAAAGTCTGTTTTGGACAATTTTCTTCAATCTTTTTCTTTGATTTGAATCACACGGTTACTTTTGTAAAGTGTCAAAATACAGTAATTTTTTGACACTTTTCTCTTCTTGCTTTAAAATAGAAGGGAAAGGAGAGTTATCATGAAAAAAATAATAACTTTATCTACAATTTTACTTTGTAGTCTTAGTCTAATTGCTTGTAGCAATTCAGAGAAGACAAATGAAGTAAAGACAGAAGCCTCTTCTAGTGTTCAAGAAGTTTCAAGTCAAGAGTCTAGTTCATCGCAAAAACAGACGGAAGAAACGCAAATAGTTGGATCTGATGATTATGGATATGTGAAAATTCCTAAATCATGGGTTCATTTCAAAGAAATTGAAGGTGGAGATGACATTCAGTATTGTGATGGGACGGATGTCAATATTGTAACTCTCAATACCTTTAAACCTGAGCAGTTTGGTATTAGTGAAAGTGAGTACGCTGCGCTTGAAACTGTTCAAATTTCAACTAGCATTTATGAATCTAAACAGAAAAGTCAAGACTTTTCCAAAGTATGGGGGTCAAAATCAACTATCGGTGGCTATGAAGCCTACGTAGTAAACTGTATTGCTAAGAATGGTAAATATTTAATTATCTGGATTTTTAAATCCGATGATGGCAAGTTTAGATACGTTTCTCTCGAAGGTATTCCAGAGGTATTAAAAAATCTCCTTCCAATGGTGGAAGAAAGTTGGACCAATAAAAAGAGTTAACATCGTGAAAACAGGAGTCGTTCCTGTTTTTTTTATTATACTTATTAGGAAATTATAAAAAATATGTTTGAAATCATTAAATGTTTAATTCGTAAACAAAAAAAATAAAAATCAAACAAAATACAACAAAAAAACATTGACAACGGTTTCATATAGTGTTATACTTGTACCATAAAAGTTAAATATGAAGGGAGAAGGTCATGGGATTAGATCATTTCTTTGACAAAGACTTAGTCTTTTGCTTAGAAGCAGATAATCAAGAGCAACTTTTCGATCAAGTTGCAACCCTATTAGAAGAAAAGAAAGTTGTTACAGAGACCTATCGATCGGCCTTGATTGAACGTGAAAAATCGTTCCCAACTGGTTTGGATATGGAGTTTTTAGGGAAGGATTTGCCTAACGTAGCTATCCCTCATACTGATACAATTCATAATCTAACTGAAAATGTTGTCGTGGTTCGTCTGGAAAAACCAGTTACGTTCCACAATATGATTGCTCCTGATAAGGAAGTAGAAGTATCATTACTCTTCTTTATCATCAACAATTCAAGTTCAAGTCAAACAAATATACTTGCACAGTTGATGGACTTCTTTACAGGCAATGGTCATCTTGAAGCGCTGTCTAAGATTACGGAACCTGAAGCTTTGTTCCAATATATCTCAGAAGCGACTGCTTAATTTGTTAATAATTTTTATATAAAAACGGAGGAAATCCAAATGATTAAAATTCTTGCTGCTTGTGGTGCAGGCGTTAACTCAAGCCACCAAATTAAAAGTGCTCTTGAAGAAGAACTTTCTAACCGTGGGTACGATGTTCAATGTGATGCCGTTATGGTAAAAGATGTCAATGAAGACTTGATTAAAGGTTATGATATCTTCACACCAATCGCTGCTACTGATTTAGGTTTTGAACCAGGTATCCCAGTTGTTGAAGCAGGACCAATCTTGTTCCGTATTCCAGCTATGAGCGCTCCAGTTTATGACAATATTGAAGCAGCTATCAAAGAACATGGTCTAAGCTAATTATTAATTTGTAAATATTCCATAAAAATAAAGGGAGGAAAATTATGGATATCATTATCGACCTAGCCAATAAGGTCTTCAAACCTATCTTGGAGATGGGTGGACCAATCATCATGCTGATCATTTTGACAGTATTGGCTCTACTTTTTGGAGTGAAATTCTCCAAAGCGCTTGAAGGTGGTATCAAACTTGCCATCGCTCTTACTGGTATCGGTGCTATCATCGGTATGTTAAATGGTGCTTTCTCAGCATCACTTGCAAAATTCGTTGAAAACACTGGTATTCAATTGAATATTACCGACGTTGGTTGGGCACCACTTGCTACAATCACTTGGGGTTCAGCTTGGACACTTTACTTCTTGCTTGTGATGTTGATCGTCAACATTGTAATGCTTGCAATGAAGAAAACTGATACACTTGACGTCGATATCTTTGATATCTGGCACTTGTCTATCACAGGTCTTTTGATCAAATGGTACGCTGACAACAATGGAGTTAGCCAAGGAGTTTCACTCTTCATCGCGACTGCAGCAGTTGTTCTTGTTGGAGTTCTTAAAATCATCAACTCTGACTTGATGAAACCAACATTTGATGACCTTCTTAACGCACCAAGTTCATCACCAATGACTTCAACTCACATGAACTACATGATGAACCCAGTTATCATGGTTTTGGATAAGATTTTTGATAAACTCTTCCCAGGTCTTGATAAATACGACTTTGACGCTGCTAAATTGAATAAACGAATCGGTTTCTGGGGATCTAAATTCTTCATCGGTTTCATCCTTGGTATCGTTATCGGTTTGATGGGAACTCCACATCCAGTTCCTGGTGTTGAAGGTGCTGATAAATGGGAACTTGTTATTAAAGGTTGGTTGTCACTTGGTTTGACTGCCGGTGTCTGCTTGGAGCTCTTCTCATTGATCGGTTCATGGTTTATCGCAGCCGTAGAACCACTTTCACAAGGTATTACAAACGTTGCTACTAAACGTCTTCAAGGACGTAAATTCAACATCGGTCTTGACTGGCCATTTATCGCTGGTCGTGCTGAAATCTGGGCTTGTGCCAACGTACTTGCACCAATCATGTTGGTTGAAGCAGTGCTTCTTTCAAACGTCGGAAATGGTATTTTGCCACTTGCTGGTATCATCGCAATGGGTGTAACTCCAGCTCTCTTGGTAGTTACTCGTGGTAAATTGCTCCGTATGATTATCTTCGGAACACTCTTGTTGCCACTCTTCCTTCTTTCAGGTACACTTATCGCACCATTTGCAACAGAACTTGCTAAAGGTGTAGGTGCCTTCCCAGAAGGTGTAAGCCAAACTCAATTGATTACTCACTCAACTCTTGAAGGACCAATCGAAAAACTATTTGGTTGGGCAATTGGTAATGCTACAACTGGTGATATCAAAGCTATCCTTGGCGCGTTAGTATTCCTAGTATTTTACGTTGGTATCTTTGCATGGTACAGAAAACAAATGATCAAACGTAATGAAGAATACGCAGCAAACGCAAAATAATTCGCTCCTAAAAATGTAAATTGTAAAAACTAGGTTGTCAGTTTCCAAATCTGGAGTCGACAGCCTAGTTTTTTTAGGTCTTAAATAAATGGAGGTAATTCTAATGATTGAATTAAAAACAGAACAGCTAAGTGTACAGTTTCAAACTTTTGGTGGTGCACTTTCTTCAATAAAAGATAAAGATGGAATTGAGTATTTGTGGCAGGGAGATTCAACTTACTGGAGTGGACAAGCACCTGTTTTATTTCCAATCTGTGGATCCGTTAGAAATGATACTGTCTTGTATGAGCATGAAGATGGTAGTCAAGTAGCAGGTAAAATTCCACGTCATGGTTTGGTTCGAAAAAAAGAATTTGAATTAGTAGAACAAACAGAGAACTCTGTCACCTTTGCTATCGAAGATGACCAAGAAATGTATGAGAATTATCCCTATCATTTTCGTCTAGAAATAACTTATACTGTTACTGGAAAGACTATTCGTACACAGTATCAAGTTACCAATAAGGAAACAGATAAGAAAATGCCTTACTTTATTGGTGGACATCCAGGCTTTAACTGTCCTTTATTTGATGATGAAGCTTATGAAGACTACTATCTTGAATTTGAAAAGCCAGAAACTTGTACAGTTCCAAAACCATTCCCAGAAACAGGGATGTTGGATTTTCAAGATAGAAGTAGCTGGTTAAAAGATCAAAAAGAATTGGATTTAAACTATGATTTCTTTAGCTATGATGCTGTGACGTTAGATGAGTTAGCCTCTCGCTCTGTTTCCTTACGATCACGTAGGCATGATAAGGGATTAAAACTAGACTTTAAAGAGTTTCCAAACTTAATCGTTTGGTCAACGCTTAATAAAGGTCCCTTCCTTGCTCTGGAACCTTGGTCTGGTTTGTCAACTTCACTTGAAGAGGGCGATCATCTAGAGGATAAGAAGAATGTTCGAATTTTAAATCCAGGTCAAAGTGATCAAATTGGTTTCGATATAGAAATTTTCTAAAAAATAAACAAAAACAAACACAAACTGTTGACTTTTTTAAACAATAGTAGTATATTATGTTTAGAAAGAACAATTTGTGTTTGTTTTAACAAGTTATTCTTCCAATTTCTCCAAGGAGAAGTTACAAAGAGTGATTAGATAAATCATTCTTAAACTAAAATAGTCAACAAAAACTACCAGTAACTACTTGGTGATGGTCATTTTCTTTCCAAAACCAAAAAATTTTTACTGGTCTATATAAAAAAGGAGTATACAATATGTCTATTGTTATTGGTGCAGATGCTGCAGGTTTGAGATTGAAAGAAGTCGTTAAAGATTTCTTGGAAAAAGAAAACTTCCACGTTGTGGATGTTACAGCTGAAGGTCAAGACTTTGTTGATGTAACTCTTGCAGTTGCTGAAGAAGTTAAAAAAGAAGAACAAAATCTTGGTATTGTCATTGATGCTTATGGTGCTGGTCCATTTATGGTTGCTACTAAAATCAAGGGAATGGTTGCAGCAGAAGTATCTGACGAACGTTCAGCTTATATGACTCGTGGTCACAACAACTCACGTATGATTACTATGGGTGCTCAACTCGTTGGTGACGAATTGGCTAAAAACATTGCTAAAGGCTTTGTAAATGGTAAGTATGACGGCGGTCGTCACCAAATTCGTGTCGATATGTTGAACAAAATGTGCTAATTTTTATAACGAAAGAAAGGTAAGATAAAAATGAGAATTGCAATTGGATGTGACCACATCGTAACTAATGAAAAAATGGCGGTTTCAGAATTTTTGAAATCAAAAGGACATGAAGTCATCGACTTTGGTACTTATGACCATGCTCGTACTCACTACCCAATCTTTGGTAAAAAAGTTGGTGAAGCAGTAGTTAGTGGCCAAGCTGATCTTGGTGTATGTATCTGTGGTACTGGTGTCGGTATCAATAACGCTGTTAACAAAGTTCCAGGTGTTCGTTCTGCTTTGGTTCGTGATATGACAACAGCTCTTTATGCAAAAGAACAATTGAATGCCAACGTTATCGGATTTGGTGGTAAAATCACTGGTGAATTGCTTATGTGCGATATCATTGAAGCTTTCATCAATGCTGAATACAAACCATCTGAAGAAAATAAAAAATTGATTGCTAAAATCCAACACGTTGAAACTCATAACGACCATCAAACAGATGCCAACTTCTTTACAGAATTCCTTGAAAAATGGGATCGCGGTGAATACCACGACTAAGAGGTGACTTATGATTTTAACAGTCACAATGAACCCATCCATTGATATTTCCTATCCTTTGGATGAATTAAAAATTGACACTGTCAACCGTGTTGTCGATGTTACGAAAACAGCGGGTGGTAAAGGTCTCAATGTTACACGAGTTCTATCAGAATTTGGTGATTCTGTAGTCGCAACAGGACTTGTTGGTGGTAAACTTGGTGATTTTCTAGTTGAAAATATTGATGATAAAGTAAGCAAACGTTTCTTCTCTATCCAAGGAGAAACCCGTAACTGTATCGCAATTCTACATGGAGAAAATCAAACAGAAATCCTAGAAAAAGGTCCTGAAGTTCAAGAACAAGAAGGTCAAGATTTCTTGGCTCATTTCAAGGAACTTTTAGAAACTGTAGAGGTAGTAGCCATTTCAGGTAGTCTACCAGCAGGACTTCCTGTTGACTATTATGCTAGTCTGGTTGAACTTGCTAACCAAGCTGGTAAACCTGTTGTCTTGGACTGTTCAGGAGCTGCACTTCAGGCGGTTCTTGAATCTCCACATAAACCAACGGTTATCAAACCAAATAATGAAGAATTGTCTCAACTTTTGGGTAGAGAAATTTCTAAAGACTTGGATGAATTAAAAGAGGTTCTTCAAGAGTCCCTATTTGAAGGAATTGAGTGGATTATTGTTTCCTTAGGTGCTAATGGTGCCTTTGCAAAACACGGGGACACTTTCTATAAAGTGGATATTCCAAAAATTCAAGTAGTAAATCCAGTCGGTTCTGGCGATTCTACTGTTGCAGGTATTGCTTCAGGTCTTTTCCATAAAGAATCTGATCAAGAATTACTGACCAAGGCGAATGTCCTTGGTATGCTAAATGCTCAAGAAAAAATGACCGGTCATGTCAATATGGCTAACTATCAAGGCCTATATGACCAACTAGTAGTGAAAGAGGTATAAAATGGTTTTAACAGAAAATAAACGTGCATGTTTGGAAAAACTCTCTGATGAGAATGGTATCATCTCAGCTCTTGCTTTTGACCAACGTGGTGCTTTGAAACGCCTCATGGCTCAATACCAAACAGAAGAGCCAACAGTAGCTCAAATGGAAGAACTTAAAGTCTTGGTTGCGGATGAATTGACTAAATACGCTTCATCTATGCTTTTAGACCCTGAATATGGTCTTCCAGCAACAAAAGCTCTTGCTCCAAATGCAGGTCTTCTCCTCGCTTATGAAAAAACTGGATACGATACAACAAGCACAAAACGCTTGCCAGACTGCTTGGATGTTTGGTCTGCAAAACGTATCAAAGAACAAGGTGCAGATGCTGTTAAGTTCTTGCTTTACTATGACGTAGATAGCTCTGACGAACTCAACCAACAAAAACAAGCCTACATTGAACGTATCGGTTCTGAGTGTGTGGCAGAAGATATTCCATTCTTCCTTGAAATCCTTGCCTATGATGAAAAAATTGCTGACGCAGGTTCTGCTGAATACGCTAAAGTAAAACCACACAAGGTTATCGGCGCTATGAAAGTCTTCTCAGATCCACGTTTCAACATCGATGTCTTGAAAGTAGAAGTTCCAGTTAACGTGAAATACGTTGAAGGTTTTGGTGATGGAGAAATCGTTCATACACGTGAAGAGGCAGCAGCATTCTTCAAAGCACAAGACGAAGCAACTAACCTTCCTTACATCTACTTGAGTGCAGGTGTATCCGCTAAACTCTTCCAAGAGACACTTATATTTGCCCACGAATCAGGCGCAAACTTCAACGGAGTTCTTTGTGGACGTGCTACATGGGCAGGATCAGTTGAAGCTTACATCAAAGATGGTGAAGCAGCAGCTCGCGAATGGCTTCGTACAACTGGATTTGAAAACATTGATGAACTCAATAAAGTACTTCAAACAACAGCTACTTCATGGACTGAACGTGTGTAAACTTCCCCCTTTATGTCCTAAAACCTAGCATAAAATTTTAAAAAAAGTTGTATGTAAAGGTTTACAAAAAATCATTCTTGTGATATACTAAAGTCACAAGTTAATACAAAGTGAGTGTTACTAAGTAATATTAGGCATGATCACAGATGACTCAGATGTATATTTTCTGAGTTCATTTGTGGTCATTTTTTATGCTCACAAAACTTAAATAATAGGGCAAGGAGGTTGCCATGTATCGGATATTAAATCCAATGAATAACAATGTTTCTCTCGTGCGTAATAGTAAGGGAGAGGAGTTGATCGTAATTGGTAAGGGTATTTCGTTCGGTAAGAAGAAGGGAGATTTGATTTCTGAGGATCAGGTTGAAAAAGTTTTCCGAATGAAAACGGAAGAGTCGCGAGAAAATTTTATGGCTCTTCTCAAGGATGTACCGCTTGATTTTATTACGGTTACTTATGAGATTATTGATAATCTTTCTAAAAAATATCAATATCCTGTCCAAGAGTATCTATACGTCACTCTGACAGACCATATCTATTGTTCTTATCAGGCTATTAGTCAAGGACGCTATAAGGATAGTAACTTGCCTGATATTTCTGCCAAGTATCCTATCGCTTTTCAAATTGCACAAGAAGCTTTTGAAATTTATCGTCAAAAACTGACAGAAAATTTTCCTGAAGACGAAATCATTCGTATCGCTTATCATTTCATCAATGCCGAAGGTGAGAGTGAAGTCGAAGTTGTTGAGTCGATTGATAAGAGAAAGGAAATTTTAAAGAGGGTCGAAAGTGTTTTGAAGAGTTATAAAATCCAGCGAACACCTGAAAATAATAATTTCTACGACCGCTTTATGATTCATCTAAATTATTTCTTGGATTATCTGGATCGTAGTCGCGATGATAATCAATCCTTGCTCGATATGGAAGAACATATAAAGAATACCTATCCAGAAGCATTCGAGATTGGTAGCAAAATTTATGAGGTCATTGCTCAGGAAACTGGTCTTGACCTCTACAAGAGTGAACGAGTTTATCTTGTTCTACACATCCAACGTTTATTGTCATAACGCTTTACTAAAAAATATATAAGGAGAATTCTATCATGAATAGAGAAGAAGTAACATTGTTAGGTTTTGAAATCGTTGCCTATGCAGGTGATGCTCGTTCAAAATTATTAGAAGCTTTGAAGGCTGCTGAAGCTAGCGATTTTGCTAAAGCAGAAGCTCTTGTTGAAGAAGCAGCAGGTTGCATTGCGGAAGCTCACAAAGCGCAAACATCTATGCTTGCTCAAGAAGCTGCAGGGGAAGAAATTCCATACAGCATCACAATGATGCACGGACAAGATCACCTGATGACAACAATCTTGCTAAAAGATTTGGTGCATCATTTAATTGAACTTTATAAAAGAGGAGCTAAATAATGAATAAGTTAATTGCCTATATCGAGAAAGGGAAGCCTTTTTTTGAAAAACTATCTCGAAATATCTATCTTCGTGCTATTCGGGATGGATTTATCGCAGGAATGCCAGTCATTCTCTTCTCAAGTATTTTTATCTTGATTGCTTTTGTTCCAAACTCTTGGGGCTTTAAATGGTCTGATGAAGTAGTAGCACTTTTGATGAAACCTTACAGCTACTCTATGGGGATTCTAGCAGTCTTGGTAGCTGGTACCACTGCTAAATCTTTAACAGACTCCGTCAATCGTAGTATGGAGAAAACCAACCAAATCAACTATATGTCAACGCTCTTAGCAGCTATTGTTGGTTTGCTGATGTTGGCGGCTGACCCAATCGAGGGTGGCTTTGCAACTGGTTTCCTTGGAACAAAAGGGTTGCTTTCAGCCTTCTTGGCAGCATTTGTGACCGTAGCTATCTATAAGGTTTGTGTCAAGAACAACGTTACTATTCGCATGCCTGACGAAGTTCCACCCAATATCTCACAAGTCTTTAAAGATGTTATTCCATTTACGCTCTCAGTAGTTTCGCTTTATGCTCTTGATTTACTAGCTCGTCAGTTTGTCGGTGCAAGTGTAGCAGAATCAATCGGTAAGTTCTTTGCACCTCTTTTCTCAGCAGCAGACGGTTATCTTGGTATTACTATTATCTTTGGTGCTTTTGCCTTCTTCTGGTTTGTCGGTATTCACGGCCCATCTATCGTTGAACCTGCCATTGCAGCGATTACTTATGCAAATGCCGAAGTCAACTTGAACCTTCTTCAACAAGGTATGCACGCTGATAAGATCCTTACATCTGGTACACAAATGTTTATCGTCACCATGGGTGGTACAGGAGCAACTCTTGTAGTTCCATTCATGTTTATGTGGTTGTGTAAGTCTAAGCGTAATCGTGCCATCGGACGTGCTTCAGTAGTTCCTACCTTCTTCGGTGTAAATGAACCAATCTTGTTTGGTGCACCACTTGTTTTGAACCCAATCTTCTTTATCCCATTCATCTTTGCACCTATTGCAAACGTATGGATCTTTAAGTTCTTTATCGAAACTCTCGGCATGAACTCATTTACTGCCAACCTTCCATGGACTACGCCTGGGCCTCTAGGTATTGTTCTTGGTACAAACTTCCAGTTCTTATCATTCGCTCTTGCAGCATTGTTAATCGTAGTGGATATTGCAATCTACTATCCATTCCTTAAAGTTTATGACGAACAAATTCTTGAAGAAGAACGTTCTGGTAAAGCCAACGATGAATTAAAAGAAAAAGTAGCCGCAAACTTCAATACTGCTAAAGCTGATGCTATCCTTGAAAAAGCAGGAGTAGAATCAGCACAAAATACAATTACAGAAGAAACCAACGTACTCGTTCTCTGTGCAGGTGGTGGAACAAGTGGACTTCTTGCAAATGCTTTGAATAAAGCTGCTGCAGAATACAATGTTCCTGTGAAGGCCGCTGCTGGTGGTTACGGTGCTCACCGTGAGATGCTACCTGAGTTTGATTTGGTTATCTTAGCACCACAGGTCGCTTCAAACTTCGAAGATATGAAGGCTGAAACAGATAAACTTGGAATCAAATTGGCTAAGACTGAAGGAGCTCAATACATCAAGTTGACTCGTGATGGTAAAGGTGCTCTAGCCTTTGTTCAAGCGCAATTCGATTGATGATAGGGACTGTAAAACAGTCTCCTATCATCACGGAAATCGCTATGGCGAATTTCCTAATCGCCTTGTTAATTCGTCGGTAAAAAGATATCGTTTTTACCTCCTCATGTCACAATTCGACTAACCTTAGGGACTGTAAAACAGACTCCTATCATCATGGAAATCGCTATGGCGAATTTCCTAATCGCTTTGTTAATTCGTCGGTAAAAAAATATCGTTTTTACCTCCTTGAGTCACAATTCGACTGACCTTTGGGGACTGAAAAAGAGTCTCCGATTATATATTTGTTTTCCCCCTTTATGTCACTATTTGGTGACTTGGTACAAGAAGTGAGATGGAGATGGATGGCTCACTAACTCCTCTCCCCTCACTTTTCATTTAATACAATCAAGAAATAGGTGAAAAAATGACAAAAACACTTCCTAAAGATTTTATTTTTGGTGGGGCAACGGCTGCCTATCAAGCAGAAGGTGCTACCCATACTGACGGAAAAGGACCAGTTGCTTGGGACAAATACTTAGCTGATAACTATTGGTATACAGCAGAACCAGCAAGCGATTTCTACCATAAATATCCAGTAGATCTTCAGTTAGCTGAAGAGTATGGCGTCAATGGTATTCGTATTTCAATCGCTTGGTCACGTATTTTCCCAACTGGTTATGGTGAAGTAAATCCAAAAGGGGTAGAATTCTATCATAACTTATTTGCAGAATGTCATAAACGCCATGTAGAACCGTTCGTTACTCTTCATCACTTTGATACACCTGAAGCTCTTCACTCAAATGGAGACTTCTTAAATCGTGAAAACATCGAACACTTTGTAGATTATGCTGCATTCTGTTTTGAAGAATTCCCAGAAGTCAACTACTGGACAACCTTTAATGAAATTGGTCCAATCGGTGACGGTCAATACTTGGTCGGTAAATTCCCACCAGGTATTCAATACGACCTTGCGAAAGTATTCCAATCTCACCACAATATGATGGTGTCTCATGCTCGTGCTGTGAAATTGTACAAAGACAAAGGCTATAAAGGTGAAATCGGGGTTGTTCACGCCCTTCCAACTAAGTATCCATTGGATCCTAAAAATCCTGCAGACGTTCGTGCTGCTGAGTTGGAAGATATCATCCACAACAAATTTATCTTGGATGCTACATACCTTGGACACTATTCAGATGCAACAATGGAAGGTGTAAACCACATCTTATCAGTAAATGGTGGTAGCTTGGATCTTCGTGACGAAGACTTTGCAGCACTTGAAGCAGCTAAAGATTTGAATGACTTCCTCGGAATTAACTACTATATGAGCGATTGGATGGAAGCCTTTGATGGTGAAACTGAGATCATCCACAACGGTAAAGGTGAAAAAGGAAGCTCTAAATACCAGATCAAGGGTGTTGGTCGTCGTGTAGCTCCTGACTATGTACCTCGTACTGACTGGGACTGGATCATCTACCCTCAAGGTTTGTATGATCAAATCATGCGTGTTAAGAAAGATTATCCAAACTACAAGAAGATCTACATCACTGAAAACGGACTTGGATACAAAGATGAATTTGTGGACAACACTGTTTACGATGATGGCCGTATTGATTATGTGAAACAACACTTGGAAGTATTGTCTGATGCGATTGCAGATGGTGCAAACGTCAAAGGATACTTCATCTGGTCATTGATGGACGTCTTTTCATGGTCTAATGGTTATGAAAAACGTTACGGACTCTTCTATGTTGACTTCGATACACAAGAACGTTATCCTAAGAAATCTGCACATTGGTACAAGAAATTAGCAGAAACCCAAGTGATTGAACAGTACTAATAGTCATTAGGTATAGAGTTCAAGCGAGGAAAGTTTATGCTGAAAAATTTTATTAAATCAGTCTATGAAAAAGTTTATATTATTAACTTTGAACATTGCTCTCATGTACCATCCTTGACCAAGGAGCAACTTGCAAGTCTTGGAAAATGGTATGTCTCGATGGGTAAGGAGTGGATTTGTCATTCAGACTATGAATTTGAAGAATTTCAAAAGCTGTTTTTAAATTTTGTCAACGCAGAAGATAAGGATAACATTTGCTTTGAATCGGATTTTATGCCATTTCAACACTAATATAGTAAAAAGAGGAATCTATCTCATACTAGGGGATATTCCTCTTTTTTATCTAGATTTTACCTGAAAGACAAAAAAATTCTTGACAGATTTATGTGATAGGAGTAAACTATTAACTAGTTAAATAACTGGTTAAGTATATAAAGAGGTAACTCACTCGCTCAAATCTTGTTTGATAAATAGAAAATAGAAGGAGGAGTTTTAAAAGTGATTTCGTTTTTCAGTTATGTGCTTAACCAGTTAAGGAAGTTCTTTAGGAAAAAGTGTAGTTCTTTATTTAACGAATAAATGAAATAGGAAGTGTGTTTAGATGAAAATCAATAAAAAATATGTTCTTGGTTCGGTAGCTCTTTTAGCATTAAGCCTTTCAAGTTATGAACTGGGGCGTTTCCAAGCGGTACAGACTAGCAAAGAGCCTAATCGTGTGGCTTATATAGAAGGAAATCAGGCTAGTACTAAGACTGAAAATCTGACACCAGATGAAGTTAGTCAGCGAGAGGGGATCAATGCTGAGCAGATTGTCGTTAAGATTACCGATCAAGGTTACGTGACTTCACATGGGGACCATTATCATTACTTTAATGGCAAGGTTCCTTATGATGCTATCATCAGTGAAGAACTGCTGATGAAAGATCCGAATTATCAGTTGAAGGATTCAGACATTGTCAATGAAATCAAGGGTGGCTATGTGATTAAGGTAGACGGGAAATACTATGTTTACCTTAAAGATGCGGCTCATGCGGACAATATTCGTACAAAAGAAGAGATTAAACGTCAGAAGCAGGAACATAGTCATAATCATGGAGGCGGTTCTAACGATCAGGCGGTAGTTGCAGCCAGAGCTCAAGGCCGTTATACAACGGATGACGGCTATGTTTTTAATGCAAGTGATATTATCGAGGATACGGGTGATGCATACATCGTTCCCCATGGCAATCACTTCCATTATATTCCTAAGAGTGACTTGTCTGCCAGTGAATTAGCTGCTGCCCAAGCCTTCTTATCTGGTAAAGGTAGTCAATTAAGTACCGTTGAATATCGTTCAAGCAGAGGAGAAATAAGATCTAGTGTGAGAACGAGTCAATCTGAGACACCTCAAAATCCTGCAACAGATTCTGAAAGTCAAAGTGAGGATTTAGCTAGTCTCCTTCAAGAATTGTACGCTTTGCCACTTAGCCAACGTCATGTAGAATCAGATGGTTTGATCTTCGACCCTGCCCAAATTACGAAAAGAACAGCAAATGGGGTAGCAGTACCTCATGGGGATCATTTCCATTTCATTCCGTATTCGCAAATGTCTGCTTTGGAAGAAAAATTGGCTCGAAATCTGCCAATTGGAGATCAGCCAATTCAAAGTCATGCTGATAATCCGAAACCAAGCAGTTCTGAGAAACCAAGTTCAACCATTAAACCAAACTTTAATCTCAATACGCCGGCACCGAATCGAGGAACTGGAGGAGCCTATACAACGGATGATGGGTATGTCTTTAGTCCGACAGATGTGATTGAAGATACAGGAGACGCTTTTGTTGTACCGCACGGCAATCATTTCCACTATATCCCTAAGAGTGATTTGTCAGCAGGAGAATTGGCTGCTGCCCAAGCTTATTGGAATGGTAAACAAGGCGCACATTCCTCTACAAGTTCAAGTAAACCAAGTAGTGATAATTCTAAGACAGCTCAACCAAGTTTGACAGAGACTCCAAATCTGACTGTCACACCAACTTATCATCAAAATCAAGGGGAAGACATTTCAACACTTTTAAGTGAATTGTATGCCAAACCTTTGTCAGAACGCCATGTGGAATCGGATGGTCTAGTCTTTGATCCGGCACAAATCATCAAACGTACAGCTAACGGTGTAGCAGTGCCCCATGGAGACCATTATCACTTTATCCCTTATTCACAAATGTCTGATTTAGAGCAGAAGATTGCAAGAATGATTCCGTTAAAAGGGCAAAATGGATTAAACGAAATTGTTACAGATATTAAACCTTTAGCATCAAAAGAAGTAGTTCATAAGTTCTTAGGACAATCAATCAAAGCTTATGGAAAAGGTTTAGATGGTAAACCTTATGATACGAGCGATGGATATATATTTACCAAAGATTCCATCGATTCTGTTGATAAATCAGGTGTTATTGCCAAACACGGAGATCATTTCCATTATATGGGATATGGTGAATTAGAACAATTCGAATTGGATGAAGTTGCTAAATGGATTCAAGAAACTGGTAAAAATCCAGATTCCATCGTTTCTTCAGTACACTCAGATGAGGAGGAAAGACCAAAGTTTGATTATAAAAAAGTAACTAATAAAATTTCTAGAAATAGTAAAGTTGGTTATATAATTAATGAAGGTGGTAAAGATTATTTTTATTCACGTGAAGAACTCGATCTTACTCAAATAGCTTTTTCTGAGCAGGAACTAATGCTTAAAGATAAAGATAATTATCGTTATGATATTGTAGAAACAGAAATTAAACCAAGATTAGCTGTTGATGTATCTAGCTTGCCTATGCATGCAGCCAATACTACCTATGATACTGGAACTTCCTTTATTATTCCGCATATCGACCACATTCACGTCGTACCTTATTCTTGGTTAAATAGTGAGCAAATAGCAACTATAAAATATGTAATGCAACATCCTGATGTGCGTCCTGAAGTTTGGTCAAAACCAGGTCATGATGATGCTGGATCTGTTATTGCTAATGTGACTCCTCTTGAAAAACGCGCTGGAATGCAGAATTGGCAAATTATCCATTCTGCTGAAGAAGTTCAGAAAGCTCTTGCAGAAGGTCGATTTGCAACTCCAGATGGTTATATTTTTGATCCGAAAGATGTATTGGCAAAAGAAACCTTTATATGGGAAGACAAATCATTTAGTATTCCAAGAGCGGGAGGTGGTTCATTGAGAAGTATCACTAAATCCGACTTATCAGAAGTAGAATGGAAACAAGCGCAAGACTTAATTGCCAAAAGAATGAAAGAAAAAGAATCCCAAGATGGGACGTTTACGAATAATAATGAAGAATTAAAACCTGATTCAAACAATCTTAAAAATATTGATAAAAATAAGACTGTTGTAGATAAAACTGAGGAGCAACCGAAGAATAATATAGGTGTAAATGAGACTGGTACAACCAACGAAATTCCTTCAGAAAACAAGGTTGAAGATAAAGAAAATTCCAAAGAAGAAAGTGACGATGATTTACCAGACTACGGATTGGATAAAGTAACTTTAAATGAACATATAGAAAAGTTAGCAAAAATTGCACAAATCGATCCTAAGTTTCTAATTTTTCAGCCAGAAGGTGTTCAGTTTTACAATAAAAATGGTGAATTAGTGATGTATGACATTAAGACACTAAAACAAATAAAACCTTAAAATATTTTTATTAATTATAATCTACTCGAAAGGATATTGTTCGATTTTTGATTGAATAATGTCCTTTTCTTTATTAAAAAGCTGAAATTTGCTGTCTTAAAAATTGAATCAAGAAGTTCTAAAACAATTAAAAGTCAAATGATAAAAATAACCAGTGAGAACTGATAATGAAATCTAGTTCTCACTTTTTTCATGAAAATGTAGAAAAAATATTGACATTTTAAATTTTTAGGAGTAAAATGTTTACTAGTTAATTAAATGGTTAAATACTAGTTAAGGAGTTGTTATGAAAAAAAGAAGTATCCTATGGCTCATGATTGCCTTCCTTGCTCTCGTTTTAGGAGCTTGTGGACAAAAGACCAGTCAAGACAAGAGTGATGAAACTAAGGGAATGAAGATTGTGACCAGTTTTTATCCTGTCTATGCTATGGTCAAAGAAGTTTCAGGTGATCTAAATGATGTTCGGATGATTCAGTCTAGTTCTGGTATCCATTCCTTTGAACCTTCTGCAAATGATATTGCAGCCATCTATGATGCCGATGTTTTTGTCTATCATTCTCATACACTAGAGTCATGGGCGGGAAGTTTAGATCCAAGCCTGCAAAAATCCAAGGTAAAGGTCTTAGAAGCATCAGAAGGTATGACCTTGGAGCGCGTGCCTGGATTAGAAGATATGGAAGCTGGAGATGGGATTG
The DNA here is from genome assembly GCF_001808865.1 of Streptococcus sp. HMSC061D10. Taxonomy (NCBI): domain Bacteria; kingdom Bacillati; phylum Bacillota; class Bacilli; order Lactobacillales; family Streptococcaceae; genus Streptococcus; species Streptococcus sp. HMSC061D10. The sequence goes on along the minus strand of NZ_KV795021.1, from coordinate 1,672 downwards.
ATGAGAAGACCTTGTACGATCCTCATACTTGGTTAGATCCTGAAAAGGTCGCAGAAGAAGCACAGATTATTGCTGATAAGTTATCTGAACTAGACAGTGCTAACAAGGATACTTATCAGAAAAATGCACAAAGTTTTAGTGCTAAAGCTCATGATTTGACCAAGAAATACCAACCCATCTTTGAAAAAGCTAATCAAAAGACTTTTGTAACCCAACACACAGCCTTTTCATATTTAGCTAAACGATTTGGACTAAATCAGCTTGGGATTGCAGGGATCTCTCCTGACCAAGAACCTAGCCCAAGACAGTTAACCGAAATTCAAGAATTTGTAAAGACTTATAAGGTCAAAACCATCTTTACAGAGAGCAATGCTTCATCTAAGGTAGCGGACACACTTGTCAAATCAACAGGTGTGAGTCTTAAAACCCTCAATCCTTTAGAGGCAGACCCACAAAATGACAAGTCCTACTTGGAAAATTTAGAAGAAAATATGGCTATCTTAGCTGAAGAATTGAAATGAGGAGATTATGAAGATTAATAAAAAATATCTAGCGGGATTTGCAGTGGTCCTTGCCTTAAGTGTTTGTGCTTATGCTTTAAATCAACATCAAGCACCTGAGAAAAAAGATGACAACCGTGTATCCTACGTTGATGGTAAAGAGTCTGAAGCTAAAAAGAATGAAACTCTGACACCAGACCAAGTTAGTAAGAAGGAAGGCATAGAAGCTGAACAGATTGTTACCAAAATCACTGATCAAGGTTATGTGACTTCCCACGGCGACCATTTCCATTACTATAATGGTAAGGTTCCTTATGATGCTATCTTTAGTGAAGAACTGGTCATGAAAGATCCAAACTATCAGCTGAAGGATGAAGATATTGTTAATGAGATTAAAGGTGGCTATATCATCAAAGTTGATGGCAAATACTATGTCTATCTAAAAGATGCTAGCCATGCAGATAATGTTCGTACCAAAGACCAAATTGAGCGTCAGAAACGGGAAGGCACATCAGATAGAGGAAATGAAACTAAGGAAGTCCTTGCTGCACGAGCTCAAGGCCGATATACAACGGATGATGGTTATGTCTTTAATGTTGCAGATATCATTGAAGATACAGGTGATGCTTATATCGTTCCACATGGTGGGCATTATCACTACGTTCCAAAGAGTGCTCTATCTTCAAGTGAATTAGCAGCAGCTCAAGCCTATCTAGCTGGAAAAGGAAGTCAACCAAGTCTAACGGATTATAAACCAAATCCAAGTGTTACACCAAGTTCTCAAGCCGATAGCCCAGCAACAAGCATCCCAGTAGATCAAGAGGATAGCCTCCAAAGTCTTCTCGCTCAGTTATATGCTTTACCAGTTAGTCAACGCTATCAAGAATCTGATGGTTTGGTATTTGACCCAGCTAAAATTACTAGTCGTACACCATCAGGAGTTGCGATTCCACACGGTAATCACTACCATTTCATTCCTTATAGTAGTATGTCTGCTTTGGAGCAAAAAATTACTCGTTTGATACCACTTGGAGGTGTTCTAACACCAACAAAACCGTTAGAAAATCAAAATAAACCAACAGTTCAGCGTGACCATGAAAATGTAACTCATAACACCCAGCATGAAGATGAACATGATCATAGCTTTGCAGCTGAGCGTGTGATTAGAGAAG
>NZ_KV795020.1:232537-377291 GCF_001808865.1 Streptococcus sp. HMSC061D10 | reverse complement strand
TGTCTATCGATTTCTGTCCCACCGCCTTTTTAAAATATAATGGAGCCGGTGGGAGTCGAACCCACGTCCAAACACCTGCTAACATATTTGTCTACAACCATAGGTTATGTATTGTTTTAACAGCTCCTTGACACATAACTCAAGCCTAGAAACTGCGAGTCTATAAATCTCTTATCAAACTGCTAGACAAAGTTTGATCGTATCTCGCTAATAATAAGACCTGTCATTGAACACGAGCGATCCAAATCGGGTCACGCCTGCTGGTTTTTAGGCAACTAGAGCGTAAGAAGTGTTATTTTTTGCAGTTATATTTAACTGAGCGTTTACGTCGCCACACGAGTCGCAAAATATGCCTCATAATGCCTGTCGAATCCGTAACGACCCCAAAAGACAATACAATTATTATACCTTATCTGAGGGGAAATTGCAAAAGTCAAGTAAAAAAAGGAATGACACTTTGGCATGTATATGTTTTAAAAGTGACTGTTTAGAGCGATGAAGAGTCATCAAATTAGTTAGAAAATCAAGAGAAAAACTGAAAATCATGTTATAATAAAACGATAGAATCGTAAGAAAGAGTGGATGATTTTTTTGATAATTCCTACTTATAATTGGCAATTTGCTCCGCAAGTTGAAGATGCGGATTTTACAAAGATAGCTAAGAAAGCTGGTTTGGGACCTGAAGTAGCTCGTTTGTTATTTGAACGAGGCATCAAGGATGAGACCGGTCTGAAAAAATTTTTAGAACCTTCTTTGGAGGATTTGCATGATCCCTACCTTCTGCATGATATGGAAAAGGCAGTGGAGCGGATTCGCCATGCTATTGAGCAAGGGGAGTTGATTCTCATTTACGGGGACTACGATGCGGATGGGATGACTTCTGCTTCCATTGTTAAGGAAAGTTTAGAACAGTTGGGTGCTGAGTGCCTGGTCTATCTTCCCAATCGCTTTACGGATGGTTATGGTCCAAATGCCAGTGTCTACAAATATTTTATCGAACAGCAGGGTGTGTCTTTGATTGTGACGGTGGACAATGGTGTGGCGGGGCATGAAGCCATTGATTTGGCTCAGTCTATGGGAGTGGACGTTATTGTGACCGATCACCATTCTATGCCTGAAGTTTTACCAGATGCCTATGCTATTATTCATCCTGAACATCCAGGGGCGGACTATCCTTTCAAACATCTAGCGGGTTGTGGAGTTGCTTTTAAGCTAGCTTGTGCCCTTTTGGAAGAAGTGCAGGTTGAGTTGTTAGACTTGGTTGCTATCGGTACAATTGCCGATATGGTCAGTTTGACTGACGAAAATCGTATCATGGTCCAATATGGTCTTGAGGTCTTGCGCAATACTCAACGAATGGGCCTGCAAGAAATGTTTGAAATCGCTGGGATTTCGAGTAGCGATGTGACAGAAGAGACGGTTGGTTTTCAATTGGCACCACGTTTAAATGCCCTAGGACGCCTGGATGATCCCAATCCAGCTATTGATTTGTTGACTGGATTTGACGATGAGGAAGTGCATGAAATCGCCCTTTTGATTCATCAAAAGAATGAAGAACGTAAGGAAATTGTTCAGTCGATTTACGATGAAGCTAAAGGCATGGTGGATCCTGAGAAAAGTGTTCAAGTTTTGGCTAAGGAAGGCTGGAATCCGGGAGTTCTTGGAATTGTAGCTGGGCGCTTACTTGAAGAATTGGGTCAGACAGTTATTGTCTTGAATATCGAAGATGGACGCGCCAAGGGGAGTGCTCGAAGCATTGAAGCAGTCGATATCTTTGAAGCCTTGGACCCGCATCGAGAACTGTTTATCGCCTTTGGTGGTCACGCAGGTGCTGCTGGTATGACCCTTGAAGTGGATAAGTTGGAAGTCTTGTCTGATCTTTTGGAAGCCTATATCCGAGAAAAAGGTGCAGATGCCCAAGGTAGAAACAATCTATTTTTAGATGAAGAACTGGATTTAGAGTCCTTGAGTCTGGAGACGGTGAAATGTTTTGAACGTCTAGCTCCTTTTGGGATGGATAACCAAAAACCTATCTTCTATATTCGAGATTTTCAAGTTGAGAATGCTCGAGTTATGGGGGCTGGTAATGCTCATCTCAAGCTGAAAATTTCCAAAGGTGAGGCCAGTTTTGAGGTGGTTGCTTTTGGTCAAGGGAAGTGGGCGACTGAATTCTCACAGACCAAGCAACTGGAATTGGCAGTGACTCTTTCTGTCAACCAATGGAATGGTCAAACAACCTTGCAGTTGATGATGGTTGACGCCCGTGTAGAAGGTGTCCAGCTCTTTAACATTCGTGGCAAGAATGCCTTGTTACCAGAAGGGGTAGCCGTTTTGGATTTTACGCAAGAGTTACCTGATGTGACCTCTTGTTCTGCTATTGTCGTAAAAAATATCCCTGAGGATATATCCCTCCTTAAGAAAATCTGTCAGGAGCAGGAATTTTCAGCTCTTTACTTTAAAAATGATATAGCCAAGGCTTACTATTTGACGGGATATGGAACGAGAGATCAGTTTGCAAAATTGTATAAAACCATCTATCAGTTTCCAGAGTTTGACATTCGCTATAAACTCAAGGATTTGGCGGCCTATCTCAAGATTGAGCAAATTCTATTAGTTAAAATGATTCAGATATTTGAAGAGCTTGGCTTTGTAACCATTGAAAATGGAGTCATGAGGGTGAATAAAGAGGCTGAAAAGCGTGATATAGCTGAGAGTCAGATTTATCAAAAGCTGAAACAAACTGTTAAAGATCAAGAGATTATGGCTCTTGGAACAGTTCAGGAAATCTATGATTTCTTAATGGAAAAAAGTGAATAGAGATAGAAAGAGTTGGCTTGCTGACTCTTTTTGTTTGATGTCAAGTGGAAGTTAGTTGAAGTAGAAAATGGAGAAAGAAGTGGAAAAGAAATTCCTGATAGATTACAAACCCTAACAGGGAAAAGGATTGAAGTGAGTTTATCTTTGTTCAGGGGATGCTTTTGGATATGTATGATTTTTGTGATAAGAGATAAAGTTGCTTGCCATGATGATTTTTATTAGAAGCTTATGTCTAAAGGTATGTGATATAAAGGTTGATGAGGGAGAGATGTTGGGAGCAAAGAGACCTGCTGTGGCCGAGAAGTACTTGTTAATCTTGTCGAAGTAGTTGAAGATTCGAGGTAATCTGACGGCTTAGTCGGAATTTAGCCATCTTGTAATTATAAGATAAAAACAGATGGTTGAAGTCGGATTATGTGTGAGCTTCATTTTGAAAATTAGTAAAAAAATGGTATAATGAATGGAAAAGATTCGGCTGAAAGTGAATTGGACTTTCAGAAAAAGAGAGCATTTAAAGCTCTACAAACAGTTGAAGTGACTATTCGGAGGAAAGATGAATACTATTAAATTAACAACACTTGGGGGTGTACGTGAAAATGGTAAGAACATGTACATCGCAGAAATTAACGACTCGATTTTTGTATTAGATGCAGGTTTGAAATACCCTGAAAATGAACAGTTGGGTGTCGATGTCGTTATTCCCAACATGGACTATTTGTTTGAAAATAGCGACCGTATTGCTGGGGTTTTCTTAACACACGGGCATGCGGATGCGATTGGCGCCCTTCCTTATCTCTTGGCAGAAGCTAAGGTTCCTGTATTTGGCTCAGAGCTGACCATTGAACTTGCCAAGCTTTTTGTTAAGGGAAATGACAGTGTCAAGAAATTTGATGATTTCCATGTGATTGATGAAAATACAGAGATTGATTTTGGTGGGACTGTTGTGTCCTTCTTCCGTACAACCCACTCTATCCCAGAAAGTTTGGGTGTGGTCTTAAAAACGGCTGAAGGAAATGTTGTTTACACAGGAGATTTCAAGTTTGACCAAACGGCTAGTGAATCCTATGCCACTGACTTTGGTCGATTGGCAGAGATTGGTCGTGAAGGAGTCCTGGCTCTTCTAAGTGATTCTGCGAATGCAGATAGCAATATCCAAGTAGCCAGTGAAAATGAAGTTGGTGTAGAAATCACGCAAACCATCTCTGACTGGGATGGACGCATCATCGTTGCTGCAGTTGCAAGTAACCTTTCTCGTATCCAGCAGGTTTTTGACGCAGCTGCGGAGACAGGACGCCGTGTTGTTTTGACAGGATTTGATATTGAAAATATCGTCCGTACAGCTATTCGTCTGAAAAAATTGTCTTTAGCAAGTGAAAATCTTTTGATTAAGCCAAAAGATATGTCTCGTTTTGAAGATCATGAGTTGATCATTCTTGAAACTGGACGTATGGGTGAACCGATTAACGGCCTACGCAAGATGTCTATCGGTCGTCACCGTTATGTTGAAATCAAAGACGGTGACCTAGTTTATATTGTTACAACACCATCAATCGCCAAGGAAGCGGTTATGGCACGTGTAGAAAATATGGTCTACCAAGCAGGTGGAGTTGTCAAGCCAATTACTCATAGCTTGCGTGTGTCAGGACATGGGAATGCGCGTGATTTGCAATTGATGATCAACCTCTTGCAACCTAAATATCTCTTCCCAATCCAAGGAGAATACCGTGAGTTGGATGCCCATGCTAAGGCTGCTATGGCAGTTGGTATGCTACCAGAACGTATTTTTATCCCTAAAAAAGGGACTACTATGTCTTACGAGCATGGGGACTTTGTTCCATCTGGTGCAGTTACAGCAGGCGATGTTTTGATTGACGGGAATGCTATTGGAGATGTCGGGAATGTCGTTCTTCGTGACCGTAAGGTCTTGTCAGAAGATGGGATTTTCATCGTGGCTATCACTGTTAACCGTCGTGAGAAAAAAATCATTGCTAAAGCTCGAGTGCACACGCGTGGATTTGTCTATCTCAAGAAGAGCCGTGATATCTTGCGCGAAAGTACAGAGTTAGTCAATCAAACAGTAGAAGACTATCTACAAGGTGAAGAGTTTGATTGGGCAGAGCTCAAAGGTAAGGTGCGTGATAATTTGGCCAAGTTCCTCTTTGACCAAACCAAGCGTCGCCCAGCTATCTTACCAGTAGTCATGGAAGCAAAATAGGATCAAATAGCAAGAGAAAGTCGAGTTTCGGCTTTTTCTTATCTTAAATGAATAAGGAGCAAGTTATGGCAGTAATGAAGATTGAGTATTACTCAGAAGTTTTAGATATGGAGTGGGGAGTGAATGTTCTCTACCCTGATGCGTCTCGGGTTGAGGAGCCAGATTCTACAGATATTCCTGTTCTTTATCTCCTTCATGGGATGTCAGGGAATCACAACAGTTGGCTCAAACGGACCAATGTAGAGCGCTTGTTGCGAGGGACCAATCTGATTGTTGTCTTGCCTAATACAAGTAATGGCTGGTACACAGATACTCAATATGGTTTTGATTATTATACTGCCTTGGCAGAAGAGTTACCTAAAGTATTAAAACGTTTCTTCCCAAATATGTCTAGCAAGCGTGAAAAGACTTTTATCGCTGGTTTATCAATGGGAGGCTATGGTTCCTTTAAGTTAGCACTGTCAACTGACCGTTTCTCCTATGCAGCTAGCTTTTCTGGGGCACTTAGCTTCGAGGAATTTTCTCCTGAGAGCCAAGATTTAGGGACGCGTGCCTACTGGCGAGGTGTTTTTGGTAAGCTTGATAATTGGGAAACTAGTCCTTTTTCGCTGGAAAGCCTTGCTAAAAAGTCAGACAAGAATACCAAACTCTGGGCTTGGTGTGGCGAGCAAGATTTCTTGTATGAAGCCAATAATCTAGCAGTGAAAAATCTCAAAAAACTAGGCTTTGATGTGACTTATAGCCATAGCGCTGGAACGCACGAGTGGTATTATTGGGAAAAACAATTAGAACGTTTTTTGGCTACGCTGCCGATTGATTTTGTTTTGGAAGAACGCTTGTCTTAGTTTTAGTTTTCTTTCAGCTTACTTAAGTAAAATAAGGAATCTATCTTTAGAATGGGAAACCAGGACTAAAAGATGGATTCTTATTTTTTTAGGAAAGGCGGGAAATCATGTTCTGGATTATTCGTGTTCTATGTCGATTGTTACTAGGGATTTGGCGCATGATCTGGCGCCTTGTGTGGACTCTTGTAGTCTTAATTCTCATTGCTTTAGGGATTCTCTGGTATATGACAGGGGATTTATCTGGTGTCTTAAATCAAGCGGGGCAACTTGTTCAAGTTGGTCAAGCAGGCTGGCATCAATGGCAAGAAACTGGTAAGTTACAAGGCTTGTCTCAGACCGACCATCATCAAGATTCAGGAGTAAAATGGCCCCAAGCGCAGGCAACTATTTATATCGATCCTCAAATGGATGCGACTTTCCAAAGGGCCTACCTTGAAGCTATTGCAAACTGGAATCAGACCGGTACTTTTAACTTTGTGCTTGTAACAGAACCGAATCAGGCCAATATTTTCGCTACCGAAATGAACGATGGTTCCACATCTGTTGCTGGCGAAGCAGAGAGTCAAACAAATCTCCTAACCAAACAATTCACTTCCGTAACGGTTCGTTTGAATCATTATTATCTATCCAATCCAAACTATGGCTATACCTATGATCGTATCTTGCATACGGCAGAGCATGAGCTAGGTCATGCCATTGGCTTGGAACATACTAATGAAGTGTCAGTCATGCAGCCAGCAGGTTCTTATTATGGTATTCAGGCTCAAGATGTTCAAGCAGTTCAAGAACTTTATGAGTCTGGAGAATAAGTGATTTTCAAACGAAAAATAGAGCTCCTTGATGTAAGCAATGAAGGGGGCTTTTTGCTATAATGGAACTATGAATAACTTGATTAAATCAAAACTAGAGCTCTTGCCGACCAGCCCTGGTTGTTACATTCACAAGGATAAAAACGGTACGATTATCTATGTAGGAAAGGCTAAAAATCTACGTAACCGTGTACGGTCCTATTTCCGTGGGAGTCATGATACCAAAACAGAAGCCTTGGTGTCTGAAATTGTGGACTTTGAGTTTATTGTTACGGAGTCTAATATTGAGGCCCTCCTTCTGGAAATCAACTTGATTAAGGAAAACAAGCCTAAGTACAATATTATGCTCAAGGACGACAAGTCCTATCCTTTCATTAAAATTACCAATGAACGCTATCCTCGCTTGATTATCACCCGTCAGGTCAAGAAAGACGGAGGTCTCTATTTTGGTCCCTATCCGGATGTGGGCGCGGCCAATGAAATTAAACGGCTATTGGATCGGATTTTTCCTTTTCGTAAGTGTACCAATCCACCATCAAAGGTCTGCTTCTATTACCATATTGGCCAGTGCATGGCTCACACCATCTGTAAGAAAGACGAGGCTTATTTCAAAGCCATGGCTCAAGAAGTCTCTGATTTTCTAAAGGGTCAGGATGACAAAATCATCGATGACCTCAAGGAAAAGATGAATGTGGCAGCTCAGAGTATGGAATTTGAACGTGCAGCTGAATATCGAGATCTGATTCAGGCCATTGGAACCCTTCGGACCAAGCAACGAGTTATGGCCAAGGATCTCCAAAATCGCGATGTCTTTGGCTATTATGTAGATAAGGGTTGGATGTGCGTTCAGGTATTCTTTGTCCGCCAAGGTAAGCTCATTGAGCGTGATGTCAACCTTTTTCCTTACTACAATGATCCAGATGAAGATTTCCTAACCTATGTTGGGCAGTTTTATCAAGAAAAATCTCATCTGGTTCCTAATGAAATTTTGATTCCTCAGGATATTGATGAAGAGGCTGTTAAGGCTTTGGTGGATACCAAGGTTCTAAAGCCCCAACGTGGAGAGAAAAAACAACTGGTTAATCTCGCTATCAAAAATGCGCGTGTTAGTCTAGAGCAGAAATTTAACCTGCTAGAAAAATCAGTTGAAAAGACTCAAGGTGCCATTGAAAACTTGGGACGACTCTTACAAATTCCAACCCCAGTCCGTATCGAGTCCTTTGACAATTCCAATATCATGGGGACTAGTCCAGTTTCTGCCATGGTTGTTTTTGTCAATGGGAAACCGAGCAAGAAGGATTACCGCAAGTACAAGATTAAGACGGTGGTCGGACCAGATGACTATGCAAGCATGCGAGAGGTTATCCGCAGACACTATGGTCGAGTTCAACGTGATGGCTTGACCCCGCCTGACTTAATTGTTATTGATGGTGGTCAAGGTCAGGTTAATATCGCTAAGCAGGTTATTCAAGAAGAGTTGGGGTTAGATATTCCCATTGCAGGTCTGCAAAAAAATGATAAGCACCAAACCCATGAATTGCTCTTTGGAGATCCGCTTGAGGTGGTAGAGCTGTCTCGTAATTCGCAGGAATTTTTCCTCCTACAACGCATTCAGGATGAGGTCCATCGCTTTGCGATCACCTTCCACCGTCAACTGCGCTCTAAAAATTCCTTCTCCTCTCAATTGGATGGAATTGAAGGCTTGGGTCCAAAACGCAAGCAGAACTTGATGAAATATTTCAAATCTCTGACAAAAATCAAGGAAGCCAGCGTGGATGAGATTGTCGCAGTTGGTATACCAAGAGCAGTAGCAGAGGCTGTTCACCAACACTTGAATCCCCAAGAACGCGTAGAACTAGCTCAGGTAGCAGAAGAAAGAGTAAATTACCAAACAGAAGGAAAATCATGAACTATAAAATCCCAATTTTATCAGTAATTATGGCAATGTGATATCCTTAGAAGCAGAATTGCAGAATCCTTAGCAAAATCTTGATTAACATGTCAATCAAGATTTTGCGAACAGTCTATTGTGATAGAATGGAAAATCAGTTATGATACCTATAGAAAAATCAAATCCGTTTGAAGTTGAAAAAATTTGCTTAGAATTATATAAAAAAATGAATTTTCGAAATTATCCTGAATTTAAAAATGATTTAAATAGTTGGGTAGCCAGCAATGTACAAGAACTAGCAAGTGAAGAAGATGCTTTTCTAAAGATAATGACTGGTGAGTATTCATTTTTAGAGAATATTAAAGAATTCTTGGATAATTTCGTAGATAAAGAACCTAGATTAGCAGAGTATCTAAAAAAATCCTACGACAAGATTGATTCTGAACTGAGAAAGAAAATAATTGATTTAAAAAACGTTTCGGTATGCCCGTATTGTAATCGTAATTATATAAGTTCAACATATAAATTCCTTCAATGTAATAACTGTAATCAAGAGTTATTGGTAATTGATGGGACTGAAAAAGAATGTCCAGGTTGCAAACAAGAAATTAACGGTCAGACTAAAGTAGTAAATACTGCTCAACTCGACCATTTTTTTCCAAAAGACAGCTATCCGCTGTTTGCTGTTTCATTTTATAATTTAATCCCTAGTTGCTATAGTTGCAATCATGTGAAATTAAATAAGGATTTAAAACATAGTCCTTATGATAGCAGTTTTCCATTCGATGATGTAAAGTTTACATACATTCCAAAGTCTACTGATAAGATTGAAATAAAAATTGATTCTTGTAATCCAGACTTTAAAAATGGGATTCGTATTTTGGGTATAGAAGAACTATATCAAAGCCACATTGATGTAGTCAATGAATTGATTTGGAAAAAAGAAGTATATACAGATAGTTATAGAGAAGGTTTGTCAAAAATCTTAAATCAACCAAATTTTGAATTGAGTCAAGCTGAGTTGAATCGCTTTATAACAGGTCACTACACGGACAAAGAAAATTATGGGAAAAGACCACTCTCGAAGATGGTTGCAGATATTGGTAGAGAAATAGGATTGATAGGAGAAAAGTAATGGCATTGATTGCTTTGGTGATTAAAAGATATAATGAACTTTTTAAAGAAGAGGTTTTTAATTTTTCTGACGAATATAAAGTTGATTTTAACTTTGAAACGAATGTACTTAAAATTGATAAAAATCCAGACTATATTGAAAACTTTTATGGAGAGTCTATTTATAATATTTCGCCAATAGTTGGAATAAATGGGACTGGGAAGACAACAGTTTTAAACATAATTAGTGACTACTTACCAGATAAATTCGAACAAGAACTTGATAATCAATATTTTTTTCTTTTTGAAATTGGAAAACATGAAAATAAAGTAAGGTTTAAGGTTTCTCGCCAAAATTTATCTGTTGCTAATTTATCAGAATATGGAGAATCTCCTTTTTACAGAAATCAAGATGGGAGTTTTGAGCTTGATTCAGGATATTATGATGGGACTCAAAATATCTTATACGTTAATTTGTTAAATAGGGGAAGAGGTACCCTTAGATATCGTACAACATTGAATCAAATGGGATTAGCAAGGTTTATACATTCATATCTGTGGTTGAGCGATCGTAATATTATTAGTTCGGTTTTATCTTGTTCGTTAAAGATTGAATCCTATGGTTTAAAACCAATGTCGAGGGAGATAAAAGCTATAGGATTTTTAATATATAAGTCTATATATAATATTTTCTATGACGAAGTTAAATTAATAAAGAAATTTTTATCTGAACGTTTATTATTGGAATGTAAAGAATATTTAGAAGAAAATGTTTCTAATCATGAGGACTCTGGATTTAAATTACTTTTAGATATAGTAAAAGAATTAGACAAAAATGAAGTAAAAGATGAAACAAGGAAAATTATAAAAGAGTATGTTGAGTCAATAATTGATATAGTTAATATTTTTAGAGAAATCCGAGAAAATGGTTCTTTAATTGATAATGAATCTTCTTCAATTTTGTTGAAATACGCCAATAATAATAGATCTTTATTTGAGAAACTTAGTGACAAATTACTCCGGTATACAAAATCGAAAAAATTAGTAAATGATCGTTATAAATCTTTAGAAAAATATAATAAAGATTATGCGTTAAACGAGACTCCTGATTATCATATGTCAACTGGAGAAGGGAACTTGATTGAAATATTTTCACGAGTTTATTCGTATTTACTTATGTATGAAAAAAATACTGAGGATATCATACTGATAGTTGATGAATTAGAAACAGGAATGCATCTAGAATGGTCCAGGAGATTAATTAACATTCTTATAAAAAATCTTTCTGAAATATTAGGAACTGAGGGAAAGGAGAAAAAAATTCAACTCATCTTCACAACCCACTCCCCTTATATGCTTTCGGATATTAAACCAGGAAATGTGATTATGATTGAAAAGAATCAAGATACGGGATATTCAGAAGGAAAAATATTGCAAAATACGTTTGCTAAGAATATCCAAGAAATCATGAAGGAAAATTTGATTGATAACATTTATGGTGATTTTGCCTTAGAGAAAATTGATTCTATGATAAGTAGACTGAATGGAGAAGAAGTGCAAAAAGGAAATGAAGAAGAACTATTAAAAGAAATTCATTTAATTAGCGAGCCTATTCTTCGTAATAAATTATTAGAGATGTATGATAAGAAATACAATACCTCAGAATTTAGTATTGAAAAACAACTACAGAAGTTGAATCTGAATGAGGAACAACGCCAGCAGGTCAGAGCAATGGTCAAAACAAATAATAGGGCAGTTGATACGGAAATTTAATATGAATTTTTAAAATGTTGGAATGATTAAAGTAGATAACTAAAAAATTAGAACGGATTATTATAGTCTAAGATATATTCTCTCTCCATATTAACTCAGCTTTTTCATCTGAATAGAGAAATATCTATTTGTGTGGTTTCTCTTAAGAAATGAAATGAGTATATCTTAGGTTCTGAGATGACTACAACACTTAAACTTTCCCTAGGTTACGGAGTCACCTGCTGAATACAAGTGATAAAGTAGCAAGAAAAGGTTTTTGCTTTAGCGAGTGCAAGCTAGTCAGAATTGTGGTAAAATAGATAAGATATGACTAAAGAATTTCATCATGTAACGGTCATGCTCCATGAAACTATTGATATGCTTGATGTGAAGCCTGATGGCATTTACGTTGATGCGACCTTGGGTGGAGCAGGCCATAGCGAGTATTTATTAAGTAAATTAAATGAAAAGGGGCATCTCTATGCCTTTGATCAGGACCAGAATGCCATTGACAATGCCCAAAAACGTCTGGCGCCTTATATAGAAAAAGGAATGGTTACCTTCATCAAGGACAACTTCCGTCATTTGCAAGCACGTTTGCAGGAAGCGGGTGTAGAAGAAATTGATGGTATTTGTTATGATTTGGGAGTTTCGAGCCCACAGTTGGATCAACGTGAGCGTGGTTTTTCCTATAAAAAGGATGCACCGCTGGATATGCGGATGAACCAAGAAGCTAGTTTGACAGCTTATGAGGTTGTCAATCACTATGATTATCATGACTTGGTTCGTATTTTCTTCAAGTATGGCGAGGACAAATTCTCCAAACAGATTGCTCGAAAGATTGAACAGGCGCGTGAGTTGAAACCTATTGAGACAACGACAGAATTGGCCGAGATTATCAAGTCCGCCAAGCCTGCCAAGGAACTCAAGAAAAAAGGTCATCCTGCCAAGCAGATTTTCCAAGCCATCCGTATTGAGGTCAATGATGAACTTGGGGCTGCAGATGAGTCCATCCAACAAGCTATGGAATTACTAGCTGTGGACGGAAGAATCTCAGTCATTACCTTTCATTCGCTGGAAGACCGTTTGACCAAGCAATTGTTCAAAGAGGCTTCAACAGTGGAGGTGCCAAAAGGCTTGCCTTTCATTCCAGATGATCTTAAGCCCAAGATGGAATTAGTCTCTCGTAAACCAATACTACCAAGTAAGGAGGAGTTGGAGGCCAATAATCGTTCCCACTCAGCCAAGCTACGAGTAGCTAGAAAAATTCACAAGTAAGGGGATAAAATGGTAGACAAAAGAGAAACGACGAGCCAATTGCTGCAAGCTCGTATCAAGAGATTTTCGCGTGTTGAGAAGGCTTTTTACCTTTCGATTGCCATTACAGCCCTTGTCTTAGCCATCAGTGTGGTTTATATGCAGACCAAGCTCTTGCAAGTCCAGAGTGAATTAACAACTGTTAATACTCAGATTGAAGAAAAGAAAACGGAGCTAGATGATGCTAAGCAAGAAGTCAATGAATTGATCCGTTCAGAGCGTCTGACAGGAATTGCGGATTCGCAAGAACTGCAACTGAATAATGAAAATATCCGATCGGCGGAGTAGTATATGAAAACCTGGAAAGAAAAAATAGTACACTTTGCCATTAAGAATCGCAAATCTCCCCTTGAAAACCGCAGACGAGTTGGGAAGAGCCTTAGTCTCTTAGCCGTCTTTCTCTTTGCTGTTTTTTTGGTTAATTTTGCGGTGATTATTGGTACGGGGAAGAAGTTTGGTGTTGACCTGGTCAAAGAAGCCAGTAAGGTTCACCAAACGACTCTAACAGTTCCTGCTAAGAGGGGAACCATTTATGATCGTAATGGAACGCCGATTGCTGAGGATGCAACGTCCTATAATGTTTATGCTGTCATTGATAAGGACTATAAATCAGCTAATGGAGATGTTCTATATGTAGAAGAATCTCAGTACAATAAGGTTGCCGAAATTTTCCATAAGTACTTGGATATGGAGGAATCCTACGTCAAAGACCAACTCTCTCAACCAAATCTCAAACAGGTTTCTTTTGGTGCTAAAGGGAATGGGATTACCTATGCTAATATGATGTCCATTAAACAGGACTTAGAATCTGCTAAGGTTGAGGGTATTAATTTTACGACTAGTCCAAATAGAAGTTATCCAAATGGGAAATTTGCATCATCCTTTATTGGTTTAGCACAGTTACATGAAAATGAAGATGGCACGAAAAGTTTAATTGGGACATCTGGTATCGAGAGTTCCTTAAATAGTTTATTGGCAGGGACAGATGGTATTATTACATACGAAAAAGACCGTCTAGGTAATATTGTTCCTGGTACAGAACAAGTCACCCAACAGACCGTAAACGGGAAAGACGTCTATACGACCCTATCTAGTCCTTTGCAGTCCTTTATGGAAAGTCAAATGGATGCCTTCCAAGAAAAACTAAAAGGCAAGTATATGACAGCAACCTTGGTCAGTGCTAAAACAGGGGAAATTCTTGCAACGACGCAGAGACCAACCTTCGATGCTGATACTAAGGAAGGGCTGACTAAGGACTTTGTTTGGCGTGATATCCTCTATCAAAGTAACTATGAGCCGGGGTCAACCATGAAGGTTATGACGCTCGCTGCTGCTATTGATAATAACACTTTCCCAGGAGGAGAAGTTTTCAATAGCAGTGAATTAAAAATAGCGGATGCGACGATTCGAGATTGGGATGTTAATGCTGGTTTGACTACTGGTAGGATGATGACTTTCTTACAAGGTTTCGCTCTCTCCAGTAATGTTGGAATGAGTCTACTTGAACAAAAAATGGGAGATGCTACTTGGTTGGATTATCTCAATCGCTTTAAGTTTGGGGTGCCGACGCGTTTTGGTCTGACTGATGAGTATTCAGGTCAATTGCCTGCAGATAATATTGTCGATATTGCCATGAGTGCATTTGGTCAGGGGATTTCTGTAACGCAGACCCAGATGCTACGTGCTTTTACAGCCATTGCGAATGACGGAGTTATGTTAGAACCAAAGTTTATTAGCGCCCTTTATGATCCAAATGATCAGTCAGTTCGGAAGTCGCAAAAAGAAGTTGTGGGTAATCCTGTTTCTAAAGAAACGGCTAGTTTGACTAGGGAAAACATGATTTTGGTTGGTACAGACCCTATTTATGGGACCATGTATAATCGTAATGATAATAAACCAGTAATTACTGTTCCTGGTCAGAATGTTTCTGTCAAATCTGGAACAGCTCAAATTGCCGATGAGCAAAACGGAGGATATTTAGTTGGGAAAACCAATTATATCTTTTCTGTAGTAACCATGCATCCTTCTGAAAATCCAGACTTTATTCTTTACGTAACAGTTCAACAGCCAGAACACTTTTCTACACCTTGGTTTGGAGAATTTGCTAATCCTATTCTTGAACGAGCTTCTGCTATGAAAGAATCTCTTAATCTTCAGTCTACAGCTAAAAATCTGGATCAAGTTACAACAACAACTAGTTATGCAATGCCAGCGACCAAGGACTATAGTCCGGGAGATATGGCAGAGGAACTGAGACGCAATCTTGTTCAACCAATCGTTATCGGTTCAGGAACAAAAATCAAGGACAGTTCAGTGGCAGAAGGAACAAATCTAGACGCTAATGAGCAAATCTTACTCCTTTCAGACAAGGTAGAAGAGATGCCTGACTTATATGGCTGGTCTAAGAAAAATGTTGAAACCTTTGCCAAATGGTTGAATCTTGAAGTTGAGTTTGAAGGCACAGGAGAAACTGTTAAAAAGCAAAGTGTTCGTTCTAATACAGCTTTAAAAGATTTACAGAAAATAAAAATAACATTAGGAGATTAGAATGCTTATTTCTATCTTTGCTGGAGTGATTGCCTTTATTCTAACAGTCATAGGAATTCCAGCCTTTATCCGTTTTTACCATAAAGCACAGATTACCGGTCAACAGATGCATGAGGATGTCAAACAACACCAAGCAAAAGCTGGGACACCAACAATGGGAGGACTCGTCTTTCTCCTAGCAGGAGTTTTAGTTAGTCTGGTCCTTGCTCTCGTGACTAATCAATTAACCAATAATGTCGGAATGATCCTCTTTATCCTGGTCTTATATGGTTTGGTCGGTTTCTTGGATGATTTCCTCAAGGTTTTCCGCAAAATCAATGAAGGACTTAATCCTAAACAGAAGCTCTTGCTTCAGTTGGTCGGAGGAGTGATCTTCTATTTCTTCTATGAAAGAGGTGGAGATATCTTAAATGTATTTGGTTATCCCTTGCATTTAGGTGTTCTGTATATTCTCTTTGCCCTCTTTTGGTTGGTCGGTTTTTCAAATGCAGTTAACCTGACTGACGGAATCGATGGCTTGGCAAGTATTTCTGTGGTGATTAGCCTATCTGCCTATGGAGTGATTGCCTATGTGCAAAATCAGCTCGATATCTTACTAGTGATTGTAGCTATGATTGGTGGTCTTCTTGGCTTCTTTGTCTTTAACCATAAACCTGCTAAAGTTTTCATGGGAGATGTAGGTAGCCTAGCCCTTGGAGGGATGTTAGCGGCTATTTCCATGGCACTGCACCAAGAATGGACGCTGCTTTTGATTGGTCTAGTGTATGTTTTTGAAACAACATCTGTTATGATGCAAGTCACCTACTTTAAGTTGACTGGAGGAAAACGTATCTTCCGTATGACACCAGTTCACCACCATTTTGAGTTGGGGGGCTTTTCTGGGAAAGGCCAAGCTTGGAGTGAGTGGAAGGTCGACTTCTTCTTCTGGGGAGTGGGCTTACTCGCTAGTCTCTTGACTTTAGCTTTCATGTATTTGTTCTAAAAATAGAATATTGATTATAAGAGAGAAGGATTAAGTTCCTTCTCTTTTCTATTTCCATCAGTTTATTGCATCCCCTTCTCAAAAATAGGTAAATTTATGGTAAAATGGAAATAGAAAGTTGAAATGATGAGTTATTTTAAAAAGTATAGATTTGACAAATCCAAGTTTAAGTTAGGAATGCGAACTTTCAAGACAGGGATCGCTGTTTTTTTAGTTCTCATGATTTTTGGTTTTTTTGGTTGGAAAGGACTTCAGATTGGAGCCTTGACTGCAGTTTTTAGTTTAAGAGAAGATTTTGACAAGAGTGTTCATTTTGGTACTTCTCGTATTCTCGGAAATAGTATCGGTGGTTTTTATGCTCTGATTTTCTTTCTCTTAAATAATCTTTTTCATGGCGCCTTCTGGGTAACCCTTCTTGTTGTTCCGATTTGCACCATGTTAACCATTATGACAAATGTTGCAATGAACAATAAGGCAGGTGTTATCGGTGGAGTTGCGGCTATGTTGATTATTACCTTATCAATTCCAAATGGTGAGACAGTTTTGTACGTATTTGCCCGAGTTTTTGAAACCTTTATGGGTGTTTTTGTAGCAATTCTTGTAAATTACGATATTGATCGTTTACGGAGCATTTTACTGAAAAAAACAAAATAATGTCACAAGATATAACATTATTGATTGACGATTGAATTTTTTTAGACTATAATAGACAGAAAGAAGGAAGTGTACATGAAGGAAAAAGAATTTCGTCGCAATATGGCAGTTTTTCCTATTGGTAGTGTTATGAAACTGACCGATCTTTCGGCGCGCCAAATTCGTTACTATGAAGACCAGGAATTGATTAAACCTGATCGCAACGAAGGTAATCGCCGGATGTATTCTTTGAATGATATGGATCGATTGCTTGAGATTAAAGATTATATCTCTGAAGGTCTGAACATTGCTGCCATTAAGAAAAAATATGCTGAACGTGAGGCGAAGTCTAAAAAACCAGTGAGTCAAACTGAAGTACGTCGAGCACTTCGGAATGAAGTTCTCCAGCAAAGTCGCTTTGCTTCTCAACAATCACCTTTTGGTCGCGGTTAGGCAACCGCTAGTCGTCAAATATAAGGAGAAAAAACATGCCAATCACAGCTGCAGATATTCGTCGTGAAGTTAAGGAAAAAAATGTAACCTTTATTCGTCTCATGTTTTCAGATATTTTGGGAACAATGAAAAACGTCGAAATTCCTGCTACAGATGAACAACTAGACAAGGTCTTGTCAAATAAGGCTATGTTTGATGGGTCTTCTATTGAAGGATTTGTCCGTATCAATGAATCAGACATGTATCTATATCCAGATTTGGACTCTTGGACAGTCTTCCCATGGGGAGATGAGAACGGTAGTGTCGCAGGATTGATTTGTGATGTCTATACAACAGAAGGGGAACCATTTGCAGGAGACCCTCGTGGAAATCTTAAACGTGCCCTTCGTCATATGGAAGAAGTTGGATTCAAATCTTTCAACCTTGGACCAGAGCCAGAATTCTTCCTATTTAAGCTTGATGAAAATGGAGACCCAACTCTTGAAGTGAATGATAAGGGTGGTTACTTTGATTTGGCGCCTACAGACCTTGCTGATAACACTCGTCGTGAGATTGTAAATGTCTTGACTAAAATGGGATTTGAAGTAGAAGCCAGTCACCACGAAGTTGCCGTAGGTCAACATGAGATTGACTTTAAATATGATGAAGTTCTTCGTGCTTGTGATAAGATTCAAATCTTTAAACTTGTTGTAAAAACCATTGCTCGTAAACATGGTTTGTATGCAACCTTTATGGCTAAACCTAAATTTGGTATCGCTGGCTCAGGGATGCACTGCAATATGTCCTTGTTTGACGCGGAAGGAAACAACGCCTTCTTTGATCCAAATGATCCAAAAGGAATGCAATTGTCAGAAACAGCTTATCACTTCCTTGGTGGTTTGATCAAGCACGCTTACAATTACACAGCTATCATGAACCCAACAGTAAATTCATACAAACGTTTGGTTCCAGGGTATGAAGCACCTGTTTACATCGCTTGGGCTGGTCGTAACCGTTCACCGTTGGTGCGCGTTCCTGCTACTCGTGGAATGGGAACACGTTTGGAGTTGCGCTCAGTAGACCCAATGGCAAATCCATATATCGCTATGGCTGTGCTTTTGGAAGTTGGTTTGCACGGTATTGAAAACAAAATCGAAGCACCAGCGCCAATTGAAGAAAACATCTATATCATGACTGCAGAAGAGCGTAAAGAGGCTGGAATCACAGACCTTCCATCAACTCTTCACAACGCTTTGAAGGCCATGACAGAAGACGAAGTGGTTAAAGCAGCTCTAGGTGAACACATCTACACTAGCTTCCTTGAAGCCAAACGAATTGAATGGGCAAGCTATGCAACCTTCGTTTCACAATGGGAAATTGATAACTACCTAGATCTATACTAATGATAAATCAGAAAGATTGTCCGTGAGGACGATCTTTTTTTCTTGCAATTTATATCGAGGTGTGATATATTTTATATAACGAGGTGCGATATATCGAACTAAATAGGAGGTCTGATTAAATGGAATTAACAGATAAGATTAGGCGGGTTTACCTTCCCATGACTGAAACGGGTTTTTATATCTTGTTTTGTCTACAGAAGGAGAACCATGGTTATGGTATCACACAAAAGGTCAAGGAGATGACAGATTCACAGGTTTCCATTAGCCCTGGAACCATGTATGGGACCTTGTCAAAGATGGAAAAGGATGGTTTGATTTCCTTTGTCCGAGAAGAGGAAAAACGAAAAATCTATCAGATAACAGACTTGGGCCGAAAAGTTTTAGACATTGAGTTGAAACGTATTGAACGGCTCTACAGAAACAGTCGGGAGGAGCTTTGATGGAAAAGAAAGTTGTTTATAGAATTGCTACCATTGCGGATTATGATAGAGAGGCTCTCTATCTCGGAGAAATGCATGCTCAGGGCTGGAAACTTAAGGAAGTAAGTTATTCTAACTTAGTAGTTGCGGTTAAGTATACTTTTGAAAAGTGCCAACCGGAGCAGGTGGTTTATCAGTTGGACTTTTATCCTATGAAAAAATCAGAGAGAGCTTCCTATTTACAATTATATAAAGACTGTGGCTGGGAGCATATTACAAACTTTAATGGTTTTTCCTACTTTAGAAAGCTTTATTCTGGAGTTGAGTCGGATGCCGAGTTTGAAATTTATAATGACGCGGCCGGGAAGTTAGCAATGGTCAAGAAGATTTTAACAATGCGGATGCTTCCTGTTTTGCTTCTCTTTTCAGCGCTACTACCGGTTTTCTCAAAGTTACTCAGTGGAAGAAGTTATTTCAGTTGGGGAATGTTTTTGATTGTTATCATAGACTGTACTTTATTGATAGTTTTCGCGATTCAGATTTCTTATATTTTTTGGAGATTGATTCAAAAGTGGAAAGAATTATCTGATAAATAAAACCATGCATGTTTTCTAATTTGGAGGTCAGACAATGAATAGCAAAGTACAATTTCGAATGTTTACCATTTTTGATTTGGATAAGGTAGAAGAGTATTTGCATGAGATGCATTTGAAAGGTTGGAAATATAAAGCGAACCGTTTTGACTTTTTCTATTTTGAACAATGCCAACCTGATGATGTAATTTACCGTGTGTGGAATACTAGCTATCTAAGAAAAAATGAGCTAGATTTACAAGGCATTAAGGATAGAGACTGGGAATTTGTGGAGGGGTGTTCTTATTCTGTTTTCCGAAAGGCAAAATGTGACTTAGTTCCAAACGAACAAATTTTTATGAACAATCGTCTTAGATGGGATGGTGCGAAATCTGGACTTCGTACAGCTACAGTTTCTATCTCTGGCGGTCTAGTTGTTTGTATGAGCCTGTTTCGCGAAAGCCTCTCTCAGTCTTTCTTCCTTATTTTTGCCCTATATGCTCTGATGATTTCTTATCTAATCTATAGTTTTTACAGACTGAGACGGAAATATCTGGTTGATTGACATTGATTTCTAGGTCCTCAGACTGATTTTTAGCACTCTTGGTAAAAGAGTGCTAATTTTTTGAGTTTTTGTCTTGACATTCTTTTCTAAGGGTGTATAATAGAATCATAAGTTAGCACTTGGAGGTTACGAGTGCTAAAAAGATCTATCAGAGAGGAGTAGCGAGATGGTTACAGAACGTCAGCAGAATATTTTAAATCTGATTATTGACATCTTTACCAAAACGCACGAACCTGTTGGATCCAAAGCCTTACAAGAGTCTATCAACTCTAGTAGTGCTACTATTCGAAATGACATGGCGGCTTTAGAAAAGCAAGGTTTGCTTGAAAAGGCACATACTTCCAGTGGTCGGATGCCGAGTGTGGCTGGTTTTCAATACTATGTCAAACACTCCTTATCCTTTGACCGTTTAGCTGAGAATCAAGTTTATGAGATTGTAAAAGCCTTTGATCAGGAATTCTTCAAACTTGAGGATATTCTTCAAGAGGCAACGAGAATTTTGACAGACTTGAGTGGTTGTACGGTTGTAGCACTGGATGTAGAACCAAGTAGGCAGAAGCTAACAGCTTTTGATATTGTTGTTCTCGGACAACATACAGCTCTTGCTGTTTTTACGCTTGATGAGTCTAGAACAGTTACCAGTCAGTTTTTGATTCCGAGAAATTTCTTGCAGGAGGATTTAAATCGCCTCAAGACCATGATTCAAGAACGTTTCCTGGATCAGGCTGTTTTGGATATTCACTATAAGATTCGGACAGAGATCCCGCAGATTATCCAACGTTACTTCACAACAACGGACAATGTTATGGGCCTCGTTGAACATATCTTCAAAGAAATGTTCAATGAAAATATCGTGGTTTCTGGCAAAGTTAATCTTCTGAATTTCGCTAATCTAGCTGCCTATCAATTCTTTGATCAACCACAAAAGGTTGCTTTGGAAATTCGAGAAAATCTGATTGGCGACCAGATGCAAAGTGTCCGAGTTGCGGATAGCCAAGAATCCTGTTTAGCTGACTTAGCAGTGATTAGCAGTAAGTTCCTGATTCCCTATCGTGGATTTGGAATCCTTGCGATTATAGGTCCGGTTAATCTGGATTATCAACAATTGGTTAATCAACTTAATGTTGTCAATCGAGTTTTGACTATGAAGTTGACGGATTTTTACCGCTATCTCAGCAGCAATCACTATGAAGTGAATTAAGATTGAAATCATTAAAGGAGGCGAAAATGGCCCAAGATATTAAAAATGAAGAAGTAAAAGAAGAGGAAGTTGTGGAAACAGCTGAAGAAACAACTCCTGAGAAGTCTGAATTGGACTTGGCAAATGAACGTGCCGAAGAATTTGAAAACAAATACCTTCGAGCTCATGCAGAAATGCAAAATATTCAGCGCCGTGCCAATGAAGAACGTCAACTCTTGCAACGCTATCGTAGCCAAGATTTGGCAAAAGCAATCTTGCCATCATTGGATAACCTCGAACGTGCCCTTGCCGTCGAAGGATTGACAGATGATGTGAAGAAGGGCTTGGAAATGGTGCAAGAAAGTTTGGTACATGCTCTGAAAGAAGAAGGAATTGAAGAAATTCCAGCAGATGGTGAATTTGACCATAACTACCATATGGCCATTCAAACAGTACCAGCAGATGACGAACATTCAGCAGACACCATCGCACAGGTCTTCCAAAAAGGCTACAAACTCCATGACCGCATCCTACGCCCGGCTATGGTAGTGGTCTATAACTAGGCGATAAGTCAGAAATCTGTGATTTCGACTCCTCGTGTCGTAACATAATAGAAACCTTGTCCGAAACGACACTAAACTATGAAAGAAAGATAAGAGGCAAGTCGGAGGCTTGCAAAGCAGATATTTTCCGCCGTGGTGAAAGTTTCAGTAGCTCATGCTACTGAAACAGGGGTATTTTTGAGACAATAGGCTCAAAAATAAGTGAATGAAATCCCGAAGGGAGTTGCTCACGTCCCCACCACTTAAGGGAAAATATCAAAAAGAAAAAAAAAGATAAATTTAAGGAGAAAAACACATGTCTAAAATTATCGGTATTGACTTAGGTACAACAAACTCAGCAGTAGCAGTTCTTGAAGGAACTGAAAGCAAAATCATCGCAAACCCAGAAGGAAACCGCACAACTCCATCTGTTGTGTCATTCAAAAACGGTGAAATCATCGTTGGTGACGCTGCAAAACGTCAAGCAGTCACAAACCCAGATACAGTCATCTCTATCAAATCTAAGATGGGTACTTCTGCAAAAGTTTCTGCTAACGGCAAAGAATACACACCACAAGAAATCTCAGCTATGATCCTTCAATACTTGAAAGGTTACGCTGAAGAATACCTTGGTGAAAAAGTAACCAAGGCTGTTATCACAGTTCCAGCTTACTTTAACGATGCTCAACGTCAAGCAACAAAAGACGCTGGTAAAATCGCTGGTCTTGAAGTAGAACGTATCGTCAACGAACCAACTGCAGCAGCTCTTGCTTACGGTTTGGACAAGACAGACAAAGAAGAAAAAATCTTGGTATTCGACCTTGGTGGTGGTACATTCGACGTATCTATCCTTGAACTCGGTGATGGTGTCTTTGACGTACTGGCAACTGCAGGGGATAACAAACTCGGTGGTGACGACTTTGACCAAAAAATCATCGACCACTTGGTAGCAGAATTCAAGAAAGAAAACGGCATCGACTTGTCAGCTGACAAGATGGCTCTTCAACGTTTGAAAGACGCAGCTGAAAAAGCTAAGAAAGACCTTTCTGGAGTGACTTCAACTCAAATCAGCTTGCCATTCATCACTGCTGGTGAGGCTGGACCTCTTCACTTGGAAATGACCTTGACTCGTGCTAAATTCGACGATTTGACTCGTGACCTTGTAGAACGTACAAAAGTTCCAGTTCGCCAAGCCCTTTCAGACGCAGGTTTGAGCTTGTCAGAAATCGACGAAGTGATCCTTGTCGGTGGTTCAACTCGTATCCCTGCCGTTGTTGAAGCTGTTAAAGCTGAAACTGGTAAAGAACCAAACAAATCAGTGAACCCTGATGAAGTAGTTGCTATGGGAGCTGCGATCCAAGGTGGTGTCATCACTGGTGATGTTAAAGACGTTGTCCTTCTTGACGTAACGCCATTGTCACTTGGTATCGAAACAATGGGTGGAGTCTTCACAAAACTCATCGACCGCAACACTACAATTCCAACTTCTAAATCACAAGTATTCTCAACTGCAGCAGACAACCAACCAGCCGTTGATATCCACGTTCTTCAAGGGGAACGCCCAATGGCAGCAGATAACAAGACTCTTGGACGTTTCCAATTGACAGATATCCCAGCTGCACCTCGTGGTATTCCACAAATCGAAGTAACATTTGACATCGATAAGAACGGTATCGTATCTGTTAAAGCCAAAGATCTTGGAACTCAAAAAGAACAAACAATCGTTATCCAATCGAACTCAGGTTTGACAGACGAAGAAATCGACCGCATGATGAAAGATGCAGAAGCTAACGCTGAAGCAGATAAGAAACGTAAAGAAGAAGTAGACCTTCGTAACGAAGTAGACCAAGCTATCTTTGCGACTGAAAAGACAATCAAAGAAACTGAAGGCAAAGGCTTCGATGCAGAACGTGATGCTGCACAAGCTGCCCTTGATGATCTTAAGAAAGCTCAAGAAGACAACAACTTGGACGACATGAAAGCAAAACTTGAAGCATTGAACGAAAAAGCTCAAGGACTTGCGGTTAAACTCTACGAACAAGCCGCAGCAGCGCAACAAGCTCAAGCAGGAGCAGAAGGCGCACAAGCAACAGGAAACGCAGGCGATGACGTCGTAGACGGAGAGTTTACGGAAAAGTAAGATGCAAAGCCCGTTAAAACCTCACAGTGAAAATAGGAAATCTGACGCAGAAACTCTAGTTTCTAGGAAGATTTGTCTTTTTCACCAAGAGGTTAGGGTGTGCTCAATTTAGTAAGATGTTGAGGCGTTAAGAAAACGAAAGAAAAATAGGAAGCCATCGCCTTGTGCGATGCACAAAAGATGGCTTGTCTTTTTTCCGAAGTTTTTAGCCGAAACTCAATTAAGCCTAACTCGTTAAGAATGTCTAATCACTAAAGTGATTGTCCTTCTACAGTGCTTTGCTTAAATGTTAATAATGATAAGAAGAAATCCAGAGGTTGCAACCCAGCCTCTGTTTTTCGGTAAAATAGAGGATGTTGCGTATGAAAAAAGTACTTTGTATCATTTATCCTAATTTTTCTCTTTATGAGATAACCACTTTAACGAGTACTTTAGCCCTGTCTTTTGACGTAACAATTGATTATGTGGCTTCAGAACATTCGATAGTTATATCTGAGGATGGCTTACCCTGTCAACCGACCAAAACATTGGATCAAATTCGTATAGAAGAGTATTCTTGTGTGATTTTGCCAGGAATGGTTAACATTGGACCTGCTCTACAGGATGAAAAATTGATATCGTTTTTGAGGGAGCTTGATGAGCAAAATGTCTTAATTGCAGCCATTTCCTCAGCCCCTCTTTTATTAGCCAAAGCAGGCTTGTTGAAGGACACGAAATTTACAGGTGGAATTTGGCAAAACTTCTTTGACTATTTTGAATTTCTTCCTCGTGAGAATTTCCAACCGAAAGTTCTTGTGCAAGATAAACAGATCATTACGGCTATAGGATTCGCACATCAAGAGTTTGCAAGGAAAGTGATTCTAAGTCTAGGGTTGGCAGAGAATACGGACAACTATTTTAAAGAAAAAAACGAGTACTCTGAAGAGGATTTGATATTTACTCTATCAGATGAAGAGTTTGATCAAGTGAAGCGAAGTATAGAAAACACCCTCTAAAGATTTACATGAAATTTATAGAAAGGAACAAAGAGTGTTTGGGAAATTGTAGCCGAGCTCTGAAGTTTCTTACTCAATATAAAAGAAAGGAATTGAACCCGACCTACATCGGGGTTTGATTTACAACATCAATAGAAAGGAACAAAGGTGTTCGCAACTGAACACGGGCTACGGACTGTGCCAAAAAGATAGTTTTTTCTAGGACGTGATCGTCCGTCGTCAAAACTCCTATTTTGGCTGTGTCCGTTTAACGCCCTTTGTATCTTGAATTATGAACAATACTGAATTTTACGACCGTTTGGGCGTTTCGAAAAATGCATCTCAAGATGAGATCAAGAAAGCCTATCGGAAATTATCTAAAAAATATCACCCAGATATCAACAAGGATCCTGGTGCTGAGGACAAGTACAAGGAAGTTCAAGAAGCTTATGAAACTTTGAGCGATGAACAGAAACGTGCTGCCTATGACCAATACGGTGCTGCTGGTGCCAATGGTGGTTTTGGTGGTGCTGGCGGTTTCGGAGGCTTCGACGGAGCAGGTGGCTTTGGCGGATTTGAAGATATCTTCTCAAGCTTTTTTGGTGGTGGCGGTGCATCACGTAATCCAAACGCCCCTCGTCAAGGTGACGACCTCCAGTATCGCGTTCATTTGACTTTTGAAGAAGCTATTTTTGGAACAGAAAAGGAAGTCAAATACAATCGTGAAGCAAGCTGTCGTACTTGTAATGGGTCGGGTGCTAATCCTGGAACAAGTCCAGTTACTTGTGGACGCTGTCATGGTTCAGGTGTGATCAATGTTGATACCCAAACACCTCTCGGTATGATGCGTCGCCAAGTAACCTGTGATGTCTGTCATGGCCGTGGTCAAGAAATTAAAGATCCATGTACAACCTGTCATGGAACTGGTCATGAAAAACAAGCCCATAGCGTACACGTAAAAATCCCTGCTGGTGTGGAAACAGGTCAACAGATCCGCCTAGCTGGTCAAGGTGAAGCAGGATTTAACGGTGGACCATACGGTGACTTGTACGTGGTGGTTTCAGTAGAAGCTAGCGATAAGTTTGAACGTGAAGGAACTACTATCTTCTACAATTTAAACCTCAATTTTGTTCAAGCAGCACTTGGTGATACAGTAGACATCCCTACAGTTCATGGTGATGTAGAATTAGTCATTCCAGAAGGAACTCAGACTGGTAAGAAATTCCGTCTACGTGGCAAGGGAGCTCCGAGCCTTCGTGGCGGTGCAGTTGGTGACCAATACGTTACCGTTAATGTCGTAACACCGACAGGCTTGAACGAACGACAAAAAGCAGCCTTGAAAGAATTCGCAGCTGCAGGTGATCTAAAAGTCAATCCAAAGAAAAAAGGCTTCTTTGACCATATTAAGGATGCCTTTGAAGGAGAATAAAGCATAAAGTAAAAAGAGCCTTCGGGCTCTTTTTCGTGCAATCTTAAGACTTTTATACTCAATGAAAATAAAAGAGCAAACTAGGAAGCTAGCCGCAGGCTGTACTTGAGTACGGCAAGGTGAAGCTGACGTGGTTTGAATTTGATTTTCGAAGAGTATTAGCATGGGAGAAAGAATCTCCAACTAGTTTACTATTGATATTTTTGAATGAGTAAGCCAGCCTCATCCATGTCCTGGATGAGTTGCTTAAGTTCTGCTTCCTTGCCAGGCTTAACGGTGACGGTATCAATGCGCTTAATCGCCGAATTATCCTGGATATCCACCAAGGTCAACGCTTTTTCATAGAATGCGATTCCCTTTTTCATGCTTTCCGAATCATTCAAAGTTAGAATTGTGTAAGAAGGATTTGATTTCTTTCCGTTTTCTCGGAAATACTTCTCGCCTTCCTCCTCTAAAAATTGGGATAAACCATGATTAAACAAGTTATCTTCTACTTTTCTATAGGAAATGTCACCTGCCTGTAGAACGTAGACTTTGAGTTGGTTTTTAGTAAGGTTTGGACTTTCTTTTAGGACTGGGTGGCTATTGACGACCTCATCAGAGAATGTCACATAAAAATCTAGGCCCCCACCCTCGAATTGATAGCTTCCATTTGATTCTACTTTTTCAGGAGGCATGTCAAGGGAGATAAAGATTTGTTTTAAGGATTCATTTCCTTCTCGGATGTCACTCGGTGAGGCCTTGAAAAGATTGGCCACTAGTAGGAATGCCAGGGCTGCAAGAAGGCAGAGGCCACCACAAATAATCAGGATGATCCGCGTCAAAACTTTAAAAAACTGTTTCATTTTCATGCCCTCCCTGGTCTACTAAGATCTGCTAATCCAAAATGAATTTAAAAGGGAAATAAGGAAAGTTGGAGTTTTCCTCTCCTTAGTTTTCTTCAGTTTCTTGTAATTCTTTTATCACACTAAGTCTTGTTTTAAGGTCTTTTTCAAAGACTTTAAACTTATAGGTCAAATCTTTTTGATATTCCTTGATGAGTTCTTTTTGTTGGTCGATAATTTGCAGGCTATCTTGAATGATATCTAAGTCATCCTTAATGGCTTCAACGCGATCAGTAGTATCTAAAACTTCTTCAGTGATAGCTTGGCGATTCTTAACGAGGAGGTATGAACCGACTGCAGAGCCTGCAAAGAGTAGTAAATTTGATAGTTTCATAGTGACTCCTTAAGCGTTTTTGATTGTTTCAGCGACTTGGGCAAGTTTGTCGAAGTCTGGTTCATGTGCGATAAAGTCAATTTTTAGGTCATCCTCTGCACTATAGCGAGGAACGAGGTGGACATGGGTATGGAAAACCGTTTGTCCAGCAACTTCTTCACAGTTGGCGATGATATTCATACCTTCAGCTTTGGTAGCCTTCATGACTTTTTGAGCAACCTTTGGTACTTGGGCGAAAAGTTGGCTAGCACTTGCAGCATCCATTTCTAAAAGATTGCGGTAGTGTTCTTTTGGTACGACCAAGGTGTGACCAGGTGTTACTTGTGAGATATCTAGGAAGGCAAGAACTTGATCATCTTCGTAAACCTTTGATGCGGGAATCTCCCCTGCGATAATTTTACAAAAAATGCAATCTGACATAAAATCTACCTCTACTGTATTGAATTTTGATATAATATAGCTACATTATACCAGATTTGGAGAAAATATGTTAGAAATTAAAAACCTGACTGGGGGCTATGTTCATGTCCCTGTCTTGAAAGATGTGTCCTTTACAGTCGAGAGTGGACAGTTGGTCGGTTTGATCGGTCTCAATGGTGCAGGAAAATCAACGACCATCAATGAAATTATTGGACTTTTGACACCTTATAGTGGAGAAATCAACATCGACGGGCTAACCTTAGGTGCTAATCCTCGTGAATATCGTCAGCAGATTGGTTATATTCCTGAAACTCCTAGTTTGTACGAGGAATTGACTCTCAGAGAACATATCGAGACGGTTGCTATGGCCTATGG
Source organism: Streptococcus sp. HMSC061D10 (assembly GCF_001808865.1). Classification (NCBI taxonomy): domain Bacteria; kingdom Bacillati; phylum Bacillota; class Bacilli; order Lactobacillales; family Streptococcaceae; genus Streptococcus; species Streptococcus sp. HMSC061D10. The sequence continues at coordinate 348,701 of NZ_KV795020.1, read as the reverse complement.
TATTGAGCAAAATCTAGCTTTTGAACGTGTAGAACCGCTTTTAAAAATGTTCCGTTTGGATAAGAAATTAGACTGGTTCCCAGTTCATTTTTCAAAAGGGATGAAGCAGAAGGTCATGATTATCTGTGCCTTTGTCGTGGATTCGAGTCTCTTTATCGTCGATGAACCTTTCCTTGGTCTTGATCCCTTGGCAATTTCAGACTTGATTCAGCTTTTGGATCTTGAAAAGAAAAAAGGCAAGTCTATCCTCATGAGTACCCACGTTCTTGACTCTGCTGAAAAAATGTGTGATTCTTTTGTTATTCTTCACAAAGGACAAGTGAGAGCTAAAGGGGATCTTGAAGAGTTGAGACAAGCTTTTGCCATGCCTCAAGCAAGTCTAAACGATATTTACCTGGCTTTGACCAAAGAGGAGGACCGATGAAAGACTTGTTTCTAAAGCGAAAGCAGGCTTTTCGTAAGGAGTGCCTTGGTTATCTGCGCTATGTGCTTAATGACCACTTTGTCTTGTTTTTACTGGTCTTGGTAGGTTTTCTAGCCTATCAGTATAGTCAACTGCTCCAGCATTTTCCTGAGAACCACTTACCAATCCTAGGTTTAATTGGGATTGTCTCTGTTTTACTCATGCTTTGGGGTGGGATAGCGACCTATGTGGAAGCACCTGATAAGCTCTTTCTCTTAGTAGCTGAAGAAGAAGTGAGAGAACACATCCAGAAGCAAAGTCTGGTCTCCTTCATCTTTTGGGTCAGTGTACAGACTCTCTTCTTGCTTCTTTTTGCCCCTCTATTTTTAGCCATGGGCTTAGGCTTAGGAGTTTTTGGGGTCTATGTTCTTCTGTTAGGAGTCGGGAAATATTTCCTGTTTCAGAAAAAGGCTGGCAAGTTTTTTAGTGCAAATCATCTGGACTGGGACTATGTGATTGCCCAAGAAAGTAAACGCAAGCAGTTCTTGCTTCGCTTCTTTGCTCTCTTTACCCAAGTCAAGGGGATTTCAAACAGCGTCAAGCGTCGTGCCTATCTAGACTTTATCCTTAAAGTTGTTCAAAAAGTGCCTGGGAAGATCTGGCAGAACCTCTATCTTCGTTCTTATCTGCGAAATGGGGACCTCTTTGCCCTCAGTCTTCGCCTCCTCTTCTTATCTTTGCTGGCTTTGATCTTTATCGAGCAAGCTTGGATTGCAACAGCAGTAGTGGTTTTATTTAACTATCTCTTGCTTTTTCAGTTGCTGGCCCTCTATCATGCCTTTGATTACCAATATTTGACCCAACTTTTCCCGCTAGACAAGGGACAAAAGGAAAAAGGGTTACAGGTAGTTGTCCGAGGATTGACAGGTTTTGTTTTATTGGTTCAGCTGGTAGTTGGGTTGATTACCCTCCAAGAAAAACTAGCCCTTCTAGCCCTCCTTGGAGCTGGATTAGTCTTACACATCTTGTATCTCCCTTATCAGGTGAAACGTCAGATACAGGATTAAATCTTATAAGATTAGATGAAAATGAGGTTGGGACAAAAGATCCCAACCTCATTTTTTATTAGCAATCAAACTTTGACGCGGTAGCTGATTGAACTTTTTGTTCGTCTTTTAGACTCCAAAAAGCTCCTAATCATCCTCGCGGGGCTGGGACTACGAAATCGAGACTTTGCCTTTCGATTTTTGTCCCACCGCCATTTTTATTTACCTAACTTCAATGAATACCAAGGAGCAAGCCAGGAAGCTAGCCGCAGGTTACTCAAAAAACAGTTTTAAGGCTAACATGGTTTGAAAAGATTTTTGAAGACTATTACAAGATAAGGGTTGGCCCGTAGAGACTTAACTTGGTCTTGACTTGGTCAAAGTGGAAGCGGTCATAGGCTCTCCAAGCGGCGCGAGTAGGAGCGTCTGGATTGAGGGCACTGAGGCCCATGAGAAGACTGGAAGTCTGGTAAAATTTTTCCAGCTCAATCAAGAATCGATTATCCACTGTCTCAGCTTTAGAGAGAAAGCAGAGGATATTGTCCAGTTGCTCCTGAAAGCGGACATCGTCAGCTGTTGCTTGTTTGCAGACTTGGTAAGCTTTGTTTAACTCAGTTATCAGTGTCTGAGCTCTTTTGATTGGGTCTGTTTCCGTCATGAGAATTCCTCCTTTGTGATGGTTTTAAAGTTGTTTTAAGCCTTTGTCTTTCTATAATCCTAGACTATCACTTTTTACTCTTTTTTTACTTTCAAATCTTTAATTGTCATTGAAATTTCCTGAATGGTAATAGCGGGATTTTATGATAAAATAGTTGTAAGGTTATCATAGTTATTTTGTAAAAACTTCGACACTTTAGGAATTTTTAAGAACCGTTTAGGATTTGGTGAAAAATAGTTTCTAGACTTATGGTATCCTCTCTTCAGGAGGTTTTATACATGAACTATATCATCATCCAAAAAGATAAAGAAATTTTCAAATTAAACATAAAGGATATCTACTATATCCAAACGCATCCAAGTACAGCCCATACCGTGCAGATTGTTACAGAAGACGCTAGCTTTGATCTGTTTCAAAATTTAAGCAAGCTTGAAAAACAATATGGGGAAACCTTAACAAGATGTCATCGAAATTGTCTGGTCAACCTTGAACGAGTAAAATCCATGGAACTCCAATCAAAGACTCTTTTTCTTGGAGAAGAAGGTCGATATGCCGTTCAGTATTCCAGACGTCGTTATAGAGAAATTCGTCAAAAATGGTTGAAACAAGGAGAGTAAGAAGATGAGAATATTTGTTTTAGAAGATGATTTTTCCCAACAAGCAAGAATTGAAACGACGATTGAAAAACTTTTGAAAAAACAGAGTATCATTCCCAGCTCTTTTGAGGTCTTTGGCAAGCCAGACCAACTGCTGGCAGAGGTGCATGAGAAGGGTGCGCATCAGCTATTCTTTTTAGACATTGAGATTCGAAATGAAGAGATGAAGGGACTAGAAGTGGCTAGAAAGATTCGGGATCGGGATCCTTATGCTCTAATCGTCTTTGTGACGACACACTCAGAGTTTATGCCCCTGTCCTTTCGCTACCAAGTGTCAGCTTTGGACTACATTGATAAGGCCCTTTCGGCAGAGGAGTTTGAATCTCGAATCGAGACAGCCCTTCTCTATGCCAATAGTCAAGACAGTAAAAGTCTAGCGGAAGATTGCTTTTATTTTAAATCAAAATTTGCCCAATTCCAGTATCCCTTTAAAGAGGTTTACTATCTCGAAACGTCCCCAAGACCCCATCGTGTTATTCTCTATACCAAGACAGACAGGTTAGAATTTACGGCTAGTTTAGAGGAGGTTCTCAAGCAGGAACCCCGTCTCTTGCAGTGCCATCGCTCTTTTCTTATCAATCCTGCCAATGTGGTTCGTTTGGATAAAAAAGAAAAACTCCTCTACTTTCCCAATGGTGGAAGCTGTCTGATCGCGCGTTATAAGGTCAGGGAAGTGTCTGAAGCTATCAATAACTTGCACTGAGCTAGGAGAATTTATGAATATTGCTTGGATATTATTATATACACTTGTTACTCATGGACTAGAAATTGTTATATTCTTTAAGATGGATGGAATTGGTCTCACTTTCGATAGAATTTTTAAGGCCTTTCTTCTAAAATTTCTTCTAGCAGCAATTTTTACAACTTTTAAATTTTTAGTCTTGACTGACTATCTGTCATATTTTATAGAACCTTTGTTCGGCATAGGTTTGTCTTTCTTATTGTTAAGAGGAATTCCTAAAAAACTCCTTTTATTTTATGGCCTCTTTCCAATGATACTGATGAATATCTTTTACAGAAGTGTTTCTTATTTTGTATTTCCATTTTTGGGTCGAGAATTGGTAGATGCTATTTATGATCCTATTTTGTTACTGGTACTGATTATCGTTTACTTCATAGTTCTAGCCTTTTTGAAATGGTTGGACTATGATTTCACTAACTTGAGAAGGGAGATTCTCGATAAAGGTTTTCAAAAGTCCCTGACTACGATTAACTGGATAATGGGGGCCTACTTTCTAGTCATGCAAAGTCTGTCTTTCTTTGAATATGAACAAGGTATTCAATCAACGACTGTTCGCCATCTCATCCTAGTCTTTTACCTACTCTTTTTTATGGGGATTATCAAGAAATTGGATACCTATTTGAAGGACAAACTCCATGAGAGATTGGACCAAGAGCAGGTCTTGCGCTATAGAGATATGGAACGCTATAGTCGGCATATAGAGGAACTTTACAAGGAAGTGCGGAGTTTTCGCCATGACTACACCAACCTCTTGACCAGCTTACGCCTAGGCATTGAAGAGGAGGATATGGAGCAGATAAAAGAAGTCTATGACTCGGTCTTAAAGGATTCTAGTGAAAAATTGCAGGATAATAAATATGATCTTGGACGATTGGTGAATATTCGGGATCGAGCCCTCAAAAGTCTCCTAGCAGGGAAATTTCTAAAAGCTAGAGATAAGAACATTGTCTTTAATGTCGAAGTTCCAGAGGAGATTCAAGTCGAGGGGATGAGTCTACTTGATTTTCTAACCATTGTGTCTATCCTTTGTGATAATGCTATTGAAGCCAGTGCAGAGGCCAGTCAGCCTCGTGTCTCAATCGCCTTTATAAAAAATGGAGCACAGGAGACCTTTATCATTGAAAATTCCATCAAAGAAGAGAGCATAGATATTTCTGAAATCTTCTCCTTTGGAGCAAGTTCTAAAGGGGAGGACCGAGGAGTTGGTCTCTATACCGTCATGAAAATTGTGGAAAGTCATCCCAATGCCAGTCTCAATACCACCTGTCAAGATCAAGTCTTTCGTCAGGTTTTGGCGGTTCATTTGCTGTCAACTTCTGATTAGAGAATGTGTGAACAAGAGGACCTTGGCATTTTAGTTTGAAAAACATTGCAACGATTTGTCCTTATCCAGCCTGACTTTTTATAATATTCGAGGAAAAATAAATGAACCAGAAATCTTATTTTATAGCGTGTTCTGTACTGATCATCCTATCCAATCTTCTCATGTTTTCTCTAGTCAACGAAGGAGAAGGTACAGGAGCTAATCTGATTATAATTGTTTCAACCTGTGTCTTGCTACCAGCCTTTTTATATGCAGTTGAAAATCAGCAGACATCATTGGTTAGGGCAGAATCCTTGCTCCTCGTTCAGATGGCAGTGGTTTCCTTAGTCCGTCTCATCAGCCGAATAGAGAGGACACCTGAAAACTTACATACAGGCCTCACCCTCCTAGTTTTAGCAAGCTGGCTAGCCTTTATCCTCCTAGCTATCATGAGAATGTATCAGAAAAAAGGGAAGTAAAGTTAAGTACATTTTGATTTGTTAGGTTTTATTAGGGCAAGCATGTTTTCCGTGCTTGCTTTTTATTTTTTCTACAATTTAGGAGGTTTTGATGACCATTCATGATTTGGGAAAATTAAGGTCAAAAGGAGTGCTATACTAGCAGTGTAAAGGATATAGCTCAACTAAAATAAAGCACACATTTAGGAGGAAATTTTATGAAGAAAAAAATACTTGTCATTTTCATCTTGTATCTAATCATGTCTCCTATTGGGGATAGTAATTGGTATCATTTATTTTATACCATTGCCTATCTGATTGCAGTTATAATCTATTTTGCTTTAATGAGAAAGAAAGGAGCAAAGAAATGAAAACTTTTCTTGCTAAAAAACGGAACATCTTCCTTGCGAGATTGTTCCTAGGTCAGTTACCTGTACTGATCTCTACTTATTTATTTCTATCTCGTCAGTTTTTACATTTTTCCTTAGTTTTTCAATTGCTTTTAGTGGTTGTTAACTTGGCTTCTATTTTGGTGATTGTTTACCTCACTAGAGAAATGAGAGTGAGAAAGTTTGAAGATGATGAGTTGGTCAATCCGAGAACCAATCAACTCATGTTCATCGGATTGACAGGTTTTATGTCTATTATCGGTTTGTATAGAGGTATGACGGCGGCAGAATCCTATCAGCAACTGATTGGTTATATTGCTTCTGTTCTCTGCTTAATCATCATGCTGCTGCTCATTTGGGGCTTGAAGTATTATAAAAAGTAAGCTCACAAAAAGGACTTACAGGCAGTGTTTTCAGACTACGGGATTTTTCAAGAGGGGTTCTTGCAATTTAAGAGTTTTTGATGACCATTTAAGATTTGGATGCAAAACCTAAAAAAGCAGTGCTATACTGAGTGTGTAAAAGTTACAAGGATACCAATGCTAAACTGAAATAAAGGAGTGATTCTTATGGCGAAAAAAATAATTACGATTGTCATCTTGTATGTAATCATGCAAACTTGTCTTTATCCGCTTAGGGGAAATGAGTGGTATTATGTAATGGATGCACTAGCATACTTTGCTTCGGTTTATATCTTCGTTCAGTTCAATAAAAAATGGAGAAAAAGCCACTTTGAATCTTGAACATAGAAGTTTTATAGGTCTGGAATAGATCATCAAAATAAGATGGATGATTTTAAAATAATATCTGCTAAGTATTATCTGTAAAATGCAAAATTCTTGAATCCTTATTTTGATGATTCTAAATAGGAGAGAGGTTGTGTTTATGGCTATTTTTAATAAATGTCATGCTGTGTTTGTTGGATTTTTAGCCTTTATAATAGTTACTTCAGTAGGTTATACCATCAATCAAGGAGATTTTTTTCAAAACGAGTACATATTTATTATAGCAAAGACTTTCTGGATTTCACTGAGTATTGCCTATGCGAAATGGTTTGATATGGTTTCGCTAAGAAGGTTAACGAAGAAAGAAATTCTACTTTTTATTGGAAGCTTTCTTATTTGTGTGCTGGTAAATATAGGTTATTATAGTTTTTTTACAGTCTCTTCTGGTGCTGGATATCAACACCTTGAGGCTACTAGTACAGGAATTTCCTTATCCTTTATTGCAAGCGTGACAGTTTTTGGGCCTATTCTGGAGGAATTTGTTTTCAGAGGTATCCTTCAAGGTGCGGTTTTTGAAAATTCTTGGTTGGGGCTTATACTGACTGCCTCTCTCTTCTCTTTCCTGCATGCTCCTTATAATGTTCCTTCATTTATCTATTATCTATTTGGAGGTTTGATGCTGGGCTTTGCTTATAAAAAGAGTCAAAATCTATCGGTGCCTATCTTAGTCCATATCTGTTACAATTGTTTATCATTCTTCTAGTAGTTGACAGTGGTTAAATTTACAAAGGAATGTAGAGGATGGTCAATTAGCGTCATAGTGCCTAGGGAACTGACCTGGTAGATGTGAAATCAATAGATGGAGGAATCATATGAAAAAGTATGTGTATTTTTTAGATTTATTTGCCCGAGTTGTAATAATATTGCTATCTCTTGTTCTTTGTATAAGAGTACTCATGATTTCAACAGAACTCTGGAGAAATGTTCTTGTACTGGTAAGTACCTCTGTTACGATCTATAGTCTGCTAAAACATAGACCAGGTAAGAAGAACATAAAAACCCTGTGAGAGTCCTAAAAGAAAGATTAAAAAGATGCAAGCAAAATATAAAAATCAAATAGTAGAAGTTTGGGAAATTGGTAAAGATACTCCTAAACCAGGTTGGGTAGAAGATGCCTTGCAAAAGAATTACATAGTATGGCTAGACAATCATGTCCGAATTTTAATGTCAGGACTTCAGTCTTCTCTTGTAACCAATCTCAAAATTGGCCTAGTCGGAACGGCAGGAGGAGGTTTTGCTGGTTATAGTATGTATGTCCTTGGCTATCCAGGAGATTATCTTGACCTCACAAATCATAGAGTGGTATCTGCCAAGGCTTTTCATCGAGAGTATCAAGTTTTATAAAATGATCGGGTCAAAAAGGGATGAGGTATTCTTGTTTGAAAAGATTGGCTGTAACCAGACGGAAAACGAGTGACTAACTAGGTACAGTTTCGAACAGCAACAAAAGTACACAAGGGTAGATGTATTGGCTTATCAAAGTCATGGTGATAGCTACCGAGACTGAATGCTGGAGGATTAAATGATAATTGGTGGCAGTTACGATAGCAAAGCTATGAAGGAGTTTCTATGAAAAAATATTCTATTCTTTTCAAAACTAGTGCAGTCCTTTCTTATTTATTTTTGTTTTTCGGATTGTTTTGGACAACCCAATTTTGGAGAAATTATTGGGAGTTCTCGTCTTGGGTAGGAAATGTCATCTGGATTCGAAACATCATCAGCCTTCTCTTTATCGGCCTGATGGTTTGGATTTTGATCAGGTCGGGTCATGCTTATCTCTTTTGTATCCCTAGGAAAAAGTGGCTGAGTTATTCTGTTCTGACGGTGTTAACAGCTGTCGTACTTATCTGCTTTAACTATCTGACAGCTAAACACGTTCAGGGGACAAACGAAAGTTGGAATTTGTTTATTGTCTATAGTGAGACGAATTTTGCAGAGTTCGGTGTTTACCTAACCTTAATCGTACTAGGACCTCTGATGGAAGAATTGGTATGTAGGGGACTGCTTCAACATGCCTTCTTTAAGAATTCAAGATGGGGACTGGATATTCTATTTCCGTCGATTTTGTTCGCCTTACCTCATTTTTCAAGTTTTCCTAGTCTACTAGACCTTCTGGTTTATACAGCAGTTGGATGTATATTTGGTGGTTTGACACGCTATACCAAGACTATCTATCCTTCTTATACGATTCATATCATCAATAATATCATCGCAAACTTACCATTTATCATGACTTTTTTGCATAGGGTATTTGCATGATGAGAACCAGTTGAAAGCTTGAATTATCAGATTAAGCATAGATTATTTCCTTACAATTTACTGCTAAAAAAATCGAATGAGCAAGGCTAGGTAGATCTCTCTGCTTGGCTTTTTCTTTTAACAAGATTGGATAAAGGGCTTTTATTTGAGAATCAGGTATGGACTGGTTGACGAATAGGCTAAAAACTAGTAGAATAGTAAGGAAACTTTATACGGAGGAAAGAAATGGACTTGGGTGATATTGAGCTAACGCTGACCCCTATACCTGGGAAAAGCGGAAAAGCTTATATGGGAAGCTACCCTGATGGGAAGCGCGTCTTTATTAAAATGAACACCTCTCCAATCCTACCTGGATTAGCCAAGGAACAAATCGCTCCTCAATTATTATGGACTCGCCGTTTATCGGATGGGCGTGATATGTGTGCCCAAGAATGGTTGAATGGTAAAATTTTGACCCCTTATGATATGAATCGCAAGCAGATTATCAATATTTTGAGCCGCTTGCATCGTTCGCGTCCTTTGATGACGCAATTGACTCGTTTGGGCTATTCTTTAGAAACACCTTTTGACTTGCTTCAGGCTTGGTTAAAAGATGCTCCAGAATCCTTGAAGAACAATCAATATCTAAGAATGGTAGTAGAGGATTTGCGAGGAAGTTTGCCAAACTTTAGGGAAGATTATGCAACGATCGTTCATGGAGATGTACGACATAGTAATTGGATTGAGACAGAGAGCGGTCTTGTTTATTTAGTGGATTGGGATTCCGTTCGTTTAACGGATCGCATGTTTGATGTAGCGCATATGCTATGTCACTATATTCCAGACTATCAGTGGAAAGAGTGGTTGACTTATTACGGTTACAAATACAACCAAACAGTCATCAACAAACTATTTTGGTATGCTCAGTTATCCTTCTTGAGCCAGATTGCCAAATATTATACAAATGAAGATCTAGAAAATGTCAATCGGGAGATTTATGCCTTGCGCATCTTCCGTGACAAGTATGGAAAGAAGAGATGAGAGTTAGAAATCGTAAAGGGGCAACAGAATTACTAGAGGCTAATCCTCAGTATGTTGTCTTAAATCCTTTAGAAGCCAAAGGAAAATGGCGAGACCTCTTTGGAAATGACAATCCTATCCATGTTGAGGTTGGTAGTGGTAAGGGAGCCTTTGTGTCAGGTATGGCCAAGCAAAACCCTAATATCAACTATATCGGGATTGATATTCAAAAGTCTGTTTTGAGTTATGCCTTGGACAAGGTCTTGGAAGTTGCTGTACCCAATATTAAGTTGTTGTGGGTTGATGGTTCTGATTTGACCGACTACTTTGAAGATGGTGAGATTGATCGCTTGTACCTAAACTTTTCAGATCCGTGGCCTAAAAAGCGCCATGAAAAGCGTCGTCTAACCTATAAAAGTTTCTTGGATACCTTCAAGCGTATCTTGCCTGAACACGGTGAGATTCATTTCAAGACAGATAACCGTGGCTTGTTTGAATATAGCCTAGTGAGTTTTTCTCAATACGGCATGAAGCTCAATGGAGTTTGGTTGGACTTGCATGCCAGCGACTTTGAAGGCAATGTCATGACAGAATATGAAGAAAAATTCTCAAGTAAGGGTCAGGTTATCTATCGAGTTGAGGCAGAATTTTAAGAAAAAGCTTAAAATCAAGCCTTCTGAGTGCTTATACTTTACATAAGTAGTCAAAAGTGCTATACTGTAAGTAAGAATATGAGAAAGTGAGGCGGGGAAATATCTTCGCCTCTTGCTTATGAGGAGGTGGACGCAATCGCAACTATCGTAGAATTAGTCAGAGAAGTCGTAGAACCTGTCATTGAAGCTCCCTTTGAACTCGTTGATATCGAGTACGGAAAGATTGGCAGTGACATGATTCTTAGTATTTTTGTAGATAAACCAGAGGGAATTACCTTGAACGACACAGCGGACTTGACAGAGATTATCAGTCCTGTCCTAGATACTATCAAGCCAGATCCCTTCCCAGAACAATATTTCCTAGAGATCACCAGCCCAGGCTTGGAGCGTCCTTTGAAAACCAAGGAAGCAGTCGCTGGAGCGGTTGGGAAATACATCCATGTTGGACTTTACCAAGCCATCGATAAGCAAAAGGTCTTTGAAGGAACCTTGCTAGCCTTTGAAGAGGATGAGTTGACTATGGAATATATGGACAAGACACGTAAGAAAGCGGTCCAAATCCCATACAGTTTGGTGTCAAAAGCACGTTTAGCAGTAAAATTATAGTAAAAGAAAGGAAGCTTTTGAAGATTCAAAAGTGAATAGAAGATGAGTAAAGAAATGCTAGAGGCCTTCCGCATTTTGGAAGAAGACAAGGGAATCAAAAAAGAAGACATCATTGATGCAGTGGTGGAATCACTTCGTTCAGCCTATCGCAGACGCTATGGGCAGTCGGATAGTGTAGCCATTGATTTCAACGAAAAGACAGGTGACTTTACAGTTTATACTGTTCGTGAAGTTGTTGATGAAGTGTTTGATAGCCGTTTGGAAATCAGCTTAAAAGATGCTCTTGCCATTAACTCAGCTTACGAGCTTGGGGACAAGATTAAATTTGAAGAAGCACCAGGTGAGTTTGGTCGTGTAGCAGCTCAATCTGCCAAACAAACTATCATGGAAAAAATGCGTAAGCAAACACGTGCCATTACCTACAATACTTACAAAGAGCATGAGCAAGAAATCATGTCTGGTACAGTAGAACGTTTTGACAACCGCTTTATTTATGTTAACCTTGGCAGCATCGAAGCCCAATTGTCAAAACAAGACCAAATCCCTGGAGAAGTTTTTGCTTCTCACGATCGTATCGAAGTTTATGTCTACAAGGTTGAAGATAATCCTCGTGGTGTGAACGTATTTGTGAGCCGTAGCCATCCAGAAATGATCAAACGCTTGATGGAACAAGAAATTCCAGAAGTTTATGACGGAACTGTTGAGATCATGAGCGTAGCTCGTGAAGCAGGTGACCGTACCAAGGTTGCTGTTCGTAGTCACAATCCTAACGTGGATGCGATCGGAACAATCGTTGGACGTGGTGGTGCTAACATCAAGAAAATTACTAGCAAATTCCACCCAGCTCGCTACGATGCTAAGAGCGATCGCATGGTCCCAATCGAAGAAAACATCGACGTTATCGAATGGGTAGCAGATCCAGCTGAATTTATCTACAACGCTATCGCTCCTGCAGAAGTTGACCAAGTTATCTTTGATGAAAACGACAGTAAACGTGCCTTGGTCGTTGTGCCAGATAACAAGCTTTCTCTTGCGATCGGTCGTCGTGGACAAAACGTTCGTTTGGCAGCTCATTTGACTGGCTACCGTATCGATATCAAGTCTGCAAGTGAGTTTGAAGCCATGGAAGCAGCAGAACAAGCTGACCAGGTAGAAACAGACGAATTGGTTGAAGAATAAGAGCTAATCAGAGGAGGGAAGGATGAAAACTAGAAAAATCCCTTTGCGTAAGTCTGTTGTGTCCAATGAAGTGATTGATAAGCGTGACTTGCTCCGTATTGTCAAGAACAAAGAGGGACAGGTCTTTATTGACCCGACAGGCAAGGCTAATGGCCGTGGCGCTTATATCAAGCTAGACAATGCAGAAGCCCTAGAGGCCAAAAAGAAAAAAGTCTTTAACCGTAGCTTTAGTATGGAAGTTGAAGAAAGCTTTTATGACGAGTTGATTGCCTATGTCGATCACAAAGTGAAAAGAAGAGAGTTAGGACTTGAATAAACAAAAAATTGCCAATCTCTTGGGACTTGCTCAACGAGCAGGGAAAATCATCTCGGGTGAAGAAATGGTGGTCAAGGCCATCCAAGACCAGAAAGTAAAGCTGGTATTTCTCGCCCATGATGCCGCCCCCAACCTGACCAAGAAGATTCAGGATAAAAGTCATTATTATCAAGTAGAAGTTATTACCGTGTTTTCAACACTGGAATTAAGCATAGCAGTCGGAAAATCAAGAAAAGTTTTGGCTGTGACAGATGCTGGATTTACAAAGAAAATGAGGTCTCTTATGGAATAGAAGAGGAGGACATGATTTGTCTAAGAAAAGATTGTACGAAATCGCAAAAGAACTTGGAAAAGAAAGTAAAGAAGTTGTAGCGCGTGCAAAAGAGTTGGGCTTGGATGTAAAAAGCCACTCATCAAGTGTGGAGGAAGCAGCTGCTTCAAAAATCGTAGCAAGTTTTAAACCTGCTCCTGCTCCAAAGGTAGAATCGAAACCTGTGGCTCCAAAGCCAGTTGACGCTAAGGAAGAGGCAAAACCAGCAGCAGCTGTTGCCCCTAAAGAAGAAAAAGTGGCACCAGCAAAACCGCAGAGTCGAAACTTTAAGGCTGAGCGTGAAGCACGTGCAAAAGAGCAGGCTGAACGACGCAAGCAAAATAAGGGTAATAACCGTGACCATCAACAAAATGGGAATCGTCAAAAAAATGATAACCGTAATGGTGGTAAACAAGGTCAAGGCAATCGTGACAACCGTCGATTCAATGATCAAGGTAAAAAACAACAAGGTCAGCAAAATCGCGGAAATGATCGCCGCAAGCAAGAGGACAACCGTCCAAATCAAGCAGGCCCACGTGTTGACTTTAAAGCCCGTGCAGCTGCTCTAAAGGCAGAGCAAAATGCAGAATATGCTCGTTCAAGTGAGGAACGCTTCAAGCAAACTCAAGCAGCTAAAGAAGCCTTGGCCCAAGCAAACAAACGCAAGGAACCTGAGGAAATCTTTGAAGAAGCTGCTAAGTTAGCTGAACAAGCGCAGCCAGTTCAACCAGTGGTTGAAGTTGCTCCTGCAGCTAAAGAACCTGTAGTGGATACACGTCGTAAGAAACAAGCCCGACCAGACAAAGATCGTGATGATTACGATCACGAAGAAGATGGTCCTAGAAAACAACAAAAGAATCGAAGTAGTCAAAATCAAGTGAGAAATCAAAGAAATAGTAACTGGAACAATAACAAAAAGAATAAAAAAGGCAATAACAAAAATAACCGTAATCAGGCACCAAAACCTGTTACAGAGCGTAAGTTCCATGAATTGCCAACAGAATTTGAATATACAGATGGTATGACCGTTGCGGAAATCGCAAAACGTATCAAACGCGAACCAGCTGAGATTGTTAAGAAACTCTTCATGATGGGTGTGATGGCGACACAAAACCAGTCCTTGGACGGTGAAACAATCGAACTCCTCATGGTAGATTACGGTATTGATGCGAAACAAAAGGTTGAAGTTGACAATGCTGATATCGAACGTTTCTTCGCTGAAGATGGTTATCTCAATGAAGATGAACTTGTAGAGCGTCCACCAGTTGTTACTATCATGGGACACGTTGACCATGGTAAAACAACCCTCTTGGATACCCTTCGTAATTCTCGTGTTGCAACAGGAGAAGCAGGTGGTATCACTCAGCATATCGGTGCCTACCAAATCGTGGAAAATGGCAAGAAGATTACCTTCCTTGATACACCAGGACACGCGGCCTTTACTTCTATGCGTGCGCGTGGTGCTTCTGTTACCGATATTACTATCTTGGTCGTAGCGGCAGATGATGGGGTTATGCCTCAGACAATCGAAGCCATCAACCACTCAAAAGCTGCTAATGTTCCAATCATCGTAGCCATCAACAAAATCGATAAACCAGGTGCCAACCCAGAACGTGTGATCGGTGAATTGGCTGAACACGGTGTTATGTCAACTGCCTGGGGTGGAGATTCTGAGTTTGTAGAAATCTCAGCTAAATTCAACCAAAATATCGATGAACTCTTGGAAACTGTTCTACTTGTGGCTGAAATCCAAGAACTCAAAGCAGATCCAACAGTTCGTGCCATTGGTACTGTTATTGAAGCTCGTTTGGATAAAGGAAAAGGTGCAGTTGCGACCCTCCTTGTCCAACAAGGTACTTTGAACGTTCAAGATCCAATCGTTGTCGGAAATACTTTCGGACGTGTCCGTGCTATGACCAACGATCTCGGACGTCGTGTGAAGGTCGCAGGCCCATCAACACCAGTATCGATCACTGGTTTGAACGAAGCGCCAATGGCGGGTGACCACTTTGCTGTTTACGAAGATGAAAAATCTGCGCGTGCAGCTGGTGAAGAACGTGCCAAACGTGCTCTTATGAAGCAACGTCAAGCTACTCAACGAGTTAGCCTTGAAAACCTCTTTGATACCCTTAAAGCAGGAGAACTCAAGTCAGTTAACGTCATCATCAAAGCCGACGTACAAGGTTCTGTTGAAGCTCTCTCTGCATCACTTCAAAAGATTGATGTGGAAGGCGTTAAAGTGACCATTGTTCACTCAGCAGTTGGTGCTATCAATGAATCTGACGTGACTCTTGCCGAAGCTTCAAATGCCTTTATCGTTGGTTTCAACGTGCGTCCTACACCACAAGCTCGTCAACAAGCAGAAGCTGACGATGTAGAAATCCGTCTCCACAGCATCATCTACAAGGTGATTGAAGAGATGGAAGAAGCCATGAAAGGGATGCTTGACCCAGAATTTAAAGAAAAAATTATTGGTGAAGCGATCATCCGCGAAACCTTCAAGGTATCTAAAGTGGGAACAATCGGAGGATTCATGGTTACCAGCGGTAAAGTTACCCGTGACTCTAAAGTTCGTGTCATCCGTGATGGTGTTGTTATTTACGATGGTGCTCTAGCTAGCTTGAAACACTATAAAGATGACGTTAAAGAAGTTACAAACGGCCGTGAAGGTGGTCTCATGATTGACGGCTACAATGATATCCAGATGGATGATGTGATTGAAGCCTACATCATGGAAGAAATCAAGAGATAATTTTTTGCTCATTTCTTAAGTGGCGAAGGACGCAAGCAAACCCATGGTTTCATTGCTTATTTTTGAGCCAAACGTCTCAAAAATCCCCAGTGCTTGAACTGAATTATCAGTCCAATCACTTTCACCACGGCGAAAGAAGTGAGTAGTTTCAAATTGAAATTCATTTCAATTTGAAATGGTTATCAATAACTCAAGAAAAGCTAGGTCTGCTGGCCTAGCTTTTGGTTCAATTGAGAGAAAGGAAGAAATATGGCAAATCATTTCCGTACGGATCGTGTGGGCATGGAGATCAAGCGCGAAGTCAATGAGATTTTGCAAAAGAAAGTCCGTGATCCACGTGTCCAAGGTGTGACTATCACTGATGTTCAGATGCTAGGTGACTTGTCTGTTGCTAAGGTCTACTACACTATTTTGAGTAACCTGGCTTCAGATAATCAAAAAGCTCAAGTCGGACTTGAAAAAGCAACTGGTACTATCAAACGTGAACTTGGTCGCAATTTGAAATTGTACAAAATTCCAGACTTAACTTTCGTCAAAGACGAATCCATCGAATATGGAAACAAGATTGACGAAATGCTACGCAATCTGGATAAACATTAAGCAGAAAGAGGGGCACCCCTCTTTTTTGTGTGGAAAATCGGTGGAATTTAAAATGGAAAAATATTCTTTTAAAAATGGGATTCTGTATTTATAAAATATTTGCTAATCAGAAAATGCTTTTTTTTTTTAGGAAATATGATATGATAATTTCATAAATAAAAGGAGTTTCTATTAATGAATAATGTAAAAAAAGTTTGTCGTTTAGCTTTACTATGTCTGTCCGTTTCTACTCTAGTTGCTTGTAGTTCTCTGTCTGAAAAAACAAGTAATTCATCTAGTGATAGTAAAACGGAAAGTTCTGGGAAAAAAGGATTTTTAGATAAAGCAAAAGATAAATTAGGTTCGAGTGACTTTAATCCACAAGATGTCAGTGATGAGACAATTGAATCTATCAAAACTTATGAAGATTATTTGACTATGTGTGAGAAAATTGTCAATAATTACTATACCGAAGCTGATGAAGCCTTTAAGGGAACTGCTTTAGAAGATAGTGCTTCTATCCAAGAATTAAAAGATGCTACTAAAAAAGAAATGGAAGAACAGAAAAAACAATATGGTCCATTGAAGAAAGCACCTATTCAAGGAAAAGAGGAAATAATTCAGTTTTTAAAGGAATATCGTGATTCTCTACACGATCAAGTCGAACAGTTGAAAGCTAGTCTTTAATAAGAAGAATGGAGTTCGGGATGGACTATCAATTGTTACCTCATGAATACATGGTTATGAATAGTGAACATGTTAGTTTTGGGAAAAATAGTATGTATACTGATGAGCTCATTTTAACAAATTTACACTTGATACATATCAAAAAAGGTATTTTTGGAGGAAAAAAAGATCAAACTACTATACCAATTAACCAAATTAAGGTTTTTGAGGGGAAACCACAAGTTTCAGTTACGAAATCCAATGGTATGAAACGATTAGAAATCTATTATAATGGTGGACAAGTTATCTTCTCATTCTCTAATACTAAGGATACTGAAAAGTGGGCAACGAATATTATTAAATTAATCTCTGGTGATACAAGCAACTTTGCAACCTTGGGTGATAATAGCTTATTTGGTGTAGAAATTTTAGCAGAGACTCTAAAAGATACGTTTGACACCTTCAAAGCAGGGCTTGGTATTAAGGATGCAGAACCAGAGAAATTATCTACTAAATGCAGTTTTTGTGGAGCTCCTCTGTCTGGAACCGTAAAACAAACTGTCAAATGTAGTTTTTGTGATATGGAACAGACCTTGTAGGAGATGAAATATGGGAATAATTAAAGCATTTACAGATTCAATTAGTGGTACTTTTGCAGATCAATGGAAGGAAATTATTACAGTTCAGGCTTTTGATGAACATACAGCTGTAAGTCCGGGTGTTCTTCAAGTCAGTAATAATGGTAGAGGAGTTAATAGTCAGGGGTCTATAGGTGTCATTTCAAATGGGTCTAAGATATTTATTCCTGAAAATACTGCTGCTTTTATTTTTAGTCAGTCTGGAATAGAAGAAATTATCACTGAACCAGGTGGATATGAATATCAAAATGGGGAGAGTAGTGTTTTTAATGGTGATGGGCTAAAAAAATCACTGTTTGATAATGTTGTTAATCGTGTTGGATTTGGCGGACAAAGTGATCAGCAAAAACAGATTTGTTTTGTCAATTTGAGAGAAATTCGCGATATTAGGTTTGGTACTCGTGGTCCGGTTATGTATAACGACTTGTTTTATGGTACAGACTTAGAAGTACGTGCTTTTGGAACTTTTTCTATTCAAATTACAGACGCTATCAAGTTTGTAAAAAATTTCCTTCCTGCAAATGTAACCTACTATAGCTTTGATAGTGCTCAAGCAAGGGCTCAGATAGTCACGGAATTTCTTCAATCCTTTACCGTTGCCCTTAATTCGTTATCAACAACTTATCGTATCTCACAACTACCATCACAAGCATCAGTACTTGCAAAACAAGTATCGAATGATGAACAGTATGCTGGTACTTGGAAAGATCGTTTTGGATTTGAAATTATAAAAGTTGCGATTGCTAATATAGAATTCTCACCAGAATCTAAGGAATTAGTTAAGAACTTTTCATCAAATAAGATGAATTTAAAGGCCTTTGATGATGTATCGCAGAAAGCTTCTAATATTGCTGCACAACAAAAAGTCGCATCAGGGATCGAACAACATGGGCTAGGAGATGGTGCGGGTATGATTTTCGGTATGAATATGGCACAACAGTTAGATGAAAAAGCAACTAAACCAAGTTTGTCATTTGATGAGCAAATCGAAGCTCTTACTAAACTCAAATCACTTTTAGATGCAGGTATATTATCTCAAGAAGAGTTTGATCGAAAGAAAAAAGAAATTATGGACTTATAAGATTGACGAGATGCTACGCAATCTGGATAAACATTAAGCAGAAAGAGGGACAACCCTCTTTTTTGTGGCTATAAGTCGGTCATTGTCTAGTCAGATTATATAAATAGAAATTCAGAAAATAAAATAAATCTTGAAAATATCATTTATTCCATAAATATGATAAGATAAAGCTTGATATGAATGAAAAATGGAGATAGAGATGGCTAAAGAAGATGTGGCGATGCAAGTGTTGCAACAGGTAGTAAAACTTCCTGTCGTCAAAGTGAACCGGTCAAAATTTTTAATGGACAAATTCTCTAAGGAAGTGGCTTCAAAGGATATTCCTAGATTATTGGATGAAGGGCCGACAGCTTTATTACCTCAGAAAACCTTAGATCGAGTGGCCAATGCCTGTATTAGAGATAATGTATTGCTAGCAAGTGGGACATCTGTTTTGGCTGGATTACCTGGAGGTATTGCCATGGCAGTTACCATTCCGACAGATGTAGCCCAGTTTTACGCATTTTCACTGAAACTAGCTCAGGAGCTAGGTTATATTTACGGCTATGATGATCTCTGGGCTTCGCGAAATGAATTGAGTGAAGAAGCTAAAAATACCCTCTTGCTCTATCTGGGAGTGATGTTGGGAGTAAATGGTGCGGGCGCTCTCCTTCGTTCTGGTGGTGTTACAGTTGCTAAGCAAGTGATGAAAATCGTAAACAAAAAGGCTTTGACAAAGACTCTTTGGTATCCAATTTTGGAAAAAGTTCTGAAAATCTTTGGAGTGAATCTGACCAAGGGAGGATTGGCTAAGGGGATGGGGAAAGTTATTCCTATTTTAGGTGGAGTCCTATCAGGAGGCTTAACTTTTGCGACCATGAAACCTATGGGAGAAAGATTGCAAAAAGAATTGTCCAAATTGATTAACTACGATGAAGCACAATATCAAAGAGATGTTGCCACTATCCAAAAAGAGGTTGAAATCATCGAAGGAGAATGACATGGGGATCATAACAATACTGGCCAAAACCTACGGTAATTATCTTCTTACAAGGCAAGCTTTAAAAGTTGCAGAAACCATAAAAAAAGATGAAAACACAGTAGTAAGTTTAGGAAAATTACTTCTCGTAGATAAGCTTATGGATACAGCTACTTGGTTGATGAAGCCGGAGGATAAAGAATGAAATCTTTTTGGAGGTTCTTTACTCTTCTTTTTATAACACCAATTGTTGGTCTGATAAAAATACTCTGGTTCCTAATCTCTTTCGCCTTCCAATTACTGTTCTATAAGATTCTTTTCAAGATCATAGATTGTTTTTTCAAACTTCTCTGATGATCATGGTAAGGATAAGACTTTGAGGTTTTACTAGGAAAAGTCTATATAATTAGAAATAATGAAATTATACGAAATAAACTAGCAAGTCTTCTACTGCTAGTTTTTTAATCTTTGCCCTTGTGGTATAATAAAAAAGAAAAAACTGTTAGAGAATATGATGGAGGTTATGATGGACAATATCATTGATGTATCTATTCCTGTTGCGGAAGTTGTGGACAAGCATCCAGAAGTTTTAGATATCCTAGTAGAACTCGGTTTTAAACCTCTTGCAAATCCATTGATGCGAAATACAGTCGGACGAAAAGTATCGCTCAAACAGGGGTCTAAACTGGAGGGAACCCCTATGGATAAGATTGTGCGCACACTTGAAGCAAATGGTTACGAAGTGATTGGAATAGACTAATGGCAGATGAACGTATTCATATCCTACGGGATATTTTATTAGAATTGCATAATGGAGCCTCCCCTGAATCCGTTCAGGAGCGCTTTGATGCAACCTTTACAGGTGTATCTGCTATCGAGATTTCCCTTATGGAGCACGAGTTGATGAACTCTGACTCAGGCGTAACCTTTGAAGATGTCATGGAGCTCTGTGATGTCCATGCCAATCTTTTTAAAAATGCTGTTAAGGGCGTCGAAGTTGAAGATACCGAGCATCCAGGTCATCCTGTCCGTGTTTTTAAAGATGAAAATCTAGCCCTTCGTGCTGCCTTGATTCGTGTTCGTAGATTATTAGATACATATGAGTCTATGGAAGACGAGGAAATGCTTGCGGAGATGCGTAAGGGTTTGGTTCGGCAGATGGGACTTGTAGGTCAATTTGACCGTCACTACCAGCGGAAGGAAGAGCTCTTCTTTCCTATTATGGAGCGTTACGGACATGATTCGCCACCAAAAGTTATGTGGGGAGTGGATGACCAGATCAGGGAACTCTTTCAAACAGCTTTAGCGTCAACTAAGTCGCTCCCAGAAGTGCCAATTTCCGCCGTAAAGGAAGCTTTTGAGGCTTTTGCGACAGAATTTGAGAGTATGATTTTCAAGGAAGAATCTATCCTCCTCATGATTCTGCTCGAATCCTTTACCCAGGATGACTGGATTCAGATTGCCGAGGAAAGTGATGCTTATGGCTATGCTATCATCCGACCTTCTGAAAAATGGGTGCCAGACCGTCAGAATTTTGTTGAGGAAAAAAGAGAAGAGGAATTCGTTCAGCCAGAAACTGTAGATGGCCAAGTCCAACAAGTGATTGATACGCCAGAAGGTCAGTTTACCATCACCTTCACACCTAAGGAAAAGGAAACAGTGCTGGACCGCCATAGCCAACAGGCTTTTGGAAATGGCTATCTCTCAGTTGAGCAGGCTAATCTTATTCTCAACCATCTGCCAATGGAAATTACCTTTGTTAATAAGGATGATATTTTCCAGTATTACAATGACAATACGCCAGCAGATGAGATGATTTTCAAGCGGACACCGTCTCAAGTCGGGCGCAATGTTGAGCTATGTCATCCGCCCAAGTATCTTGATAAGGTAAAGACCATTATGAAAGGTCTTCGTGACGGGGTCAAGGACAAGTATGAGATGTGGTTCAAGTCCGAGTCACGAGGTAAGTTTGTCCATATCACATACGCTGCGGTACACGATGAAAGTGGAGAATTTCAAGGAGTCTTGGAGTATGTTCAGGATATCCAGCCCTACCGTGAGATTGATACAGACTATTTCCGTGGATTAGAATAAGGAGAAAAAATGAGTTACGAACAAGAATTTATGAAAGAATTTGAAGCTTGGGTTAATACCCAAATCATGATTAATGATATGGCGCATAAGGAAAGCCAAAAAGTCTATGAAGAAGACCAAGATGAGCGTGCTAAAGATGCTATGATTCGCTATGAAAGCCGCTTGGATGCCTACCAGTTCTTGCTAGGCAAATTTGAAAATTTCAAGGTAGGCAAGGGGTTCCATGAATTGCCGGAAGGTTTATTTGGTGAGAGACATTATTAAGAGCTATAAAAAAAGTGTGGTCTATAAACCGCACTTTTTACATAAATGAATAGATTCCAAGAGTGATAATCGTCAGTAAGAACCATTTGATCCAATTTCCAAATAACTGGGCACCAGTTCCATCAAAGTATAAACGTTGACCATCGATGACAGTATGTCTGACTTTCCAATCTTGCATAAAACAAACGGCCCAAGGTGTGGCAATTCCTAGAGTTAAGGTGATGATGAAAAAAGCGACAATCGAGTGCCCGATAAAGCTGAGTAATCCACCGTCAAAATAACTTTATTTGTTCATATAGAGTCTCCTTAGAATTTTATGGATAAGTAAATCGTTATTTTGTGGTATTGTTGCATAGGAGGAGATAGGAGTCAATATTTCTTGAAATGAGGCACTATAGTTCAAACGAAAGTAGCATTCACGATTTGTCCTACTTATCTTTTTGTGTTACAATGTTAGCATGAAAACGAAAAATATTATTAAAACAGGTTTAGTCGTGGTAGGGCTTGGAGCTCTTGCCTTTGGTGCTAAGAAAGTCGCTGATGATCACAAACTCATGAAGAACCAGGAAGAGTTGACAGCTATTGTGCGAGACTACTTTTCAGAAATGGGTGAGATTGGAACTCTCTATGTCCAAGTGTACGAAAGTAGCTTAGAACGTCTTGTTGGTGGTGTTATTTTTGAAGATGGTCGTCACTATACCTTTGTCTACGAAGATGAAGATCTCATCTACGAGGAGGAAGTCTTATGATTTCTCCTAAGAGTATAGAAGAATTAGCAAATCTAGTAGAACAGGATGGCAAGAAGGTCCTCCTTTTTGTTGCGGATTGGTGTGGCGATTGTCGCTATATCTATCCAGCTCTGCCAGAGATTGAAGAGACCAATCCAGAGTTTACCTTTATACGAGTAGACCGAGATGAGTACATGGAACTTGCAAAACTATGGGATGTATACGGGATTCCAAGTCTAATTGTCTTAGATAAGGACAAGGAGATTGGACGCTTTGTTAATCGTGACCGTAAAACCAAGGCACAAATAAACGACTTTTTAGCAGAATTAAAATAGGAGAAAAGAAAGAATGATTTTTACATATAACAAAGAACATGTCGGTGATGTCCTTATGGTCATCGTGAAAAACAGTGGCGATGCCAAACTAGATGTTGAGCGTAAAGGCAATGTGGCACGTGTTTTCCTAAAGGAAACTGGTGAAACTGTTGCTTGGAACATTTTTGAAGTTTCTAGCTTATTCGAAATTGAGGAACGTGGCCAAATATTTTTGACAGACGAGCAAGTAGCACGTTTGAATCAAGAATTGCAGGCTCAAGGATTTGCTGAGGAAATCATCAATGACAAGGAACCCAAATTTGTCGTTGGTGAAATTGTAGAAATGGTTGCGCATCCAGATAGTGACCACCTCAATATCTGCCAAGTGGCAGTTGCGAGTGATAAGACAGTGCAAATTGTTGCAGGAGCTCCTAATGCGCGTGTCGGTTTAAAAACCATTGTTGCTCTTCCAGGAGCTATGATGCCAAAAGGGAATCTCATTTTCCCAGGGGAACTTCGTGGTGAAAAGAGTTTTGGGATGATGTGCAGTCCTCGTGAACTTGCCTTACCAAATGCTCCACAAAAACGTGGGATCATTGAATTGTCAGAAGACCAAGTTGTCGGAACACCATTTGACCCATCAAAACACTGGACAGCTTAAATTTGTTAAGTTAGATAGGAGAAAGTAAGATGGCAAAAAATGTTGTGATAACAGGTGCAACATCAGGTATTGGTGAAGCTATTGCGCGTGCCTATCTAGAAAAAGGTGAAAATATCGTTCTTACAGGGCGTCGAACAGAAAGACTTGAAGCTCTCAAAACTGAGTTCGCAGAAGCCTTTCCAAATCAAAAAGTTTGGATCTTTCCCCTTGATGTGACCGATATGACAATGGTTAAAACTGTTTGTTCAGAAATTCTTGAAGCAGTAGGTTCGATTGATATTTTAGTTAATAATGCTGGGCTGGCTTTAGGCTTAGCTCCCTATCAGGACTATGAAGAGTTGGATATGCTGACCATGCTGGATACCAATGTCAAGGGCCTGATGGCTGTTACTCGTTGTCTCTTGCCTTCTATGGTGACTGCAAATCAAGGCCATATCATTAATATGGGTTCAACCGCAGGTATTTACGCCTACGCTGGTGCAGCAGTCTATTCAGCAACCAAGGCTGCAGTCAAGACCTTTTCGAATGGACTACGGATTGATACCATTGCGACTGATATCAAGGTGACAACCATTCAGCCTGGTATTGTAGAGACTGACTTTTCTAAGGTCCGTTTCCATGGAGATGAGGAACGGGCGTCGACGGTCTATCAGGGACTCGAAGCCTTGCAGGCACAAGATATCGCAGATGCTGTGGTTTATGTGACCAGCCAACCTCGTCGTGTGCAAATCACAGATATGACCATCATGGCCAATCAACAAGCAACTGGATTTATGATTCATAGAGACTAACATTATTTTAAAAAAGTTAAAAATTTTGTAACTTTTTTCTTTTTCCTTCGAATAGATAAGTAGGAGGATGAAAAAATGTATAATAAAGTTATTATGATCGGACGTTTGACGTCTACACCAGAGTTGCACAAAACCAACAATGATAAGTCTGTTGCACGAGCAACTATCGCAGTGAATCGCCGTTATAAAGATCAAAATGGGGAACGTGAAGCTGACTTCATTAATATTGTAGTCTGGGGCAAACTTGCTGAAACCTTGGCTAGTTATGGAAGCAAGGGTAGTCTCATTTCTGTGGATGGGGAACTTCGTACCCGTAAGTTTGAGAAGAATGGCCAGACCAACTATGTAACAGAAGTTCTCTGTACAGGTTTCCAACTCTTAGAAAGCCGTGCCCAACGTGCTATGCGTGAAAATAATGCAGGACAAGACTTAGCAGATTTGGTCTTGGAAGAAGAGGAACTTCCATTTTAATATCAATCAAATAGAAGAGCTGGTTCGCCTATAGACCAGCTTTTTCTATTATTTTTGTGCTATTGTTCGGAAATTAATTCTTAAATAGGTCAAATAAATGCACTTGTACAATAAAATCAAGCACTTTTTTTGAAAAAGTAGTAGAATAAAGTAATATATATTCAAAATTTTCAGAAAAGGAATGAAATTTGACGAAAAATAAAGAGAAAATAGAATTGTTGAAATGGCTGATAAAGCGTCTATTACTGCTGATTCCAGTGGTCTGTGTTCTCTTATGGGTTTTCGGCCGTTGTCAAACAAGTGGCATCAAGGATCAGACTAAAATTGGTGTCACCTATATGACCATGAACAATGGGTTCTATAAAAGTATTCATTCGGAAATTAGTCGAATTGCCGATGAAAGAGGAGCTCTTGTTTATGTCCGAGATCCAGAATTGGACGAAGAAAGACAGAGCCAACAGATTGATGATTTTTGTGCTCAAAAAGTTGATATGATAGTGATCAATCCGGTCAAGGGGGATAGCCAGTCAATTTTAACTGCTCTTGAAAAAGCTAGAAAACAAGGAATTAAAATCATTGCGGTCGATACCCAACTGAAGAATTTTAAGCCAGATGCAAGTATTGTATCCGATAACTACCAAGCGGGAGTATTGATTGCTAAAGAGTTGATGAAACGTTCTTCTAGTGCTCGGGTCCTCCTTTTGGAACATAAGGGGACTGTTTCAGCAGATACGCGGATTCAGGGCTTTAAAGACACTATTGAGGGGCACAGTTCTTATCAGATTGTATCGGAACTGGAAACCAAGGGGCAAACGGAAATCGCCATGCCGGCTGTCCAGAATTTTTTACAATCAGGGGTTGAAATTGATACCTTGGTTGCCTTAAATGATCGCTCAGCTATAGGAGCTCTGGCTGCAATTAAGGAGCAAGGAATAACTTACCCCGTTGCGATTTATGGAATCGATGGTTCACCAGATATGAAATCTTTGTTGCACTCGACGGATGATGTTGTGGGGACCGTTGCTCAGTCCCCTTTGAAGATGGGAGACCGCGTGATGGAGGTTATTCAAGATATTGTTGAAGGGAAGAGCTATACCAAAGAGGTGAGCATTCCAGTTGAAATGATGACAAAGGAAAACATTGATCAGTTTGATGTGAATGGGTGGCAGTAATGAGAAAGTTTAGAGGTGTTCGATACAGTTTGGCCATTCTTATGGTCGTCAATTTTATCGCTGTTATGCTAAACAGTATCATCTATCTTCAAGCAACCAACTATATCATAGCTCAACGCCAAGCCTCTCTATTATTAGAGCGTCTAGAGCGTATTCCCTTTGCTCCATCTACGACTTTTTGGTTGTCTGCAGTTTTGTTTGCTGGGATTGCTTTGATATCGATGAGTCGATATCTGCCTCAAACGAGTCGATGGTCTATTTTTGATAAGAGGAATATTCTGGAGATTCTCCTGATGCTGCTTCTGATGTGGGTTCAAAATGTAGCTTATAACGGGCTCATTCTCTTGGTTTTTGCGGATATCTTCTATGGTTCCAAAGAGTTGAGTACCAAGAGAGATCGGAAGTATTGGTTTGCCTTTATCCTAGTGAGCTTCTTGATGCTCCTTGTGACAAATTCAGATGTCTTTTCTCTTTTCTTCCCGATTCCGTCCTTAGATGTCTATATTCATTTTTATCCTGAATCTATCCGCATTCTGGCCTTTTTCTTAAAGAATTCCCTTTATGCCTCAAATATGGTACTCTTCATTATTTCACTTTTGTTTTATATTATGAACGTCCTTGCGGAAAATCACGAAGTAGAGGAAGAATTGGCTATGGTGTCCAAGGTTAATACGGAGTTGAACAATTATATGGCCTTGTCTGAGAAGATTGCAGAGGATCGGGAGCGTAAGCGGATTGCTCGTGAGATTCATGATACTTTGGGGCACGCACTAACAGGCATCTCAGCAGGTTTAGATGCTGTTGGGGTCTTGATTGATATCGATCCAAATCGGGCAAAAGAGCAGGTGAAAAACGTATCAGAAGTGGTTCGTGAAGGAATCCAAGATGTGAGAGGTTCTCTTAATCGTCTTCGTCCGGGAGCCCTTGAGGGACGAACTCTCAAAGATGCTTTAGAAAAGACCATCCGCGAGTATCAAATTCTTTCCAACCTACAAGTTGATCTAAACTATGAATGGGTAGATGTCGATATGGATGTCATGATTGAAGATACGATCTTTCGTGTCATACAAGAGTCTATGACCAATGCGGTTCGCCACGGTCACGCCAGCCAACTAAGACTCCATTTTTTTGAGGATAAAGAGAATTATTTGATCGCTTTGCAAGATAATGGAGTTGGGTTTGAAACCTTAACTTATGGTTATGGACTCAAACAGATGATGGAGCGTATTTCAATTCTAGGAGGCCAGCTTCAATTTGAAAGTAGCGATGGATTTTTTACACGTGTCAGTTTACCAAAATATCAAGAGGGGAGATAAGATATGGTGATAAAAGTAATGGTGGCAGATGACCAAGCCTTAATTCGAGAATCTTTGAAAATTATTTTGTCGGCTCACTCCGACATCGAAGTGGTAGCTACAGTGGAAGATGGGAATCATGTCTTGTCCAGTATTCCACAGACGCATCCTGATCTGATCCTGATGGATATTCGGATGCCAGGCATGGATGGGGTTTTGGCTACAAAAGAAGTAAAAGAACACTATCCGGATATCAAAATTATTATTTTAACAACCTTTGACGATGATGAATTTATCTATAGTGCACTCAAGTATGGTGCTTCAGGATATCTCTTAAAGGGAGCCTCGACAGAAGAGCTCTATGAGGCTATTAAGGTGGTGCATCAGGGTGGAGCTATGATCAACCCAAATATCGCTAGCAAGGTCTTTCAGATATTCTCTCAAATGGCCAAATCGAATTTCTCTATTGCTGTGGATGAGGACAACGTCAAGGATTTGAGTACGACAGAATGGCGAATTATTCAAGAAGTCGGCTATGGCGAGTCAAACAAAGAAATTGCGGCCAAACTTTTCTTATCAGAAGGAACTGTGCGCAATTACTTATCAACGATTTTGGCGAAATTAAATCTAAGAGATCGAACGCAATTAGCAATTTGGTCAGTTCAAACAGGAGTGACTAGACGCGATTTTTCAAAAGGAAATACGGAATGAAATTAAACCGAAAGCATCTTTGTTGGGGAATCGTTCTCCTTTTTGTGCTCTCTGTGAGTACTGGTTTTTATTGGTGGAAACAACAACCGATCGTGCTCCATATAGGCGTTTATGCAGGATCTAGTTGGGATGTACCGACCAGTCAACGCTCCCATGCTTTGGATCTTGCGATTCAAAAATTTGAAAAGTCCCATCCTAATGTCCGTGTGGAATATGAAAATGGGATTCCGCAGTCAGATTATTCAGACTGGCTCTCAGAAAAGATTGTTTCAGGAAAGACGCCGGATGTGTTTATGGTCTCTGAGCAAGATCTGTCCTTATTGGCGGCGCGTGGCGTTCTAGAAAAGTTAAATGGCTATATGAATCAAGAAGACCAAGCTGCTTTTTATCCTGTTGCATTTGAATCAGGTGTCTATCAGGGGCAATCCTATGCCTTACCTTATGAAAGTAATCCTATTTTGATGTGTGTCAATAAAGATTTGCTGGACAAAGAAGGCATTGAGGTTCCCAAGGAAGGTTGGAGCTTGGAAGAGTTCCATACAATTTGTAAAAAACTAACCAAAGATACAAATGGAGATGGTCAATTGGATCAGTTTGGGAGTACAGAATATACCTGGAAAGAAGCTTTGGCAGCAAATGGGGGTAGTCTCTTTCAAGGTGGGATGCTCAAACTTACGGCTCCAGAAGTCAAAGAATCATTGACTTTTTTACAAAAATTGGAAGAGCTGAATAAGAACTATAAGGTGAGTTCCAAAGATTTTGACCAGGGGAAAGTCGCTTTTTATCCCATGACTTTGGCTCAATATAGAACCTATAAACCTTATCCTTACCATGTTTCAAAATATTCAAACTTCACCTGGACCTGTATCCCTATGCCTGCTAAGTCAAAAACTACCAAGGCGACTTTGGTTACGACGACTTCTTTTGCTATGTCTGCTCGGACTCCTCATTCCAAGTTAGCTTGGGAATTGATGCAATTGTTGACAGAAGATCCAGAAATTCAACAACTCCTCTTTGCTCAATCTCAAGGGATTTCCGTTATGCCACAGGTGGTCCAAAGTCAATCTAGTAAAGATCTTCTACAGGTAGATGATTTTGGCACGGATTCCTTGACCAATCAGACCTTGAACCGTATCATGGAACAAGCTGTTGAAAGTAGTCCCAAGAATGTCTCTAAAGAAATGTTGGAAAAGCTAGACTACTTGATTGGCAATGCTTTGCGCGATCAAGATGTCGAGAACCGCTTGCCTCAAATTCAGAGGGAAATTGAAAGTAGTCTTCAGGTAGGAGTTTAAAGAAAAATAAGATGACATTGTGTCAAGTGACAGATGTCATTTTTTTGTTGCTAAATGTCATGTTTATCATGTGACATTTGACAATATAAAAGCGCTTCCAAATATTCTACAATAGAGTCAAATAAAGGAGGCGTAGTAAAATGAAATACCTCATTTTAGTCAGTCATGGTGGATTGGCAGAAGGACTAAAAACATCGCTAGCTATGTTTGCTGGTGACAAGATGAATCAGGTCATCGCAGTTGGACTTAAAGAAGGAAAATCGGTCGATGACTTTGCAGTTGATTTTAGAGAGAGCATCTCAGAATTGACAGCAGATGATTCTGTGCTGGTCTTGGCAGACATTGTAGGTGGTAGTCCATTAACCACGGCAGCCACTGTCCTAGAAGAAGCTGGAAAGCTAGATGGAGCTTTGATCCTTGGTGGGATGAACCTCACCATGGCCTTGACAGCAGTTGTGATGAAGGATGTGTTGGATGGAGACGATTTGTCAGCAACTATCTTATCAGAAGCAAAATCTGCACTACAACCTTTTGAAGTTTCAGCCACTAGTGCTGAAGAAGATGATGACGATATTTAATAGGGAGGTACCTTATGGTAGTAACATTTGTACGGATTGATGACCGCATGATTCACGGTCAAACAGTCACACGCTGGGCAAAAGAAAAACCATGTGATGGTTTGATTGCTGTAAACGATGCAGCAGCATCAAACAAGGTTTTGATCCAAGCTTACAAAGGCGCATCAGACAAGAAAACCTTTGTATGGACAAAAGAAGCCTTTAAAGAAAAGTCAGCAAAAGTAACGGAATCTGACAGTCGGTACTTCTTGATTACCAAAAACCCAATCGATATGAAGGAAATTTTGGTGGATCAAGGTTTTGTCCCAGGAGATGTTAAAGAAATCATCGTTGGCCCTGCAAATGATAGACCTGGTGCAGTGAAATTGGGCAATAACCAATCCATCACCCAAGAAGAAGCAGAAGCCTTTCAGGCAATTCAGGCAGCAGGTTACAAGGTTAAATTCCAATTGTTGCCGGATGTCTCAATTGGTTATTGGGACGATTTCAAATCTAAATTTGGTTTTTAAACCTAACAGTTTTATTAGTTAGGTAAATAAATTTACAAACAAAAGGAGCGTTTGTTATGACAATTTCATGGATTCAAGCAATCTTGCTTGCTGTTTTCGCCAGCTTGTCTTCAATGCCAGGTATGGGAGGTTCCAGTATCGGGAACTATACACTCGGTCGTCCCTTGATCGGTGGGTTGATTTCAGGTTTAATTCTTGGAGATGTGACAACTGGTATTATGGTCGGGGTTGCCCTTCAAGTCGTTTATATCGCCTTGGTAACACCTGGTGGAACTGTATCTGCCGATGTTCGTGCCATCTCTTATATCGGTGTTCCTCTTGCTATCTTGTTTGTGCATGCAAATCACATCACAGACGAAGCTGGAATTGCCGCAGCTGCAGCCCCAATCGGTGCAGCCGTTGGGACAATCGGTACTGTTCTTTTCTACGGTACAGCTACAATGAACTTGCTTTGGCAACACATTGGTTGGAAAGCCGTTGAAGAAGGAAACTTCAAAAAACTCTACGCAGTTGACTGGGTTTATCCTTGGATCTCTCACTTCCTCTTCTCTTTCCTTCCAACTATGATTATCACCAAATATGGTGAAAACATGGTTGATTTGATGAAACTTTACCTTCCTATGGATGGTTTCTGGATGAAAGCTCTCTTTACAGTCGGAGCTCTTCTCCCATGTGTCGGTATTGCTATCTTGTTGAAACAAATTGTTACAAAAGCAACTGACTTCATTCCATTCTTTGTTGGATTTACCTTGGCTAAATCTCTCGGCTTGAACTTGGTAGCTAGTGCGGTTGTTTCATTGATCTTTGCAGTAATCTACTATGAACTTGAAGTAATCAAATCTATGAAAGCTGCTCCAGCTGGGGTTGTTTACGTAGACGATGATGAGGAGGATATTTAAAATGGCTGATAGAAAGAAAATTTCAAAGAAAACATTAGCAAAAGCATTTCATCATTGGTATTATGGTCATTTGACTTGTTTCTCTCAAGAACACATGCAAACCTTTGGGTACTTGACTTCTATGCTTCCAATCGTAGAAGAAATGTATGATACAAAAGAAGAACAAAAAGATGCTATGCAAACCTATACTGCCTTCTTCAATACTGAACCACAACTTGGCTCTCTCGTTGTAGGGATTACGGCTGGTTTGGAAGAAGCGCGTGCAAACGGAGATGCAGTGGATGGTGAAACTATCAATGGTATGCGTGCCGGTTTGATGGGGCCAATCGCTGGTATCGGTGACTCTTTGGTCGTTGGGACCTTGATTCCAGTTCTTTTGGGGATTGCCCTGGGTCTCTCTAAAGGTGGTAACATCGCTGGTGCTATCTTCTACATCATCGTATGGAACCTCTTAGTATACTTTGGTATGCGCTTTGCCTTCTTTAAAGGGTATCAATTAGGGGATAAAGCCGTTGAATTCCTAGTAGGACCAAAAGGACAAGCTCTTCGTAAAGCAATTAGTGTTGTCGGTGGTATGGTTATCGGTGCCGTAGCAGCGACTTGGGTCTCTGTTACAACAGCTCTTCAATTCGAGAATTCTGAAGGAAAAGTCTTCTTAAATATCCAAGAAAAGATTGATGGTGTTTATCCAGGTCTCTTGACAGCAGCTTTCATCACTATTTGCTGGTGGTTAATGTCTAAGAAAAAAGTTTCACCAAACAAAGTAATGTTGCTTCTAGTTGTTGTCGCTTTGGTTGGTGTTGCTCTAGGTATCTTTGACCCACATCTTAATTACTAAGCTCAAGAAAAGCACATATTTACTAGTAGAAAATTTTGAGAATGAAGTAGACTAACCTCCTTCTCTTACCCTTCATTCTCAATTTTTGTCAGGAGGATCCTCATGGTTACAAAACAAGAACTTGTTAATGGATATGAAACAGAAATTAAGTATCAACGTCATATGATTGAAAATCTTGGCCGTTGGTTTAGCTTACTCTTTATCATTGCCAGTATAGGTATGGTCTTAATTTTTCTCTTTCATAAAAGCTTCCTCCCAATCTTAATTTTCGGAATTATACTTGCCTTGGTTGGAATATTGGGAATGGTGGTTTTTGGATATGGTATCTATCGAGGACGGATCAATCTCCAAAAAGTCGTCGATGATTTTAATCGAAAATTAATAATTCTAAAGTGATCTTTAAGGAACATCTCATTCATTTTGAGGTGTTTTTTTCTTGACTATTTCTGACTAAGTGATAAAATAGAACTATGGTTTAGCACTCGTTCGTAAAGAGTGCTAACAATATGATTATGTTATGGAGGAAAACAGATGTTGAAACCATTAGGGGATCGTGTGGTCTTGAAAATTGAAGAGAAAGAACAAACAGTCGGAGGCTTTGTCCTCGCAAAATCAGCCCAAGAAGAAACGAAAACAGCTACAGTAGTGGCTACTGGACAAGGTGTTCGCACCTTGAACGGTGATTTGGTTGCCCCAAGTGTAAAAGTTGGAGATCAGGTTTTGGTTGAAGCTCATGCAGGTATCGAGGTCAAAGATGGTGACGAAAAATATGTCATCGTTGGTGAAGCTAACATCTTAGCAATCGTGGAAGAATAAGAGGAGGAAGTAAGTATGGCAAAAGACATTAAATTTTCATCAGATGCTCGTTCAGCTATGGTACGTGGTGTTGATATCCTAGCTGATACAGTTAAAGTAACCTTGGGGCCTAAAGGCCGTAATGTTGTTCTTGAAAAATCATTCGGCTCACCATTGATTACCAATGATGGTGTAACAATCGCTAAAGAAATCGAACTAGAAGACCATTTTGAAAATATGGGTGCTAAATTGGTGTCAGAAGTGGCTTCTAAAACCAATGATATTGCTGGTGACGGGACAACTACTGCAACAGTTTTGACCCAAGCTATTGTTCGTGAAGGAATCAAAAACGTTACGGCTGGCGCAAACCCAATCGGTATTCGTCGTGGGATTGAAGCAGCGGTTGCTGCAGCAGTAGAAGCCTTGAAGAACAATGCAATTCCAGTTGCTAATAAAGAAGCAATCGCCCAAGTCGCTGCCGTATCCTCTCGCTCTGAAAAAGTTGGTGAGTACATCTCTGAAGCTATGGAAAAAGTTGGCAAAGATGGAGTCATCACCATTGAAGAATCACGTGGTATGGAAACAGAGCTTGAAGTCGTAGAAGGAATGCAATTTGACCGTGGGTATCTATCACAGTACATGGTCACTGACAATGAAAAAATGGTTGCAGACCTTGAAAATCCATACATCTTAATCACTGACAAGAAAATCTCAAATATCCAAGAAATCTTGCCACTTCTAGAAAGCATTCTTCAAAGCAGTCGTCCACTCTTGATTATTGCTGATGACGTTGACGGTGAAGCTCTTCCAACTCTTGTTTTGAACAAGATTCGTGGGACTTTCAACGTCGTTGCTGTTAAGGCGCCTGGATTTGGTGACCGTCGTAAAGCTATGCTTGAAGATATCGCAATCTTGACAGGTGGTACCGTTATTACTGAAGACCTTGGGCTTGAGTTGAAAGATGCTACCATCGAAGCTTTAGGTCAAGCAGCTAAAGTGTCTGTAGATAAAGATAGCACAGTCATTGTTGAAGGTGCAGGAAATCCTGAAGCAATTGCTAACCGTGTCGCTGTCATCAAGTCTCAAATTGAAACAACAACTTCAGAATTTGACCGTGAAAAACTCCAAGAACGCTTGGCTAAATTGTCAGGTGGAGTTGCTGTTATCAAGGTCGGTGCTGCAACAGAGACAGAATTGAAAGAAATGAAACTCCGCATCGAAGACGCCCTCAATGCGACTCGCGCAGCTGTTGAAGAAGGAATCGTTGCAGGTGGTGGTACTGCCCTTGTTAATGTTATCTCTGCTGTTGCTGCCTTGGAGTTAGAAGGTGATGAAGCAACAGGACGTAACATTGTTCTTCGTGCCTTGGAAGAACCTGTACGTCAAATCGCCTACAATGCAGGTTATGAAGGTTCAATCGTAATTGATCGTTTGAAGAATGCAGAAGCTGGTACAGGCTTCAACGCTGCAACAGGTGAATGGGTCAACATGATTGAAGCAGGGATTATCGATCCTGTTAAGGTTAGCCGTTCGGCCCTTCAGAACGCAGCTTCAGTAGCAAGCTTGATTCTAACAACAGAAGCAGTCGTAGCTAACAAACCAGAACCCGCTGCACCAGCGCCAGCTATGGATCCATCAATGATGGGTGGCTACTAAGAAATAAATAAAAACAGGTAGAATGAAAGATTTCTACCTGTTTCTTTTGAATTACTCAAAAAGAGGAAGCTCAGCCTCCTCTTTTTACATCTATTTAATTATGGTTTGATAACTTCAGCTCCACCCATGTATGGACGAAGAACTTCTGGAATGGTCACAGAACCATCTTCGTTTTGATAGTTTTCAAGGATAGCAGCGACTGTACGTCCAACAGCAAGTCCAGAACCATTCAAAGTATGAAGAAGTTTAACCTTACCATCGGCTTCATCACGGTAACGGATTTGGGCACGACGAGCTTGGAAATCTTCTGTATTTGAACAGCTTGAGATTTCACGGTAGGTATTTTGTGCAGGGATCCATACTTCCAAGTCATAAGTCTTAGCAGCTGAGAAGCCCATGTCTCCTGTAGAAAGAGCAACTACGCGATATGGAAGGTTGAGTTTTTGAAGGATGTTTTCAGCGTTGGCTGTCATCTTTTCTAGTTCTTCGTATGACTCTTCAGGTTTGGCAAATTTCACCATTTCAACCTTGTGGAATTGGTGCAAACGAATCAAACCACGAGTATCACGACCAGCTGAACCAGCTTCAGAACGGAATGATGGGCTCATAGCAGTAAAGTAGATTGGCAAGTCTTTTCCATCAAGAATTTCATCACGGTAGTAGTTGGTCAGAGGAACTTCAGCTGTAGGAATGAGGACGTAGTTCGTATCTTTCAATTCAAATGTATCTTCTTTGAATTTTGGATATTGACCAGTACCGAACATAGAATCATGGTTAACCATGTAAGGTGTGATGACTTCAGTGTAACCTTCTTTTCCATGCTCATCCAACATAAAGTTGTAGATAGCACGTTCCAAACGAGCCCCAAGTCCTTTATAGAAGAGGAAGCGCGCTCCAGTTACTTTTCCACCACGTTCCCAGTCAAGAATACCAAGATCTTCACCTAGATCCCAGTGAGCTTTTGGTTCAAAGTCGAACTCGCGAGGAGTTCCCCAACGGCGAACTTCTACGTTATCATCTTCGTCTGCACCGATAGGCACGCTATCAGCTGGGATATTTGGAAGTGTAGTAGTAAATTCAGTCAATTTCGCATCGATTTCTGCCAATTCAGCATCAAGAGCTTTTACCTCGGCAGAGAGGGTTTGCATAGCAGCAATCTTATCATCTGCATTTTCCTTGTTACGTTTAGCTTGAGCAATTTCAGCAGAAACCGTGTTACGCTCAGCCTTAAGGGTTTCAACCTTCACCAAGATGTCACGACGTTTAGCATCGATTTCTTTCATCTCGTTCAAGATAGCAGCATCTACACCACGTGTAGCTAGTTTTTCAGCGACAGCATCAAAGTCTGTACGAATACGTTTGATATCTAACATATAAACTCCTTTATGAAAAAAGCACACCTGACAAAGCGTTGGAGTGGCAGGGCCACGGTTCCATCCAACTTCACAGGTGTGCACTTGATTCTGTATTTGATTTAAAACAACGGTAGAATTTCAATTAAATCTTCTATCTGCTCGCAGCATCCGCAGACTTTCTGAAAGAAGGAAGTAACCTACTTATCCGTTGCTATGATTATACTAAACTTTTTATTTTTTTGCAAATAGATTTTTAATTTTTCGACCAATGATTTGGACTAAGGTAGGAAGTTTGACTACCTTGTCATTTCCCAATTTTTCACGAGCAATCTTAAGGATTTTTCCAGAGTCTTTTGAGGCGAAGAGAAATTTTCCTTGATCTGTAAAGACTTCAAAATGCCGACTAACCTTGCGACCTGAAACATTGGCTCCAATTTGATTAACGCTGGACCATGGAATTTGAATATAGTCCTCGACATTACGGTCTGCGTAAAATTCTAAGGCATGATCTCCGACCAGAAATTTTCCAACCTTTCCTGTAATGGAGAGATAGGAAGTTCCAGTTGTTTGCAAGTCGACGACCTTGTTGAGGGATTGTGCCATATTTAGTCTTCCTTATTTTCACCGAAAAATGCTTGGTAGAGAGCTTTAAGAGCGGCTTTTTCTTGGTCTTTATGGACAACAAACATGATAGAAACTTCACTAGAACCTTGTGACATCATTTGGATGTTGATGTTGTTCTCAGATAAGGCACGAGTGGCTGTAGCAGTTACCCCGATATGACGCTTCATTTTTTCTCCAACAATCATAATGATAGAGAGACCATGTTCGATTTCAGCGTGGTCTACCTCTGCTTTTTGAACTAACTGACGAAGGATTTCCTCTTCCTTAATCGGAGTCAATTCTCGTGAACGTAAAATGATAGACAGGTCATCGATACCAGTTGGCATGTGTTCCCAACCAATATTAAGGTCCTCAAGAATCTGAAGAACTTTACGACCAAAACCGATTTCGCGGTTCATCAAATACTTAGACATATTAATGCTGACAAAGCCAGAATCTCCAGCAATACCAACAACTGGGAATTTGTCGCTGCTATGTTGTAGCACAATGCGAGTTCCTGGATGGTCAGGGTTATTGGTGTTCTTGATAACCAAAGGAATTTTCCCACGGTAGGCTGGTAGAAGTGCTTCATCGTGTAGTACAGAGAATCCAGCATAGGCCAATTCACGCATTTCACGGTAGGTCAATTCAGGGATAGAGTGTGGCTTATGGATAATACCAGGGTGAGCTGCAAAGATTCCGTCTACATCAGTAAAGTTTTCATAGAGGTCAGCCTTGACACCAGCAGCGATGATGGAACCAGTAATATCTGATCCCCCACGTGAGAAGGTACAAATTTGATCTTCTTTCGTAACACCGAAGAAACCAGGGATAACAAGAACTTCAGTTGAATTTGTCAATTCCTCGATTTTATCGTAACTTGATGGGATGATACGTGCATTTCCAGGTTCGCTTGTCACAACGATACCAGCTTCTCTAGGATGAACATAACGCGCTTCCAAGCCATTTTGGTTAAAGTAGGCTGCAATCAATTTGGCATTGTTATTTTCTCCAGCTGCTAGAAAGGTATCATAGAGAAACTTATTATCTTCAATTGGAAGAGTAGCCAGAGAGCGAATGCTTTTTGAAATTTTATCTAAAACGGCTGGTTTAAGACCTAATTCGCTAACCATAGCAGCATAGCGATCAATAATCCAATTTTGGCTTTTGCTAATGTCGTTTCCAGCTACATAGTCGCGGTAGTATTTAATCAAGGCATCTGTAACCTTAGTATCTTCAGAATTGCGTTTACCAGGGGCAGATACAACCACAAAACGACGTTCTGGGTCACTTTTGACAATATTTAAAACTTTTTCTAATTGACTAGCAGAGGCAAGCGAGCTTCCACCAAATTTAACAACCTTCATAAGAACTCCTAAAGTAAGTATTTTATACGATTATAGCAGAAAGAGGGGCTTTTTTCAATCTGGAAAATGTCCTATATAATTGTTTGAATGTCTCATCAGGAAAGCTTATAATAAAGGTGTAGGGGGAAAACTCTTCACATATAAAGGAGTTGAGCAAGATGATTAAAAGAGTGTTTTGTTTAATACTATTCTTTACCTTCGTGATGATTCCTACAAGTATCGGAGCAACTTCTCATCCTCTTCCCAGTGGTCGTTTGACTGGAGAAGAATTAGCGATGGAGTATGCTCAGGAAGGTCAGATTTCAGTTGAGAGGGCTAAAATTATCTTATCTATCGATTTTTCAGATAGTCAGTCAAGGACTTATCGAATTCTCTCTAAAAAGATTATCGTCAATCCTAACTATGAAGCTAGAGTCAAGTTTTACTGTCGAACAGATGAAAGTGGACAATTTAGAGGAATCACGAAACTCTTAGCTGCAAGTCTGGTCAACAAGGACGGGGATAAGGAAGCTCCTTTTACAGGCAATCTTTTTGCCTACCTTGAAGATCCAAATCGTCTTTTTTAC
Organism: Streptococcus sp. HMSC061D10; assembly: GCF_001808865.1. Taxonomy (NCBI): domain Bacteria; kingdom Bacillati; phylum Bacillota; class Bacilli; order Lactobacillales; family Streptococcaceae; genus Streptococcus; species Streptococcus sp. HMSC061D10. The sequence continues at coordinate 310,303 of NZ_KV795020.1, read as the reverse complement.
ATGATTTCAGGAGAATTCTATCATAAAGGATCCAACCAAGAACAGCTCTATCAGAGAGAAGGAGGGCGGATGCTTGAAGTGATTTATGATTTCGTGGATGATACAAGTACTGGTTTTCCTGTATTTTTAGAGACCAAACTAAGGTTTTAAAATCGGCCGAGACACTTTCGGTCGATTTTTCTCTTGTCTAACAAACAAGAAAAAGATATACTTTGAAAGTAAAATAATTTAAATATCATTGTAATTTAAAAGGAGTGGCTATGAATCATATTCTCTATCAAGTTCAAGACGATTTAGCAATGATAACTCTGAATCGTCCTGAGGTGGCAAATGGTTTTCATATTCCTATGTGTCAAGAAATTCTAGAAGCATTGGAATTGGCTGAGAAAGATGCTTCGGTTTCATTTGTTGTCATTAATGCTATAGGAAAGGTGTTTTCAGTCGGTGGTGACTTAGTTGAGATGAAGCGTGCTGTTGATGAAGATGATATTGACTCCCTCGCTCGAATTGCTGAATTGGTTAATACGATTTCTTATAAGATTAAACAGATTCCTAAACCAGTTATCATGGAGGTAGATGGAGCTGTTGCTGGGGCAGCAGCTAATATGGCTTTAGCAGTTGATTTCTGTATTGCATCGGACAAAGCCAAATTTATTCAAGCCTTTGTAGGCGTGGGCTTGGCTCCTGATGCGGGTGGTTTATTCTTGCTTACACGATCACTTGGTGCGACTCGGGCAACGCAATTAGCTATGACTGGTGAAGCTTTCACAGCAGAAAAAGCACTGGAATCTGGAGCTGTCTATCGTATTTGTGCTAGTGAACAATTAGAAAAGACAAGAGAACAACTATTGAAGAAGTTGAGACGTGGTTCTTCTAACTCCTATGCTGCTATTAAGAAGTTAGTCTGGGAGAGCGAGTTTAAGCAGTGGCACGAGTACGCACAGCTAGAACTGGAATTGCAAAAATCTCTATCTTATACGGAAGATTTTAAAGAAGGTGTTCGTGCACATTCTGAAAGACGACGTCCAAAATTTATCGGAAAATAAAAAAATACTTGCACAATTCTTTGAAGTTTGATATACTTTTTTTGTCAAATGTTTTGATAGTTAAACTTTTTTGATAAGGGAGGGAAGAGAATTGGACTACCAACGGATCAATGACTATTTAACATCTATTTTTAATAACGTCCTGGTGATTGAGGAAGTGAGTTTGCGAGGTAGTCGTTTCAAGGACATCTCTATCAAGGAAATGCACACAATTGATGTGATTGGTAAGTTTCCAGATGTGACACCAAGTCAAGTGTCCAAAGAGTTGATGGTAACTCTAGGAACAGTGACAACTAGTTTGAACAACTTGGAACGAAAAGGTTACATCGAACGCTTACGTTCAGATCAGGATCGTCGTGTAGTACATCTGCATTTGACCAAGAAAGGTCGACTCGTACATCGTCTCCATAAACGTTTCCATAAGGCCATGGTCGAAAGAATTATCGAAGGCATGAGCCCAGAGGAAATGGACGTCATGAGTAAAGGTTTGACCAATCTTTATCAATTTTTGGAGGATTTGAAATAATGGCTTTTGCAAAAATAAGCCAGGTTGCTCATTATGTACCCGAGCAGATTGTCACAAATGAGGATTTGGCTCAGGTCATGGATACGAGTGATGAATGGATTTCAAGTCGAACTGGGATTAAGGAACGTCGCATTTCTAAGACAGAATCAACAGGAGATTTGGCAACGGCAGTTGCAAAACAACTTCTAGAGAAGTCAGGGATTTCTGCTGAAGAGTTAGATTTTATCATTCTAGCTACGATGACACCTGACTCAATGATGCCTTCAACAGCCGCTCGTGTTCAGGCTAAAATCGGCGCTCACAAGGCTTTTGCATATGACTTAACAGCTGCCTGTAGTGGCTTTATCTTTGCCCTATCAACTGCAGAGAAGTTCATTTCTTCAGGAACATATCGCACAGGTCTGGTTATCGGCAGTGAGACCATGTCAAAATCTTTGGACTGGTCTGATCGCTCAACAGCTGTCTTGTTTGGAGATGGAGCTGGGGGCATCTTGTTAGAAGCAAGCGAAGAGCCACATTTCCTAGCGGAGAGTCTCAATAGCGATGGTTCGCGAAGTGAGTGTTTGACATATGGACAGACTGGTTTAACTTCACCATTTTCAAATCAAGAAAAGCCCGATGCTTTCTTGAGAATGGATGGTCGAGCAGTTTTTGATTTTGCGATTCGAGATGTTGCTAAATCTATTAAACAGACCATCGAAAAAAGTCCAATATTAGCAGATGAACTCGATTATCTCTTGCTTCATCAAGCTAATATCCGCATTCTAGATAAGATGGCTAGAAAGATCGGTGTAGATCGAGACAAGCTTCCTGCCAATATGACCAAGTATGGAAATACCAGTGCGGCAAGTATTCCGATCCTACTTTCAGAGTGTGTAGAGGAAGGGCTCATTCGTTTGAATGGTAGCCAAAATATTCTCTTGTCAGGCTTCGGTGGAGGTTTGACATGGGGCACGCTTATTGTTACAATTTAGGTAATCATGTGGTGAACACATTGTTATAAAAACTATTTATTTTAAAGGAGTCTATCATGGCAGTATTTGAAAAAGTACAAGAAATTATCGTTGAAGAACTTGGAAAAGATGCATCAGAAGTAACACTTGAATCTACTTTTGATGATTTGGATGCAGATTCATTGGACTTGTTCCAAGTGATCTCAGAAATTGAAGATGCTTTTGATATCCAAATCGAAGCTGAAGACAACTTGAAAACAGTTGGTGACTTGGTTGCTTACGTTGAAGAGCAAACAAAATAATTAAAATAAAAGAAGAAGGAGTAGGGGGAACCCGCTCCCTCTTGTTTAGGTAATAGTTTGACTGTCAAATTATAATGTAGTCGAACTATTACGTAAGCAAGACGTATGGAGGCACTATGAAAACACGTATTACAGAATTATTGAATATTAAATATCCTATCTTCCAAGGTGGAATGGCCTGGGTTGCAGATGGTGACCTTGCTGGAGCTGTTTCAAAAGCAGGTGGTCTCGGTATCATTGGTGGAGGAAATGCTCCTAAAGAAGTGGTTAAGGCTAATATTGATAAGATTAAATTATTAACAGACAAACCTTTTGGTGTCAACATTATGCTTCTGTCTCCATTTGTTGATGATATTGTGGACCTTGTGATTGAAGAAGGAGTTAAGGTAGTCACAACTGGTGCAGGGAATCCAAGTAAATATATGGAACGATTCCATGAAGCAGGAATCACCGTTATTCCTGTAGTACCTAGCGTGGCTTTGGCTAAACGTATGGAAAAAATTGGAGCGGATGCAGTTATTGCTGAAGGTATGGAAGCTGGTGGACACATCGGAAAATTAACGACCATGACCTTGGTTCGTCAAGTTGCAGCTGCTGTTTCAATTCCTGTTATCGCTGCTGGTGGTATTGCAGACGGTGAGGGAGCTGCAGCTGGATTTATGCTTGGTGCAGAGGCTGTGCAAGTAGGAACTCGTTTTGTAGTTGCTAAAGAATCAAATGCTCATCCAAACTATAAAGCTAAAATTTTAAAAGCTCGTGATATCGACACAACGATCTCAGCACAACATTTTGGACACGCAGTTCGTGCCATTAAAAACAAATTGACTCGTGATTTCGAGCAAGCTGAAAAAGACGCCTTCAAACAAGAAAATCCAGATTTAGAAATCTTTGAACAAATGGGAGCAGGAGCCCTAGCTAAGGCTGTTGTCCATGGTGATGTGGATGGCGGTTCAGTGATGGCTGGTCAGATTGCAGGTCTAGTTTCGAAAGAAGAAACAGTTGAAGAAATCTTAAAAGATATTTACTACGGTGCAGCTGAAAAGATTCAAGCAGAAGCTGCTCGTTGGGCAGGAGTTACAAGAAATGACTAAAACAGCCTTTTTATTTGCAGGTCAAGGTGCCCAGTACCTAGGGATGGGGCGAGAGTTATATGACCAATATGCTATCGTCAAGGAAACAATCGACAAAGCGAGTCAAGTCTTAGGTTATGACCTTCGGGATTTGATTGACAACGATGAAACGAAACTAAATCAGACTCGTTACACGCAACCAGCTATTTTAGCTACGTCCGTTGCTATTTACCGACTACTAAAGGAGAAAGGTTATCAGCCTGATATGGTGGCAGGTTTGTCTCTTGGAGAATATTCTGCCCTGGTAGCTAGTGGTGCACTGGATTTTGAAGATGCAGTGGCTCTAGTTGCTAAACGTGGGTCTTATATGGAAGAAGCAGCACCAGCAGGATCAGGGAAAATGGTAGCTGTGCTTAATACACCGGTTGAAGTAATTGAAAAAGCTTGTCAAGAAGCCTCTAAACTTGGTGTTGTAACTCCAGCTAACTACAATACGCCGAGTCAAATTGTTATTGGTGGTGAGGTAGTGGCGGTAGATCGTGCAGTTGAACTTTTGCAAGAGTCAGGAGCAAAACGCTTGATTCCTCTAAATGTTTCTGGTCCTTTTCATACAGCTTTATTGGAACCTGCTAGTCAAAAATTAGCTCAAACCCTAGAAGATGTTGAGTTTAGTGATTTTGTTTGTCCACTTGTTGGCAATACAGAAGCAAAGATCGTGGAAAAAGAACGAATTGCTGAACTCCTGACTCGTCAAGTTAAGGAACCCGTTCGCTTTTATGAAAGTATTGCAGTCATGCAAGAAGCGGGTGTCACTCGTTTTATCGAGATTGGACCTGGTAAAGTTTTGTCAGGATTCGTCAAAAAGATTGATAAAACAGCTCAACTTGCTAATGTGGAAGATCAAGCAAGTTTACAAGCACTCTTAGAAAATTAGACCAAACTGGTAGAAGTTCTGAAAGGAGAAAAATGAAACTAGAACAGAAAAATGTCTTTATTACAGGCTCAAGTCGAGGAATTGGTCTTGCCATTGCTCATAAATTTGCCAGCTTGGGAGCCAATGTTGTCTTGAATAGTCGTGGTGAAATCTCCGAGGAGCTTCTAGCCGAATTTAAACCATACGGAGTGAAGGTCCTTGCTATTTCTGGTGACGTTTCTGATTTTGCGGACGCAAAGCGTATGGTGGACCAAGCCATTGAAGAGTTGGGTTCAGTTGATGTCCTCGTTAATAATGCTGGGATTACTCAAGACACTCTCATGCTTAAGATGACAGAAGAAGATTTTGAGAAGGTTTTAAAAATCAATTTGACAGGTGCCTTCAATATGACACAATCAGTCTTGAAACCGATGATAAAAGCTCGCGAAGGTGCTATCATCAATATGTCTAGTGTCGTTGGTTTGATGGGAAATATCGGTCAAGCAAACTACGCTGCTTCCAAGGCCGGTTTGATTGGATTTACCAAATCGGTAGCACGTGAGGTTGCCAATCGCAATGTGCGTGTCAATGCCATTGCTCCAGGAATGATTGAATCAGATATGACTGCAGTTCTATCTGATAAGGTGAAAGAAGCCATGTTGGCACAAATTCCGATGAAACAATTTGGCCAAGCTGAGCAAGTCGCAGAGGTGACAGCCTTTCTTGCAAGCCAAGATTATCTAACGGGACAAGTCCTTGCAATTGATGGTGGACTAACCATGCAATAAGAGTTAAAATAGAGGTATAAAAATGAAACTAAATCGAGTAGTAGTAACAGGTTATGGATTAACATCTCCAATTGGGAACACACCAGAGGAATTTTGGAACAGTCTAAAAAATGGAAAGATTGGAATCGGTGAAATCACTAAGTTTGATCATAGTGCTTTTGATGTTCATAATGTGGCAGAAATCCAGGATTTTCCTTTTGACAAATATTTTGTAAAAAAAGATACCAACCGTTTTGATGACTATTCTTTGTATGCCTTGTATGCAGCTCAAGAAGCAGTGAACAATGCAAATCTTGATCTTGAAGCACTTGATAAAGACCGCTTTGGTGTCATTGTGGCATCAGGTATCGGTGGTATCAAAGAAATCGAAGACCAAGTGCTTCGACTACATGATAAGGGACCAAAACGTGTAAAACCATTGACACTTCCAAAAGCCTTGCCAAATATGGCTGCAGGGAATGTTGCTATGCGCTTTGGGGCAAATGGGATTTGTAAATCTATCAATACAGCCTGTGCTTCATCAAATGATGCTATCGGGGATGCCTTCCGTTCTATCAAATTTGGTTTCCAAGACATCATGCTAGTTGGTGGTTCAGAATCTTCTATTACTCCATTTGCCATTGCTGGTTTCCAAGCCTTAACAGCTCTTTCAACAACAGAAGACCCAACTCGTACTTCTATTCCATTTGATAAGGATCGTAATGGATTTGTCATGGGTGAAGGATCAGGTATGTTGGTTCTTGAAAGTTTAGAGCATGCTGAAAAACGCGGTGCAATTATCCTAGCTGAAGTTGTCGGATACGGGAACACTTGTGACGCCTACCATATGACTTCACCACATCCAGAAGGCCAAGGTGCTATTAAAGCTATCAAACTTGCCTTGGACGAAGCTGAGATTACACCAGACCAAGTAGCCTATGTCAATGCTCATGGCACATCAACTCCTGCTAATGAAAAAGGGGAGAGTGGTGCTATCGTAGCAGTTCTTGGTAAGGAAGTACCTGTATCTTCAACCAAGTCATTTACTGGACACTTGCTCGGTGCAGCAGGTGCAGTTGAAGCCATTGCAACAATTGAAGCAATCCGTAACAACTATGTACCAATGACAGCCGGAACAACAGAATTATCAGACTACATTGAAGCAAATGTTATTTATGGACAAGGCGTGGAACGTGAAATTCCTTATGCTATCTCAAACACTTTTGGATTTGGTGGGCATAATGCAGTTCTTGCTTTCAAACGTTGGGAGAATAAGTAAAGATGAATTTAAATGAAATCAAAGACTTGATGGCACAATTTGACCAGTCAAGCTTGAGAGAATTTTCTTATAAAAATGGAACGGATGAGTTACTCTTCAGCAAGAATGAAGCAAAACTTGTTGCAGAAACAAGTCCAGCACCTCAACCAGTTGTTTCAGCACCTGCACCTACAGTAGCACCTCAAGCTCTAACTTCAACACCAGCTGTAGAAGTAGTTTCAGAAACAAGCGCTACTGAATCTGTAGCTGAAGGAGATCTAGTAGAGAGCCCACTTGTCGGAGTTGCTTACTTGGCTGCGGGACCAGACAAACCTAATTTTGTTTCAGTCGGAGATACTGTTAAAAAAGGTCAAACCTTGGTCATCATCGAAGCCATGAAGGTCATGAACGAAATTCCAGCACCTAAAGACGGTGTCGTAACAGAAGTTCTTGTTGCTAATGAAGAAATGATTGAGTTCGGGAAAGGCTTGGTACGTATCAAATGATTGATATTCAAGGAATTAAAGAAGCTTTGCCTCACCGCTATCCCATGCTCTTAGTGGATCGTGTTTTGGAAGTTAGTGAAGATACAATTGTTGCTATTAAAAATGTAACGATTAACGAACCTTTCTTCAACGGTCATTTTCCTCAATACCCAGTTATGCCAGGAGTCCTCATTATGGAAGCTTTGGCACAAACAGCAGGTGTTTTGGAATTATCAAAACCTGAAAACAAAGGGAAGCTTGTCTTCTATGCTGGTATGGACAAAGTCAAATTTAAGAAGCAAGTTGTTCCTGGTGATCAGCTTGTCATGACAGCAACGTTTGTCAAACGTCGTGGCACAATCGCCGTAGTAGAAGCGAAGGCAGAAGTGGATGGTAAGCTTGCAGCAAGCGGGACTCTGACCTTTGCTATTGGAAACTAGGGAGGTTTTCCATGTTTCGTAAGATTTTAATTGCCAATCGTGGTGAAATTGCTGTTCGTATTATTCGTGCGGCACGAGAATTAGGAATTGCCACAGTTGCTGTTTATTCAACTGCTGACAAGGAAGCTCTCCACACGCTTTTGGCTGATGAGGCTATCTGTATCGGCCCTGGAAAGGCTACAGAATCTTATCTGAACATCAATGCTATCCTTTCAGCTGCGGTCTTGACTGAAGCTGAAGCCATTCACCCTGGATTTGGTTTTTTAAGTGAAAATTCCAAATTTGCCACCATGTGTGAAGAAGTCGGTATCAAATTTATCGGACCATCAGCTCGTGTCATGGATATCATGGGGGATAAAATTAACGCCCGTGCTCAAATGATTAAGGCTAATGTGCCCGTCATTCCAGGATCAGATGGTGAAGTTCATACTGCAGAAGAGGCTCTGGCTGTTGCCGAAAAAATTGGTTATCCAGTTATGCTGAAAGCTTCAGCTGGAGGTGGTGGTAAAGGGATTCGTAAGGTTGAAAAGGCAGAAGACCTTGTATCAGCCTTTGAAACAGCCTCTAGTGAAGCTAAAGCAAACTTTGGTAACGGGGCTATGTACCTAGAGCGTGTGATTTATCCTGCTCGACATATTGAGGTACAGATTCTTGCTGACCAGATGGGACATGTGATTCACCTAGGTGAGCGTGACTGTTCGCTTCAGCGGAATAACCAAAAAGTTTTAGAAGAAAGTCCTTCGATTGCTATTGGGAAAACACTTCGTAATGAAATTGGTGCTGCAGCAGTCCGTGCAGCGGAGTCTGTTGGTTATGAAAATGCGGGTACCATCGAATTCCTACTAGATGAAGCAACTGGGAAATTCTACTTTATGGAGATGAATACGCGTGTCCAAGTGGAACACCCAGTAACCGAGTTTGTTTCTGGTGTGGATATTGTCAAGGAACAAATCCGTATCGCAGCAGGTCAACCATTGACTTTGAAGCAAGAAGATATTGTTCTAAAAGGACATGCTATTGAATGCCGTATCAACGCAGAAAACCCAGCCTTTAATTTTGCACCAAGTCCTGGTAAGATTACCAATCTTTATCTACCGAGTGGTGGTGTCGGCTTGCGTGTTGACTCTGCAGTTTATCCAGGTTATACCATTCCGCCATACTATGATAGTATGATTGCTAAAATTATTGTTCATGGCGAAAATCGTTTTGATGCTCTCATGAAAATGCAACGAGCTCTTTATGAACTCGAAATTGAAGGGGTTGTCACCAATGCTGATTTCCAACTCGATTTGATTTCAGATCGTCGAGTGATAGCAGGGGACTACGATACTTCATTCTTGATGGAAACTTTCTTACCACACTATCAAGAAAAAGAATAATGTAATACTCTTCGAAAATCTCTTCAAACCGCGTCAGCTTCGCTTTGGATTATATATGTGACTGACTTCGTCAGTCTTATCCACAACCTCAAAGCAGTGCTTTGAGCAACCTGCGGCTAGCTTTCTAGTTTGCCCTTTGATTTTCATTGAGTATAAAAATAGTATAAGACTGAAAAGGGGGATGTATGGCTCTATTTAGTAAAAAAGATAAATATATTCGAATCAATCCCAATCGTTCGACTGTAAATCAACCTCAGATCAAGCCAGAGGTTCCAGATGAGCTCTTCTCCCAATGTCCAGGTTGCAAATATACGATTTACCAAAAGGACTTGGGGAGTGAGCGTATATGCCCTCACTGTGGCTATACCTTCCGTATTTCAGCTCAAGAGCGTTTAGCTTTAACCATTGATATGGGTACGTTTTTGGAAATGTTTAAAGGGATTGAGACTCAGGATCCTTTGAATTTTCCAGGCTATCGTAAAAAATTGACTTTGATGCGTGAAAAGACAGGTCTTGATGAGGCTGTTGTAACAGGAACAGCTTTGATTAAGGGAGAGAAGGTTGCCCTTGGCATCATGGATTCTAACTTTATTATGGCGTCAATGGGGACAGTTGTTGGTGAGAAAATCACTCGCTTGTTCGAATATGCGACCGCTGAAAAATTACCTGTCGTATTGTTTACAGCTTCTGGCGGAGCACGCATGCAGGAAGGAATCATGAGCTTGATGCAGATGGCCAAAATCTCTGCAGCAGTCAAACGTCATTCCAATGCAGGTCTCTTTTATCTGACAATCCTTGTAGACCCGACGACTGGAGGAGTAACAGCTTCCTTCGCTATGGAAGGGGATATCATCTTGGCAGAACCCCAAAGTTTGGTAGGTTTTGCTGGACGCCGTGTGATTGAAAATACAGTAAGAGAAGACCTACCAGAAGACTTCCAGAAAGCAGAATTTTTACTGGAACATGGTTTTGTAGATGCAATTATTAAACGGCGAGAATTGCCAGATACGATTGCTCGATTAGTAAGACTACACAGGAGGGAGAGTTGATGAATATTGCGAAAATCGTTAGAGAAGCTCGTGAACAAACTCGCGTAACAGCCTTGGACTTCGCAACAGGAATTTTTGATGATTTTATTGAGTTGCATGGGGATCGCTCCTTCCGTGATGATGGTGCTATTATTGGTGGTATCGGTTGGTTGGGAGACCAAGCAGTGACTGTTGTTGGAATCCAAAAAGGTAAAAGTTTACAAGATAATCTTAACCGTAACTTTGGTCAACCTCATCCTGAAGGTTACCGAAAAGCCCTTCGTTTGATGAAGCAAGCAGAAAAGTTTGGTCGTCCTGTTGTAACCTTTATCAACACGGCTGGTGCCTATCCTGGTGTCGGAGCAGAGGAGCGTGGTCAAGGTGAAGCTATTGCTCGTAACCTCATGGAGATGAGCGATCTTAAGGTGCCCATTATCGCCATTATTATAGGAGAAGGTGGCTCTGGTGGAGCTCTAGCTCTAGCAGTGGCTGACCGTGTTTGGATGCTAGAAAACTCTATCTATGCAGTTCTTAGTCCTGAAGGCTTTGCTTCTATCTTGTGGAAAGATGGTACGCGTGCCATGGAAGCAGCTGAGTTGATGAAAATCACTTCACATGAACTTTTGGAGATGGAAGTCGTAGATAAGGTTATTTCAGAGAGAGGCCTCTCTGCCAAAGAGCTGCTAGCTCGTGTAAAAAATGAACTTCAAACAGAAATTGAACAATTAAAACAATTATCGTCGGAGAAACTTTTGGAAGAGCGTTATCAACGCTTTAGAAAATATTAAAAAGACAGCTAGAACTAAAAAAGGTTCTAGCTTTTTGCTTTCTCTCAAAAATTCATTTCAGGATTAAAAATTGACAGTTGAGGAAATGGAACTGAGAGTCATAAAAAAAGATGTATATTATATAATAAGGAATGATCATCTATAAGTGCTACAGAGAATAGACTAAGTTTTTATAGATTTTATGCTGTGTTTGGTTAGTATGTAACTGATAAACTGAATAAGGGGGTATTATTTTTTTCCTCCATCAAGGTAATTTTTTAGGAGTGAGTATGAAAAAACTAGGGCATTTGGGAGTCTTTATCTTACTGGTATTCTTATCGGTTTATCTACCAGAGTTAGGGATTATGTATCTAACTAAGTTTTTAGGATGGGGGATAGATGGCTATTCTATCTTTTCAACAGTTGAAGTAATAGCTCTTTTGCTATTATTTATCTACTGGCTCAAAAAGAAAGAGATGCTCTATATTTTTGAAAAAAAGGGTTCTAAGAAGTCAAGATTCTTTTACCTTGTAGTTGGTCTAGTGGCTACTTATTTTGATCGTCAATTGGTGGATGCTTTTCAGTTACAGTTTCATCACTTAATTGATAACAAGTATATCTTTCAAGACCTTCTTTCGATTCTATACTCCAATGGGCAACCAACTTTTCTATCAACTGTTCTCAGTTTTAGTTTAACAGTTGTCGTCGGACCTATATTGGAGGAACTGGTTGATAGAGGGTATTTTATGAATACCTTTTTCCCCCAGTCCAAGTACTATCTGGATGTTATCCTATCTGCTCTTATCTTTGGACTTAGTCATTTGATCCTAACTCACCGAGATCCTATCAGTTTGATCATTTATAGTTTAGGCGGTCTATTCTATGCCCTTGTCTACCGTTGGACAAAGAATCTAAAAATCACAATCCTGTGCCATAGTTTTTTCAACTTTCTCACTTATGCAAAACCTATCTGGATTTTTGTTTATAATTATGTCTATTACCACTTTTTTAGATAGTGGAAGGCAAAGAAAAAAGTGTTTGATAACTGTCAAACACTTTCTCTATATTATTTAATCTTCTTCTGTCACAAATTGACTAAGGAGTCCATTGATGAAACGGGCTGACTTTTGATCTGAAAAGCTCTTAGCAAGTTCAATAGCTTCGTTAACAGCTACGAGTTGAGGAGTATCAAATGAAGTGATTTCAAAAACTCCTAGGCGTAGTAAATTCTTTTCTACCAAAGTCAGACGATCGATGGTCCAACCAGTTTTCAAATGTTGTGTGATTTGTTTGTCCAGATCATCCTTTTTAGCTTGGACACCAGAAACGAGCTCTACAAGGAAGTTAGGAAGTTGTACGTCTGTATCTTCGCGATCATGTGTGTAGGCGAAGCGACAAGCAGTTTCTAGATCTGAACCAAATTCAAGACTCATCAAGGCTTGGAAAGCACACTTACGTAGTTCACGTCTAGATTCTAATAATGGACTAGTCATTGAGGAAGTCCTCGTCGAATAAGTCTTTCAATTCTGGTTTTGGTGTTTTATCTGGAACGATACCTGCAACGTGAATGTTGACAGCAGAGATTTCAACATCAGCCATGTTACGGACAGCATCCTTAACAGCTTTCTGGATAGCCATAGCAACCTTAGGAACTTTGACACCGTACTCTAGGTAGAGGTAGATATCAGCTGTGAGCTCATCGTTTGCTTCTTTTAGATATACGCCACGACCAAGAGAAAGTTTTGAAAGGGTGTCAGATACTGATTTGTTTGAAAAAGAGTGTACGCCTTCAACTTTCGCAGTTGCAATAGCAATGATTTTTTCAAGTACACGTGGGGCGATGACGATTTCGCCAAGTTGTTCTTCAATTCCCATAGAATGACCTCTTTCTAGTTTCTAGAGATTAGGCGCGAGAAACGTAAGTTCCTTCTGCAGTGTTGATGATCAATTTTTGACCTGCTTCGATGAAGTCTGGAACGTTTACGACAAGACCAGTTTCCATTGTTGCTGGTTTACCAGAACCTGTAACAGTAGCACCTTTGATAGATGGTTGTGTTTCAGCAACTGTCAATTCAACAGTAGTTGGTACAGTTACACCGATTACTTCAGTTCCGTAGAATTGGATTTTTACATCTGAGTTTTCAAGGATGTAAAGCAATTCGTTTTCAACATTCACAACAGGAATTTCGTATTGGTCATAAGTTTCTGTGTTCATGAAGTAAGCTGTGTCGTCCATTTTGTACAAGTATTGAGCTGGAACTGTTTCGATGATCGCTTGCTCAAATTTTTCTTCTGGGCGGTAGCTTGTTTCAAAAGTTGAACCAGTGCGGACATCACGCAATTTCATACGCATGATAGTGTTTCCTTTACCTGGTTTGTGGTGGCTAGCTTCCAAAACACGGATCAATTTTCCTTCAGCTGTTTCAAAAGTCATACCAGCCTTTAGTTTACTTGCTTCAATCATGATTTTACCTCTTTAATAAATAGTTTACTCTTTATTGTACCATAAAATGCAATAATTCTCAAATATCAGATGAGCTTGAATTAGTTGACTGGTACGATATTTCCTTCTTCATCTTTGGTTACGAGAACATACTTACCGTCTACCTCGATGTAAAAGTTCTTGCTTGCAGCTTGCCCGTTATTTTGAACAGGGGCTTGAGTTTGGGCTTGTTGGTTGAGTTGACCACCAAGTGTTTGTCCTAGGTTCATTCCCATAATCATGTTCATACCATTGCCATTGCCTTCATTGTTAGCAGCAGCGATGAGAGCTTCATTACGAGCACGACGTTCTTCAATCTCAATCGTATTGTACTTCATAGCGACAAGCTCGCTATCAAGCTTACGGACAATATCTAAGCTTTCTTGATCATAGCTCAAATCTTCAAGCAGGATGTTGGTTGTTTCAATCCCATAAAGTCCAGCCCATACCTTGTTAACTTCTTGTTTAGCTAGTTCATTGAAAGTATCTTGATTGGCATTAAGGCTATAGATATCTACCTTGTTTTCATTGGTAAATTTAGCAATTGCAATGGCAATCTTTGGTGCGATATTTTGTCGGAGTGTTCCTTGAGCTACATTTTGTAATGTAAAGGCTTTATGGTCTTCAATTTGTTGACTGATGGAGCTAACATAGAATAGGACTGGATCAGCAACTTTGATATCAAATAAGCCATAGAAACGGATGTTGAGCAGTTGTTGATAACGTTCACTGAAGTATTCTACAGCATTTTGTGTACCGAATTTATTTCCGGAAACGGGTTGCATACGAATAAAGATGATTTCTTGTTGGGTAATGACTTGACCACCAAAAGAGAAGCGGTTTTTGAAGTTTTCCCAAGTACCCTTTATACCACCTTTTTCAAGGAGCCAGGCATTATCTCCTGAACGCCATTCGTGGCTACCAGCTTCTAAGACATCTCCAAGGAAGGTACCGTTGTTCACTAGAATAGCGACATAGCCTTGAGGAACAATAACGACACTACCATCTGTTAGTAGTCCAGTGTTTTGATTGCTTTGTCTAGATTTGCCGTCTGGATCTTTTGAAAGAAGTTGCCCTTTAATGGCCAAAGCATCTGCTGTTAGGTTATTTGGAAGTACGATCGCTTCTTTAAATTTGCTATCGTTGAAACTATTAAGCCCTGAAGATAGGGCGGCACGAATAAATCCCATAATTTCCTCCTAATTATAAAGTTCGTCTTCATCCACAACATCGTAGGTATCGAGTACCCATTGGTTTGGACTACGTGTGAGCTCAGCTCCGCAGTAGTCACATTTACTGATAGCTGAGATTTTCAATGGTGCACCACAGTTTGGACAGTGGTCGCTAACAGCTTCATCTTGAACATTGTTTTCTGTTTGGCTACCATGTTTGCGGATGAAGTTCATTTGATAGACTGTAAACAAGTCCTCTTGAGGATCACCTTCGATGACACGTTTGCTTTGGTCTTCAATGACATAGTCTCTGAGTGTAGATGACAAGATAACAACAAGGGTATCGTTACCATCAGGATTTTCATAGAAATCTTTGATGCGGATATTTTCAACATAGACTTTTTCTAAAACATTGGTTGTTTTTGCCCGAATATGATCTTCGAGTTGAGTACTATGTTGGGAATAGAGACTAGTACTTTCGAGAGAGCGAACCAAATTCCAATCCTTTTTAGTCCAGGCTGCCTGTAACTGAATATAGACTTCTTTAACCCATGAAGCGAAGGCATCAGCATCAAAGTTTGGATCACCATATTTGATACGACTAACAGCTAGTGTGTTGTGTTCTACTCGGCGATGGCTAGGTGGATTATATCCAGTTGAACTACCGTAAGACTTGCCAGAAGATGAATTCAGGTCGTTTAGATATTTGATGAACATGTAGAGTAAGAATCCTCCGACACCAAACATGATAAGCATGTTCATACCAGTACCTAAAGAGCCACCTGAACTAGAGGAGCTGCTTCCAGAGCGATTGCTACTTCTATAAGAAGAGCTACGACTTGAGCTACTGCGGCTGCTACTTCTTGAACTACTTCGGCTAGAGCTACCACTTCGCGAATGGCCAACGCCAGCATCAATTGAGTTAAATGGCGTGAAGAAGAACAACAATAAACAAGTGGCGAGAAGAGTATATAACTTTTTCATATGTCTCCTAACTATGTGAGTACAAAGTGCAAGGCATCAAGCAATGACTGATGTCATCAACTTGTGACAGTTATATTGAGATTGATTATTGATCGTTTTTCAACTTAGCTAATTCTTGGGCAAGTAGTTTAAGGGCTACTTGTGGGTTGGCTTGACCCTTGGTTGCTTTCATGAGGAATCCTGTGAAGGCCTTGTCAGCGTTACGTTTTCCTGACTTGAAGTCGGCAACAGCGGCTTCGTTATCCGCAAAGACTTGGTGGATAATTGGAATCAGGATATCTGGATCTGAGATTTGAACCAAACCAGCTTTTTCCACGTATTCACGAGCACCTCCACCATTTTTAGCAAGGTGGACAAAGACTTTCTTGGCAATCTTAGATGAAATCGTACCGTCTTCGATGATGGCAATCATTTCAACCAAGTTTTCAGGTGTCAATTCGATTTGTTCCAGTGTCTTACCTTCGGCGTTCAAGAATTGAGCGACTTCACCTTGGAGCCAGTTAGAAACTTGTTTAGCATCACCACCGAGGGCGACAGCTTTTTCAAAGAAATCAGAAGTGACTTTATTGGCAGTCAACTGGATAGCATCGTAGTCTGATAGACCAAGTTGAGATACGTAGCGAGCACGGCGTTCTTTTGGAAACTCTGGCAATTCAGTACGCATTTCTTCGATCCATTCATCTGAGATTTCAAAGAGTGGTAGGTCTGGTTCTGGGAAGTAGCGGTAGTCTGCAGCACCTTCCTTGACACGCATGAGGATAGTTGCCTTGTTCGCTTCGTCATAACGACGTGTTTCTTGGCGGATTTGACCACCTGAGCGAAGGATTTCAGCCTGACGTTGCACTTCGTATTCAAGACCTTTACGAACGTTTGAGAAGGAGTTGAGGTTTTTCAACTCTGTCTTGGTACCGAATTTCTCTTGACCATAAGGACGAAGGGAGATGTTGGCATCTACACGCATAGAACCTTCTTCCATCTTAACGTCAGAGATACCAGCGTATTGGATCACTTCCTTGAGGGCTGTTAGATAAGCGTAGGCTTCTTCTGGTGAGCGCATGTCGGCTTCAGATACAATCTCAATCAATGGCACGCCTTGACGATTAAGGTCGACATAAGAGAAACCATCTGTACCGTGGGTGTTCTTACCAGCGTCTTCCTCTAGGTGAGCACGTTCAATACCAATTTTCTTAGTTGTACCATCTTCTAACTCCACTTCAATCCAGCCGTTGTATCCGATTGGCTCATCAAATTGAGAAATTTGATAGGCTTTAGGATTATCAGGATAGAAGTAGTTTTTGCGATCAAAGTGCATCTTCTTGTGGATGTCCATGTTGAGGGCAAGAGCTGCCTTGATACCAGCATCGACAACACCCTTATTGAGAACTGGCAGTACGCCAGGGAAAGACCAGTCAATCACATTTGTGTTGGCATTTTGGTCGTTTCCGAAGTGGGCAGAAGTAGGTGAGAAGATTTTTGAATTGGTGTTAAGCTCTACGTGGACTTCAAGTCCAATAACTGTTTCAAAGTTCATTAGTTATCACCTCCAAAAATCACGGGTTGTTGTTTGTGGTAGTCTGTTGTTGCTTCAAAAGCAGCAGCAGCTTGGTAGATAGTCTCTTCTGAGTATTTAGGACCAATCAATTGGAGCCCGACAGGTAGACCTTGAGAGAATCCAGCAGGAATCGAAATTCCTGGAAGTCCAGCCAAGTTGACTGGGATGGTCAAGAGGTCAGCCAAGTACATGGCAACTGGATCGTGGTTGAGTGAATCCAAATCAAAGGCCACGCTTGGAGCTGTTGGACCAAGGATGAGATCGTAATCTGCAAAGACTTTTTCAAAATCTTGGATGATGAGGGTACGAACTTGACCAGCCTTCTTGTAATAGGCATCGTAATAACCTGAT
Source organism: Streptococcus sp. HMSC061D10 (assembly GCF_001808865.1). Taxonomy (NCBI): domain Bacteria; kingdom Bacillati; phylum Bacillota; class Bacilli; order Lactobacillales; family Streptococcaceae; genus Streptococcus; species Streptococcus sp. HMSC061D10. Next base: position 292,828 of record NZ_KV795020.1, on the reverse strand, counting down.
GAAAGGCTGAAAGTTCCAAGCATGATACGACGTTTCACTTCATCACCAAATCCTTGGCTGCGAGTATTAACGTAAATCTCGTCCAAGTTTTTAGCGTCTTCAGCACGGAAACCATAGCGGATACCATCAAAACGTTGTAAGTTTGATGAAGCTTCTGATGAAGCGATGATGTAGTAGACTGCCACACCGTATTTAGAGTGAGGAAGGCTCACTTCTTCAACGATAGCACCAAGTTTTTCAAAGTGTTTAGCAGCGTTAAGGATGGTTTCTTTGACTTCTGGGTCAATTCCTTCACCAAGGTATTCCTTAGGCAAAGCAATTTTCATGCCCTTAATGTCTTGACCGATTTTTGAAGTAAAGTCAGCAATGCGTACTGGCGCAGAAGTAGAGTCTTTTGCATCTTCGCTAGCAATAGCATTGAGCAAGAGCGCATTTTCCTTAACAGTTGGTGCAAAAGGACCAATTTGGTCTAATGAGCTACCAAAGGCAATGAGACCGAAACGTGAAACTGTTCCGTAAGTTGGTTTGAGACCAACAATCCCGTTAAAGGCAGCAGGTTGGCGGATAGAACCACCAGTATCAGAACCAAGTGATAAGCGGACTTGTCCAGAAGCTACAGCTGCAGCTGAACCACTTGATGATCCACCAGGAACCTTGCTGTGGTCCCAAGCATTTTTAGTAGCACCGTAGTAAGAAGTCTCACCTGATCCACCCATGGCAAACTCGTCCATGTTAGTTTTTCCAACAACGATCATGCCCGTAGATTTTGCATTGGCAACAGCTGTCGCATCAAAGATTGGCTCGTAGTTGTAGAGCATTTTTGAGGCTGCAGTTGTGAGGATACCGTCTGTAGAGATGTTATCCTTAACAGCTAGCGGAATTCCTGAAAGGACATTATCAGCGTCAATTCCAGTTTCGTCAATAGCTTTAGCTTGAGCAAGAGCTTGATCTTCAGCGATAGTCACAAAGGCATTGATAGCCTCTTCACGCGCCTTGATATCTTCAATCGTTGCTTGCGTTAGTTCGGTTGCAGAAATTTCCTTAGATACAAGGAGGTTGTGCAACTCTTCAATCGTTTTATTGTTAAAAGTCATTAGGCATCTCCTCCATCATCCAGGATAGCTGGTACCTTGATATAGTAGTTATCTTTTTCAGGTACATTTTTAAATAAGCGATCACGGTCAGTTCCTTCTTCGGCTACGTCTGGGCGAAGAACGGTCTTACGATCTGCCATGGTAGTCGTTGGTTCAACACCAGTAGTGTCGACTTCACCGAGCAATTCGACCATATCAACAATCTTAGACAAGGTTGTCGCAAACTCAGCAGTTTCTTCTTCTGAGAATTTTAATTTTGAAAGATTGGCAACGTGAGTTACCTCTTCTTGCGTAATTTTCATCTGGTATCCTTTCGTGAAATGATGATTATTTATCTGTTCTATTTTACCATATTTTCCTATAAATAAGGTGAGCTAAGCTAAAAAGAAATAGAAATTGAAAAATGGTTTTTAATTCGATATAATGGTTGAAAATAGAAGCAAGAACAGCATTGGTTTTTAGTCGGTAAACAAGATGGAGACATTGACCGATTCGAACAAGTTAAGGAGGACATATGAAAATTTGGGATTTACTTTTTACCAGTAAAAAGACAGTTCCTCCTCATTTGGGGACGTGGTACTTCTTATTACCTACTTCTTTGGTAATCATAGCTGTTTTATCGATTCGTTTCGCATCATCTAAAGGTTACAGAAACTTTTGGTATTGGGGACAATTGATTCAATTACTGATTATCAACGCTTGGTATATTTCGGCACGCCTGCCCTTGTCTGAGGCTCTCCCTTTTTACCATAGTCGTATGGCTATGTGGATGATTCTTTTTGCTCCTAACAAGACCTTTTTTAAACAATATTTTGCCCTGGTTGGAGTATTTGGTTCTATTATGGCTTTAGTTTATCCAGTCTTCCATCCTTTTCCTTTTCCTCATGTTTCCTCGGTTAACAATGTTTTCGGTCACTGGGCCCTCTTAGCTAACTGCTTGATTTATCTTGTTAGATATTATAAAGTTGAAAAAGGGGATACTTGGAAAATATGCCAGATGACCTTTGGCGTCAATGCTATTATCTTTCTAGCTAATCTTGCAACAGGAGGGAATTATGGCTTTATGAGCAAGCCCCCTGTGATTGGGGATCATGGTAGTTTGCTTAACTATTTGATAGTGACTAGTTTGATGACAGGTATTCTCATCCTTATCAATCAACTCGTTAAATATAAACATAAGAATAGTTAATATACAACTGAAATCGTTACATTAAGGAGACTTTATGCATCATTTTATTACAAGAACCCAAACGACGCCACCGCCTATTCCGATTTTTTGGTACGGTGTCATGATAGGTCTTCTTGCCTTGTCTATTTATGCTTCTTTTACTTACTACAAAAATCCCAAATTTGTTCGATTATTTAAGTGGATTCAAATAGCGCAACTGCTAGCTCTTTACACTTGGTATATTGGTTTTAGCATTCCATTTTCGAACAGTCTGCCTCTTTACCATTGCCGCTTGGCCATGCTTGCAGTAGTTTTCTTGCCAGATAAATGGAAAACCAAGCAGTATTTTGCCCTTATGGGAGCTAGTGGGGCAGTATTTGCTTTGGGCTATCCGGTTTTTGATCCATATGATTTCCCACATATTACCAGTTTTTCATTCCTGATTGGGCATTATGCTCTCTTGGTTAATTCCTTGGTCTATCTCATGAACCACTACGATAAAAACCTACTTAAAAAGTATCGCATTATCGCCTACACTTTTGTCCTCAACCTTTTCCTAGTTGGAGTTAATCAAGTCACAGGTGGGAATTACGGGCTTTTGAATACCACACCTTTTATCCCAGATGCTCCTATATGGATAAAATATCTTCTGGTTTCAATCATTCTATCTGCAGCTCTAGTGCTCTTTGATATTTTGTTTAAAAAACGTTGGCAAAAGAAAATTGCTCTAGAAACGATTCATCTGTGAAGCGATATTAAGAGTGATAGATATAAATAATCAACAAAAGAATCTGAAGAGCAGGTCTACTATCTTGACCTGCTTTTTCTTGTGTAAGCAATTGAAAAACTCCCTAAAATCCGATATAATGGAGTGTTGAAAGGAATGTTAGGGTCCGATGTAATAAAGAGTGATTATAAATTGAAATAATTAAAAAAGTAGAAAGAAAGAGAACTTATGAACATTCAAGAAGAAATTAAAAAACGCCGTACCTTTGCCATTATCTCCCACCCGGATGCTGGTAAAACGACGATTACAGAGCAGTTGCTCTACTTTGGGGGAGAGATTCGTGAGGCAGGTACTGTCAAAGGGAAGAAAACAGGTAACTTTGCCAAATCTGACTGGATGGATATCGAGAAACAACGTGGGATTTCGGTAACGTCATCTGTTATGCAATTTGACTACGATGGCAAACGCGTGAACATCCTAGATACTCCAGGGCACGAGGATTTCTCAGAAGATACCTATCGTACATTGATGGCGGTGGATGCGGCTGTCATGGTTGTGGACTCTGCCAAGGGTATCGAGGCCCAAACCAAAAAGTTATTTGAGGTTGTCAAACACCGTGGGATTCCAGTCTTTACCTTCATGAACAAGCTAGACCGTGACGGTCGTGAACCACTAGATCTCTTGCAAGAATTGGAAGAAGTCTTGGGTATTGCAAGTTATCCAATGAACTGGCCAATCGGGATGGGGAAAGCCTTTGAGGGGCTCTATGACCTCTATAACCAACGCTTGGAACTTTACAAAGGGGATGAACGCTTTGCTAGCTTAGAAGATGGGGACAAACTATTTGCTAGCAACCCATTCTACGAGCAAGTCAAGGATGACATCGAACTCTTGCAAGAAGCAGGAAATGAATTCTCAGAAGAAGCCATTCTTGCGGGTGAATTGACTCCGGTATTCTTTGGATCAGCCTTGACTAATTTTGGTGTGCAGACTTTCTTAGAAACCTTCCTCAAGTTTGCTCCAGAACCTCATGGACACAAGAAAACAGACGGAGAAATTGTTGATCCTTATAACAAAGACTTCTCAGGATTTGTCTTTAAAATTCAAGCCAACATGGATCCTCGTCACCGTGACCGTATCGCCTTTGTCCGTATCGTATCGGGTGAATTCGAGCGTGGTATGAGTGTCAATCTCCCTCGTACTGGTAAGGGAGCTAAGCTGTCAAATGTTACTCAGTTTATGGCTGAAAGTCGTGAGAATGTCACTAATGCTGTAGCGGGAGATATTATCGGGGTTTATGATACTGGTACCTACCAGGTTGGAGATACGCTAACTGTTGGGAAAAACAAGTTTGAGTTTGAACCATTGCCAACCTTTACACCTGAGATTTTTATGAAAGTTTCTGCTAAGAACGTCATGAAACAAAAATCTTTCCACAAGGGAATTGAGCAATTGGTGCAAGAAGGAGCTATTCAGCTTTATACCAACTACCAAACAGGTGAATATATGTTGGGTGCCGTTGGTCAATTGCAGTTTGAAGTCTTCAAACATCGTATGGAAAATGAGTACAATGCAGAAGTGGTTATGAGCCCAATGGGTAAAAAGACGGTTCGCTGGATCAAACCTGAAGATCTGGATGAGCGTATGTCTTCAAGCCGAAACATCCTTGCCAAAGACCGCTTTGACCAGCCTGTTTTCCTCTTTGAAAACGACTTTGCCCTCCGTTGGTTTGCAGATAAGTATCCGGATGTAGAGTTAGAGGAAAAGATGTGATTCAGTAAGTCTACTTGATTGCAAAGCAATCTAAGTAGACTACGGCAAGTCCTATAAGACTTGCCTAACTGCCTCACTAACTTAGTTTTACAAATGGAATCGATTTGTAAAACTAAGTGTCGTAATCTAATAAACACTATCCACTAAGACGGTTTACCTAAACGCTTCACTAGGCAAAGCCCACGAATGGTATCGATTCGTGGGCTTTGCCGTCGTAACAGAAAGGAAGTGGTCTAGCTACCTGTCTTACTAACTGCGTTTGGCAAATGAAATCGATTTGCCAAACTCTGTGTCGTAGTTCAGTAAATTTATGTGGTTGTATAACAATCTAAGTAACTAACGCCAAGTTTCTATGGAACTTGGCTAGGCGCTCCACTAGTAAAACTTTCCGTCGTAAGGATTAGATAGTGTATTACCTACCTGCCTTACTAACTCATCGACGAAAAATAATCGTTTTCGCCTCTTCGTGTCGTAATCTAACAATTGGTAACAGTTAGAAAGTGGTCTAGCTGCCTGCCATTGTCATACTAATTGCGTTTTGTAGCGGAAAATGAGTACCTTAGTTGGTCCCATACCTCAAATCTATTGAAAAAAGCCAAGAAAAATATCTTCTTGGCTTTTCTTGTAGGCTGGTGTTAACAAAATTCCTAAAACTCCGCCCTGGTGAGGGACGGAGTTTAGGAGGTCTTTTTTAGGTCGCTAATCGGTAAACAGCTTCAGCATAGATATCCATAGCATGATAGAGATCATCTAGGATTGCATATTCATTTGCTTGGTGTTCCGTTTGCTCTCTTCCTGGGAAGAGGGCACCAAAAGCGACACAGTTTGGCATCGTACGTGCAAAGGTTGCACCGCCAGATGATAGAGCAGGACTATTGTCACCAGTTTTTTCTTCATAAACCTGCATGAGTGTAGTGACGAGCATACTATCTCTTGCCACGTAAAGTGGTGCTAGATAGTCAAATTCTTGGTAGCTAAGTTGGTAAGATTTTGCACACTCTATCAGCTGATTGACAAGTTCATCCTTGTCAGTAAGGACTGGGATTCGGATATCAATTCGAATTTCAGAACTTTCGGGAGTAATGATTAAGGCGGCCACATTAAAGGATAAATGTCCAGAAGGCTGGTCACTGATATCACCAAAGATTCCTTTTCCTTGACCCTCTTGCCCAACTTCTTTGGCAAGAAATGTAAGTGCAGGATGGGATTGAATGGAATCAAGGACGGTGGCTAATCGAATGACTGCATTAATCCCTTGGCTGGCATCTTTGGCATGCTTAGATACACCTAGAACGGTAATGCTCTGGTCATTTTGTTGATAATCGTAGCCGGCAGCTATTAGACCTTCTTGGAGTTGTTCCATAAGTGGTCCTAGATAAGTTGCCTTATCAGGTACGACATTAAAGGCTCCACCTATATCTAAGGTGAGTTGTTCTGATCCAGGTCCATGAAGTTTGACCTGAAGGAGCCCTTTTTCTGCATAGGTTAATGGGAATGATGAGTCAGGAGCAAATCCCATGCTGGCCTGTTCTTCAAGGGCATTATATCTTGCCATGCAACGCCAAAGAGTTTCCTCATCAGTACCAAATATGAAACGAACCCGTTTTTTGAATTGAATTCCTTGGTCAAGTAAGCTTTTGACTGCGTAAAGTGCTGCAAGAGAAGGTCCTTTATCATCCTGCGAGCCCCGACCATAAATCCGCCCATCTCTGATACTAGCTTCAAATGGAGGAGTTTCCCACTCTGTCAAATCGCCTGCAGGAACTACATCTAGGTGGCAGAGGATGGCAAGGAGATCCCCCTCACCAACTTCTGCATACCCATAATATCCTTGAGTATCAAGATAGGTTTTAAAACCAAGATCTTGACACAAGTCTAGCGTTTTTTTCAGGACATCTTGAATGGCTTGACCAAAGGGAGTGCCATTTTCACCTTCATTGAGAACAGAAGGATAAGAGATGATTGTTTTCAAACTTTGAAGAAAATCCTCTTTGATTGATTCTGTAATATAGGATTTCATCCGTATTTCCCCTTTTGACTATAAGAATGGCACTAGGGTACCCAAGATAAGAAGTAGAATACTTGCAATGACAATTGAGATAACAAGTTTTCCGACAAATTTCCACCAAGTTCCAAGGCTGACACGACCGAGAGCAAGAGCTCCCATGACAATACCTGAAGTAGGAGTCACTAGGTTAAGGACACCAGATGCAGATTGGTAGGCAGTAACAATCAGGCTGGCTTTGACATTGACAAATTCTCCAAGAGGAGCCATGATCCCCATGGTTGCACTAGCCAGACCAGATGAAGAAGGAATGAGGAAGGACATAGGTAGGTAGAAGATATAGGTTAATACGATGAAGATTTGAGGAGAGAGACCTTGAAGGCCAACTTCACCCCAATGTAGAATGGTTGCAGTAATCATACCATCGTTCATGATAACTTGGATACCACGAGCAACCGCACAAATCAAGGCTACTGAAAGCAAATCTGCAGCACCAGTTAAGAAGGTAGAGACGATTTTTCCTTCTTTAAGACCATAGACAACACCAATCAAGATCCCCATGACGGCAAAGAGCATAGCGCCTTCTGGGAAGTACCAGCTACCGAATGGTTGAGCAGATGAACCGATGATGCCTCCGATTACAGGAAAACCGATTAACCAATTTTTGAAGTCTTCAAAGATAGTAACATGCAAATCAACCCAAGGGATGAAACTTGCAATCATAATGATAAAGGTTACTACAAATAAAGCGAGAACATGTTTTTGTTTCTTGCTCAAGGTAGACGGTGTATCCTCATTGTCAGAAACATTGAAGTGTTTAATATCTTCTTCGCGTTGAGCGTAAACGAGTGATTTAGTCGGATCTTTCTGAATCTTTTCTGCATAACGATAGACGAAGTAGGTACTGAGTCCAGTCATTACAAACCAGAAGATAACACGGAGAATAACACCATCCATGGATGAAATGCCTGCAGTATCAGAAGCAATAACAGTAGCAAATGGATTCAATGTAGATGCCAAACAACCAACTTGAGAACCTAGTAAGATGATGGCTACGGCAGTAATACTATCAAAACCAACTGCCATCATCACAGGAATAAGAAGGGGATAGAAGGCCATAGTTTCTTCTCCCATACCATAAGTAGTTCCTCCAAGTGCGAAGAGGGGCATGAGGATGAGAATCAACATTTTTTCGTGGCCCTTATATTTTTTAACGATGGAGGCAATTCCTACATCGAGTGTACCAGTAGCATTTACGACACCAAGGAAACCTCCGACCATAAGGATAAAGAAGGCAACGTCGATAGCAGCGCTGGTTGGTTTGTGACCGAGCATGGCACGAATTGGTGCCATGAGGACATCGTAAATCCCTTGAGGATTTGAGTCAACAGTTTGATAGGTACCTGCGATGAGGTTACCTGCTTCATTGGTATCATACTTACCTGCTGGAATGATCCAGGTTAAAACTGCCATGATGGTAATGATGATAATCAAAACAGTGTATGCTGAAGGCATTTGAAACCTTTTTTTATTTTCACTCATTTGTTTTTCCTCCTAAACTATGTCACACAGTATAAAAACGAATGATGTGGCAAGAGTGCTGACTAAACTTTCTTGAAAGGTATGACTAAACTATTCATCTTTCACGATGATTGTTCCACTTTCAGATTCAATCAAAGCTCCTAGATTGATAAGAGAAGTGATAACTGCTTTTCCTGCTGGACGATTAGTCACAAAATCAATGGCAGCTTGGATTTTTGGTAGCATACTACCAGGAGCAAATTGCCCCTCTTGAATGTATTTTTGAAGTTGACTTACAGTTACCCGTTCCAACTTTTCTTGATTTGGTTTGTTATAGTTGATATAGGCATAATCGACGCCAGTTAAAATGATGAAGAGATCTGCTTCGACTAGCTCTGCCAAGCATTGCGATGCAAAATCCTTATCGATGACAGCTTCTACTCCTGAGAAGTAACCGTTTTTATTTTTGGTGATAGGAATACCTCCACCGCCTGCTGCGATGACAATTTGTCCCTTGTCCAAGAGTGTGCGTATACTATCGATTTCTTTGATATAAACAGGTTTTGGAGAAGCCACTACCTTACGCCAACCACGACCTGCATCTTCTTTAAAGTTAGCCCCAGTTTTTTCGCTTTCTGCTTTAGCCTCTTCTTCTGAGTAGAATGGACCAATGGGTTTACTTGGATTGAGAAAGGCAGGATCATTCTTGTCCACGACAACTTGTGTGACAACAGAAACGACAGTTTTATCAAGATGAATATCCTGTAAAGCATTTTCCAGAGCATTCTGGAGCCAAAAACCGATGCTACCCTCTGTCATAGCAACAAGTGAATCGAGAGGAAAGGCAGGGTTTTTTTCGGAATTCGCTGCTAGGTGTTGGAGGAGGAGGTTACCGACTTGCGGTCCATTGCCATGGGTGATAATCAATTCATCGCCATTTTGGATGAGTTTCACCAGATGGCGTGCTGTTTCTGCCAGAGCGGCTTCTTGAGCTTGAGCAGATGGATCTGTGGAAAGAATGGCATTTCCTCCAAGAGCGACAACGATTTTACGATGAGACATGAGCGCTCCTTTCTTTTGGATGAACAAAAGCCAATTTTGGTTAAAAGCTTGGATTTGGAAATTGAGAAGAAAGACTTTTGACAGACGAGTTGAGTTGAAATTGCGAATAACTGGAAGACAGTTAATTGTTATTGTTATGAGGTTTTTGCTTGAATGGTGACTATCAGCAAACTCCAACTCAGAGCTCGTTACTACTACAAAAAGGGACCGGACTAAAACACTAGTCTCAGTCCCTAAGCTGTTTCTTATAGTTTGTATCACACTTTAGGAATGTAGAGATTTCCTAGTGTAGCAGCCATAACGGCTTTAATGGTGTGCATACGATTTTCTGCTTGATCAAACTGACGAGCATATTTGCTATGGAAGACCTCATCAGTTACTTCCATTTCTTTAACGCCAAATTTCTCAGCTACTTGTCTGCCATAGATTGTGTTTGTATCATGAAAGGCTGGTAAGCAGTGGAGGAAGATTAAGTTTTCATTGCCTGCTTTCTTAACAAGATCCATATTGACTTGGTAAGGTTTTAGCAAAGCGACGCGTTCTGCAAACTTATCTTCTTCGCCCATAGATACCCAAACATCAGTGTAAAGGACATCAGCCCCTTTTACAGCTTCGTCAGCATCTTCTGTGATGAGAATGTGAGCCCCACTTTCTTTGGCATATCCCTCAGCCAGAGCAACAACTGCTTGATCTGGGAAAAGTTCTTTTGGTGAAAAGACATGAACGTTCACCCCAAGGATGGCTCCTGTTACTAGAAGGCTATTGGCAACATTATTACGGCCGTCACCACAGTAAACCAAAGTCAAACCTTCAAGATGTCCGAAATTTTCTAGTACTGTCAAATAGTCTGCAAGCATTTGAGTTGGGTGCCATTTATCCGTCAAGCCATTCCAAACAGGAACACCAGAGAATTTAGCTAATTCCTCAACCATATCTTGACTAAAACCACGGAATTCAATACCATCAAACATACGTCCCAAAACTTTTGCGGTATCTTCAGTAGTTTCTTTTTTACCTAGTTGAATATCGTTGGCCCCTAGGTATTCTGGATGTGCACCAAGATCAATTGCTGCAGTAGTGAAGGCTGCGCGTGTACGTGTAGAAGTTTTTTCAAATAAAAGAGCAATATTTTTACCAGCTAGATAGCGGTGTTCGATGTTTCGTTTTTTAAGATCCTTCAAGTGAGCTGAAAGTCCAATCAAATATTCGAGCTCTGCACGGGTAAAATCTTTTTCAGCTAGAAAACTTCTTCCTTGAAATACTGAATGTATCATTCTATATATCCTTTTCTAACAAGCATGATTCTGCTAGCAGATGCTAGGCAGAAATAGGAAGAATCTAAATGTCTTCGCGTTCAAACGGCATTGACATGCAACGAGGTCCACCACGTCCACGTACCAATTCCCGTCCGCGAATCTTAATGAGACGAAGTCCATATTCTTCAAGTTTCTTATTTGTCACAGTGTTGCGTTCATAAACGACTACGACACCTGGTGCAATAGCGAGTGTGTTAGAGCCATCATTCCATTGTTCACGAGCAGCTGCAACGATATTCCCATCACCACAAGGAATGAGTGTAACTTTTTCTAAACCAAGGTTTTGAGCAAGGAGTTCTGCCAAATCTCCTTTTTCTTCAACAATCTTGAGTTCTTCATTTTCGTAAGTAACGGAATAAACACGAAGGTTGCCTTGGATTTCAGGGTGGATTGTAAATTTGTCATAGTCTACCATGGTGAAGACGGTATCCAAGTGCATGAACTTACGGCTGTTTGAAAATTCAAAAGCCAAAACTTTCTTGAAGCCAACATTTTTTTTGAAGATATTAACCAAGAGTTTTTCGATAGAAGCGGCATCGGTCCGTTGAGAAATCCCAACTGCTAGGACATCTTTTGAAAGAACAAGTTCATCTCCACCTTCGATACGAGTGGTTTCTTCACGATTATAGATGAGCTCTACCTTACCACCATAGATTGGGTGATGCTTGAAGATGTACTTACCATAAAGTGTTTCGCGATTGCGTGTATCGGCGTACATGTGATTGAGTGATACTGCATTCCCGATAGTCGCAAATGGGTCGCGAGTGAAGTAAAGATTTGGCATTGGATCGATGGCAAACGGATAGTTAGATTCAACCAAGTCAGTTAATCCTTTGCCTTCTTCAGGGATGTCAGGTAATTCAACTTTTTGAACACCTGACATTGTTTTCTTAATCAGTTCAAGGTTGTCGTCAATATCATGAAGCAGTTTTCGGATGGCATTTTTAGTTTGTCGACCACGAATATTTGCTTCGTTGAGGTATTCTTCGATGAACTGGTCACGTATTTCAGGAGAAGTTAATGATTCAGCAGCCAATTGTTCAAGATAGAGCACTTCGATTCCTTCGTCACGGAGTGCCTGAGCAAAGGCGTCGTGTTCACTTTGGGCATCTGCTAAGAATGGGATGTCATCAAAGAGCAACCTCTCAAGGTGATCTGGCATCAAGTTTTCTAATTCTTGACCCGGACGGTGCAACATAACTTTTTTCAGTTTTCCAATTTCTGAGAAAACATGAATTGGATGTGAAGACATGTGAATCCTCCTTTTTTCTCGTGTGTACCAAATTATATTGGTATCGCTTACAAATTAATAGTATCACAAATTAATATGCATTACAAGAGATATGATAAGGCCTAAAAGGCTTAAAAATGCCTATTTTAAAGGATTTCTTACATTTTTTTATAAGAATATTCACAAATATACATGTTGAATTAACTTATTTTTATATTCTATAAAATTTATGCATAAAAATATTTTTAAAATATTTAAAAAAATTTTTTTAAGATGGTAGAAAAAATGAATTTTTCCGAGATAAAGTGCTGCTTGAAACAAAAAAATCCCTTAGACCAGGACGATTGATCTAGCCTAAAGGAATGAATAGTTGGGTATTAGATACCGAAATTTTTCATAAAAATTGTGAAGAGTGCCAGTAAGATGAAGCTGATACTATTAAGTAGCATATGGACCGAGATAGACATTTCCAAACGTCTGGTACGATAAGCAGTCCAAGTGAGGACGGCTGACATCCAACCATAAATCAAGAAGGAAGGGAGATTAGAAGGCATATGTGCAAGGAGGAAGATTAGCCAACCAATGACATAGCCAAACTTTTCGTAGCCTTGGAAGAGTTTGGTAGGAATAATCCCGCGACAAATGATTTCTTCACAAATAGGTGCGATTAAAACGATGAGGAAGAAACTGCTAATCAGAGAGCTTTCAGAAACAAGGTTGTTAATTACTTGTTGATTAGCAGTTGTTGTTTGTTTCACGAGTTGTAACCAGATTCCACCCACAAGATTTCCAACATAAATAGCTAGATAGCTTAAGACAATGCGAGGAAGATCGTTAATGGTGAGAAGTTTAGATTTTAAATCCAGCAACTTGCTCTTATGGGCTCCGTATAAAAAGATAGCAAGTACAAGAATCGAAATAAGGGACACAAGAATTGTTGACCAGATTGGATTAAACTGAATTTTAGTTAGTATAGCTAGAGTTAGCATAGGAGTCTGAGATAGAAAGATAGCTACTAACAAAATCCCAAACCAAGCGAGTCGTTTACGAAAATCTTTAAAAAAGTTCATTGATGTATCTCCTAAAATTTTTTTTAATTATAACATAATTATTGCAAGGATTCTATTTGTTACCATAAGAGGAAGGTACAGACGACAAATAGAATATCCCGAATCAAATGACTGTAGAATGACACCTCTTCTCTTAAGTTTTTTGGGAATAAAAAACTGAGAAATAAAGCGCCAAGGCCAATATAAAAAGCGATGGATAAAATGGTGATTGGATTACGTAGGAAGATTAAAATGGAAATAATGATGATGGAAAATCTCACTTCCTTGCTACTGGAATTTTTTTGCAACCTTTTCCATTTTTTCAAGGGGAGAAAGGTAATAAGATCAACTCCAAAGAGAAAAAAGAAGGAGGGGAGGATGAGTTCTACAGCTTTTTTTTGAAGTAAGTTGACAGTAACGATAGTATCTGATAGAACCAGTCCAACCCCGCAGAGGTTGACCACAATCATCATACTATAAAATAAAAAGATAAAGCGACTCCTATCAATCAGTCTATCTCTTTTCAGGTTGTGACTAGATAAATAATGCATAAAGGCACAAGACCCAGATAAGCCCAATAAAGCCAGTAGAAAATAAAAACAGGATTGTTTGAGGGCTAGAGAGGTTCCAGACCAAAAGATACAACTACAAAATGCCAGTTGGATTAAGGCAAAGAACAAGAGTAGTCGAATTGATTTTATGACTTTTTCCATAAAGTATCCCCTATATTTTTTTCTTATTATAGCTAAAAGATAGGAGAGAAAAATCCTTAAATTCCCAATTGTCGATTTTTAGAGCTGTCTTGTCTTTTGAAACTAAAAAATCCCCCTTCAAGGGTTCCTTGAAGAGGGGAGATAGGGTGTAAAGTTGATTGTTCTAACGTTTAGACCAAGTGCGCTTCATAAAGAGCAGTATGATTGGATAGATTTCAAGACGTCCTGCAATCATTGCAAAGGATAGTAGAAGTTTTGAAAATGGACTAAAAATTGAGAAACTTGCAGTTGTTCCTAAAATAGGACCGATATTGTTAAAACAACTGAAAACAGCACTCGTGACAACCATTAAATTATTGGTATCTAAACTGACGATGAAAATCAAACTGAGTAGAATCATGATATAAACCACAAAATACTTCAGGATCTTGTGCTGGGTATCCTTATCAATAACCGTTTTATTAACATGAAGGGTTAACACACGGTGAGGTGATATGGTAGACAAAATTTGATTTTTAGCAATTTTAGACAGGATGACTCCACGGATGATCTTGAGACCACCAGCGGTAGAACCAGCAGACCCACCGATTGCCATCAGCATTAGCAAGATGTATTGAGAGAACAAAGGCCAGTTCGTGATATCTCCATATCCAAAACCAGTAGTGGTAATGATGTTAGATACTTGGAAGAAGGCCATCTCAAAACTTTGAGAAACTCCGCTATAGAGGTGAAGCGTGTTGAGTGTGATTAGACCAGTAGATATGGCTACAATCAAGAGATATGCTCGGAGTTCTTCATCAAAAAAGAATTCCTTAATACGACGGAGCATGAGATAGTAGTAGAGGTTGAAATTGACACCAAACATCAAAACCCCGATACTTGTCAGATAGGTAATGAGAGAACTGTGATAGTGGGCAATTCCGTCATTATAAACAGTAAAGCCACCAGTACCAGCAGTACCCATAGCGATAACAAAACTATCGTAGAGTGGCATCCCAGCAAGGGAATAAATAACCACAAAGAGGGCAAACATAGCCAGGTAGAGGATGTAAAGGATTTGGGCTGTATTTTTTAGCTTAGACACAACCTTACCAAATACTGGTCCTGGAACCTCAGCCTTCATAACTTCTAGGTGACTATTTTTAGCATTGTCCATAATAGCTAGGGCAAAAACCAGTACCCCCATCCCTCCGATGAGGTGGGTAAAACTCCTCCAAAATAGAAGAGAACGACTTAAGACCGAAACATCATTTAAAATGGTTGCTCCAGTTGTTGTGAAGCCAGAACTAATCTCAAAGAAGGCGTCTATCATATTGGGAATTTGCCCTGAAAAGACAAAGGGAAGGGCACCAAAGAATGACCAGAGGATCCAACAGAGGGCTACAATTAAGACCCCTTCTTTTGCATAGATTCGCTGTTTTTTAGGCTTGCTGATGATTCCAAGAAGACCTAGAACAACAAGGATCCCGATGGTAGAGAAAAGAGCTGTAAAAACTTGACTCGATTCTCGATAATAAAGAGCAATGCAAACTGGAACTAAGAGTAGACCAGCCTCGATCAAGAGTAGCTTTGCAAGAAGAAATCGTACCATACTTCTATTCATAGCTTACCTCTCTAACAGATCATAGATCTTGGTGATATTTGATAGTAGTGTGATGACAACTAACTTATCACCGACTTGAAGGCTATCTTCGCCAGTTGGGAAGATTGTTTTTCCGTTGCGGATAATAGCAGCAATTAAAATATCTTTTTTGAATTTAAGTTGAGACAAGGGTTTGCCAGTCATTTTATTGGCTTCCTTGATGAGAAATTGAAGAGTCTCAATATGTCCATTTGCAAGGTGGTGCATCGCTTGAAGATCTGAATATTGGGCATTGGCACGACCGTGGATAAAGTGCATGATAGTATCTACAGCGATGGTTTTTGGTGTGATAATACTAGAAAACTCAGGTGCATGGATAATCTCTAAAAGGCTAGTTCGATTGACCTTGGCGATGTTTTTCTGAACACCAACACTATCTAAGAACATAGATGTAATAATGTTTTCTTCGTCAACGCCAGTGAGAGTTGCGACAGCATCGTAGTGTTGGGCGCTTTCTTCTAGGAGGATATCTTTTGCGGTTCCATCACCTTGCACAATATAGAGTTTTGGATATTTTTGACTGAAAAATGCTGCACGATCTGGATTAAGCTCAATGACCTTGGTATCAATACGGCTATCTTTCAAAATACCAACAAGGTAGTAAGCGATTTTTCCAGCTCCAATAATGAGTAAACTTTTAACGACACGAGATTTGACATAGTTATGAAAAAGCATCATGTCTACACGGTTACCTGTAACAAAAATCCGATCCTTATCTTGGAGGACCATATCCCCACTTGGAATCATGAGCTTATGATCGCGCTCAATGGCACAAACGATAACATTACCAAACTTTTTACGGAAATCAGCAATAGACATTTGACAAATATTACTATCAATTCGAACCTTGAATTCCATCAAACTAACCAAACCACCTGCAAAACGCTCAACAGAAAGAGCATTTGGGAAATCGATGATATTAGCGATAGCACGAGCTGCAAGGAGTTCTGGATTGACAATAAGAGAAAATCCGAGAATATTTTTTTCTTTAAAGTAAGGGTTGGAATACTCAGGATTGCGGACACGGACGATGGTTTCTTTAGCCCCCATCTTTTTAGCTAAGACAGCAGAGACCATATTGACCTCATCATACTGAGTCATAGCGATGAAAATATCGCAGTCTTGAACATTGGCAGCTTCTAGCATGGCAAAGTCAGCCCCATTACCAGCAATTCCAATAATATCAAAACGGCTTGTCATATAATTAAGAACCGTTTCGTTCTGTTCAATTAAGACAACATCATGATTGTCAGCGACAAGTGAACGACAAAGGGCAGAACCAACTTTCCCCCCTCCGACAAGAATAATCTTCATATTAAATAACCTACTTTTTCAATATGTATCTATCATACTCTTTTTTAGAATAAAATGCACTCGGCAACCGACTCTTTTCATTATTAGGGTAGAAAATTGTCCCACTGATAATCTTACTTGTTAAAAATTTAAGATATAAATCAGCTATTTTCGTGTAATTCTAATGAATACATAAGCATTTTTAGCTAATGTAAATATGTTTGTAAAAAAATTGAAAAAATCAAGTCATTTCTATTGACAATCAAGCTGAAAGTGATATACTAAAACAGTAGTTTCGCTGATTTACTTCAAACCTGTTGTGAGGTAAGTTAACGATGCCTTAACCACGCTGTTTGCTGAGCTTGACTCCGGGCAGTGTGGCTATTTTTTTGCACTAGTGAGAGGAAACAAGGCATGGCAAATCACATTGTATTATTTGAACCCCAGATTCCACAAAATACGGGTAATATTGCTCGTACTTGCGCAGCAACGAATGCGCCCCTTCATATTATCAAACCGATGGGTTTTCCTATTGATGATCGTAAGATGAAGCGGGCAGGTCTAGATTATTGGGACAAGCTTGAGATTCATTTTTATGATAGCTTGGCTGATTTTATGGGAAAAATGGATGGTCAGCTCTACTTGATTTCCAAGTTTGCAGAAAAAGTCTATTCAGATGCAGATTTCACGACAGAAGGAGATCATTATTTTCTCTTTGGGCGTGAAGATAAGGGCTTGCCTGAGGAAATTATGCGTGAGCATCCAGAAAAGGCTCTCAGAATTCCGATGAATGATGAACATGTTCGTAGCCTGAATGTATCTAATACAGTATGTATGATTGTCTATGAGGCTCTCCGACAACAAAACTTTGTGGGTCTCGAACTGGTTCACACTTATGAAACAGATAAATTGAAATAAACACTTAGATAAAATGCTTGCGCTTGCAAGCTTTTTTTGTTATCATAAAGGGGTCTTCAGGGCTGGGTGTAATTCCCGACCGGCGGTGACTTTTACTCGGAAATGTTCTTTTCCTTTTATACTTTGTTGCCAAGCTTTGCCTAACCAAAAGTTATGCCTACAGCTTGTCGCCTAGTCTAAAAGAAAAATCTCCATTTCCTTACTCTAAAAGAAGTCCGCGAGCGCAAGCTGATGTGGTGAGATTCCACAACCGACAGTATAGTCTGGATGGGAGAAGACGAAAGAATGACTTTGTCTATTCTAATTGATTTTTTTATAGGTAAATTGCAACCGCTTGCTTAAACAGAGTGAGGGGAAACTTTTGGAATATAAAAATAGAGGGTAGATAGAGGAATCCTTTCCAACTTCTTCTGATTTTATAGAAAATTGGAGGAACCTGTTATGACAAACACACGTCGACTTTCGACCATTGCAATTCTATCAGCGCTTTCATTTGTGTTGATGTACTTTGACTTTCCGCTTTTGCCAGCGGCATCCTTCTTGAGGGTTGAGTTCAGTATTTTACCGGTCCTTGTGGGCTTGGTAGTCTTGGATTTACCAGCAGCTTTTGGAGTGCTTTTCCTTCGGTCCTTGTTGAAAATCCTTTTGAACAATCAAGGGGTTAGTACCTATATTGGTTTACCGATGAATATTGTTGCCTTGGGAGTCTTTGTGCTTGCTTTTGGTTTGATTTGGAAAAAAGAGCGAACAGCCATGCGTTTCGTCCTAGCTTCACTAGCTGGTACGCTTGGTTTGACTCTAGCTATGCTAGTTCTGAACTACGTCTATGCTGTTCCTTTGTACGCTAAGTTTGCTAATTTTGATATTGAGAAAATCTTAGGATTGAGCAACTACCTGATGACTATGGTCTTGCCTTTTAATCTGATTGAAGGTATTATCTTTGCCATCTCTTTCTGGTTGTTATTTGTCCTTTTGAAACCAACTTTAAAATACTATGAAAGATAAACAAACATATTTGATGAAGGGCTCTTTTGCCCTTTTGCTTTTTGTAATTTTAGGTTATATTGTCAAGTTTTACCCTAATATGCTGATTGGCTTTGATCAACCAATCCAGACTGCTATTCGAGGTGACTTACCTGCTTCCTTGACCTTTCTTTTCAGAACAATCACACATTTAATTGATATCCCAGTCATTATCACTTGGGTTCTCATTGTAGCTTTTATTTTTTACCGTAAGCAATGGAAACTGGAAAGTTATCTCATGCTGGGTAATTTGACTCTAGCTGGAATCTTAATCGTAACTTTTAAAAATATCTACCAACGACCTAGACCAGAAATAGTACATCTAGTAGAGGAAAAAGGTTTTTCTTTTCCTAGTGGACATTCTCTAGCTGTGACGCTCATGGTAGGATCTTTGATTGTGATTTTGAGCCAACGGATTAAGAATACAACTTGGAGAAAAGTCGTGCAAATCGGACTTGGCATTTACTTAGTCAGTGTATTGGTATCAAGAATTTATCTGGGAGTTCACTACCCATCAGATGTGATTGCCAGCCTTTGTGTAGGCCTAGGAGTTTTGTTTATGGAGTTTCCTTTCTACGATAAACTGCGTTTTCAATGGCGCTTCAAAGGAAAGCAGAAGTAGGAATTGCCCCTTCTTGAGGAGATAAAATGGAAGTCAACATAAAAGATCTTCATCCAACTCAACTATACTTATCAGAAAAGAAGTTACAAGATATCCAGATGCTTTATCAGTCGAAAGAAAAGCCCAATATCAATCCAATTATCGTTCTTGCATTTGGAAATTGCTTCTTGATTACAGATGGCCATCACAGGGCTTATCAGGCTTTGTTGGTAGGCCAGGATACAATTTCTGCTGAGTTTGATAGAGATGGAGGTGATGAACTATATCATCTCTATGCGCAAGCTTGTGAGAAAAGAAAGATATACTCTGTTCTTGATTTAAAAAATCATATCTTACCTCAAGATGAGTATGAAGCAAAATGGTATAACTGGTGTGATGGTTTTAATCAAGCAGTGGAGCTAGTATTAGGAGTAGAAAATGATGACAAAAATCATTCAGATAGATGATTCCTTACGTTTAGTTCCCTATTTTTTAGCAGATCATCAGGATGCAGCTTTGGCCTGGTATCAAGATGTGGATTTGGTGGAACTTGTAGACGGTATTAGAATACCTTATAGTTCAGAAAAATTAAATGCTATGTATTCCTATTTAGAGAGTCACGGGCATTTGTTCTGGATTGAGTTTCGAGAAAAGGGAGAGTGGCTTCCAATTGGGGATGTAACCTTATCTCAGGAGAATCTTCCTATTGTGATTGGCAATCCGACTTATCAACATCAGGGACTTGGACGCAAGGTATTGAAGACTTTGATTGATCTAGCTCGGCAAAAGGGTTGGAAAAAATTGAACGTTCAAGAAATCTACACTTTCAATCGTATCTCTATAAGATGTTTTGAGTCTCTTGGATTTGTGGAAAGCGGTGCTACTGAAAAGGGCTTGAGTTTTGTACTGACTTTGAGCGAATGAATTCTTTCCATCATGGTAGAAGATTTTGAAGATTAATTGCACCAAAAAAAGGTGTAACATAAAGAAATATCAAAAATAAAAATTTCTCTTGCAATTTTTTAAAAATAGTGTATAATAGATGGGTATGTGTAAAGCATACTTGTGGGAGGTAAAAATCTCTAAATTACCGCCAAAACCACAAAGGAGGATTTAAAAATGGCTAAAAAAGTCGAAAAACTTGTAAAATTGCAAATCCCTGCTGGTAAAGCTACACCAGCTCCACCGGTTGGACCTGCTCTTGGTCAAGCTGGTATCAACATCATGGGATTCACAAAAGAGTTCAACGCTCGTACTGCTGACCAAGCTGGTATGATCATTCCAGTTGTTATCTCAGTATACGAAGACAAATCATTTACTTTCGTTACAAAAACACCACCAGCTGCTGTTCTTTTGAAAAAAGCTGCAGGTGTTGAAAAAGGATCAGGTACACCTAACAAAACTAAGGTTGCTACAGTTACTCGTGCACAAGTACAAGAAATTGCAGAAACTAAAATGCCAGATTTGAACGCTGCAAACATTGAGTCTGCAATGCGTATGATCGAAGGTACTGCTCGTTCTATGGGATTCACTGTTGTTGACTAATCAATAACATCCCTATATAACCCGCAAGACTTCATCATTTCGAGAAGTGACGTGGGAGATGAAAATCGATTGAACCACTTACAAGGAGAATAGAAAATGGCTAAAAAAAGCAAACAACTTCGTGCTGCTCTTGAGAAGATCGACAGCACAAAAGCATACAGCGTAGAAGAAGCTGTAGCTCTTGCAAAAGAAACTAACTTTGCAAAATTTGATGCAACTGTAGAAGTTGCTTACAACTTGAACATTGACGTTAAAAAAGCTGACCAACAAATCCGTGGAGCAATGGTATTGCCAAACGGTACTGGTAAAACAGCTCGCGTTCTTGTATTTGCACGTGGTGCAAAAGCTGAAGAAGCAAAAGCTGCTGGTGCAGACTTTGTTGGTGAAGATGACCTTGTTGCTAAAATCAACGACGGTTGGTTGGACTTCGACGTAGTTATCGCTACACCTGACATGATGGCTCTTGTTGGACGTCTTGGACGTGTCCTTGGACCTCGTAACTTGATGCCAAACCCTAAAACTGGCACTGTAACAATGGATGTTGCTAAAGCAGTTGAAGAGTCTAAAGGTGGTAAAATCACTTACCGTGCAGACCGTGCAGGTATCGTACAAGCGATCATCGGTAAAGTTTCATTTGAAGCTGACAAGTTGGTTGAAAACTTCAAAGCATTCAACGAAACAATCCAAAAAGCTAAACCAGCTACTGCTAAAGGAACTTACGTAACAAGCTTGACAATCACAACTACTCAAGGTGTTGGTATCAAGGTTGACGTTAACTCACTTTAATTAGTAAAGAATCAAAAGGTTGGGACATTTTGTCTCAACCTTTTTTCTATTCAAAAAATATAAATACGTATAAACTTTCTAATTCATTTAATATTGTAAAGTATCTAGATAGAAAATTCAGAAAATTTGCTCTTTTCTCTTGAAAATTTTTGAAAAAATGGTATTATAGTAACAAGCTATTTTTAAGAGAAGAGAAAGGGGAACGATGGAGAAAATCATTTTAGACTCACCTAAGTCGGGATCGGATCTTGTTTTGGAAACACTTCGCGACTTAGGAATCGACACGATTTTTGGTTATCCTGGTGGAGCAGTACTTCCTTTATATGATGCTATTTATAATTTTAAGGGAATCCGCCATATTCTAGGTCGCCATGAGCAGGGCTGTCTTCACGAAGCTGAAGGTTATGCTAAGTCAACAGGAAAACTGGGTGTTGCAGTCGTCACAAGCGGACCAGGAGCTACAAATGCCATTACAGGGATCGCAGATGCTATGAGCGATAGTGTTCCCCTTTTGGTCTTCACAGGACAAGTTGCAAGAGCGGGAATCGGTAAGGATGCTTTTCAAGAAGCTGATATCGTTGGTATAACCATGCCAATCACTAAGTACAATTATCAGGTTCGAGAAACTGCGGATATTCCGCGAATTATTACAGAAGCTGTGCATATTGCGACTACAGGTCGTCCAGGGCCAGTCGTCATTGACCTACCAAAAGATGTTTCTGCGCTTGAGACAGACTTCATTTACTCTCCAGAGATAGATTTACCAAGTTATCAGCCAACACTTGAGCCAAATGATATGCAAATCAAGAAAATCTTGAAGCAATTGTCTAAGGCTAAAAAACCAGTCTTGCTAGCTGGGGGTGGGATTAGTTACGCTGAGGCTGCAGCAGAGTTAAATGAATTTGCAGAGCGTTATCAAATTCCAGTTGTGACAAGTCTTTTGGGACAGGGAACAATTGCAACTAGCCATCCACTGTTTTTGGGAATGGGTGGAATGCATGGTTCCTTTGCAGCAAATATCGCCATGACTGAAGCTGATTTTATGATTTCTATTGGGTGTCGTTTTGATGACCGTTTAACAGGAAATCCTAAGACCTTTGCAAAGAATGCTAAAGTAGCGCATATCGATATCGATCCAGCAGAGATTGGTAAGATTATCGCAGTTGATATTCCAGTTGTCGGTGATGCGAAAAAGGCCTTGCAGCAGTTACTAGCTGAGCCAATCGTTCGTAACAATACTGAAAAATGGATTGAAAAAGTTACCAAAGATAAGAATCGTGTTCGTTCTTATGATAAGAAAGAACGTGTGGTTCAACCTCAAGCAGTTATTGAACGCGTCGGTGAGTTGACCAATGGCGATGCCATTATCGTAACAGACGTTGGACAACACCAAATGTGGACAGCTCAATACTATCCTTACCAAAACGAGCGTCAATTGGTAACATCAGGTGGTCTAGGAACAATGGGATTCGGAGTTCCAGCAGCTATTGGAGCTAAGATTGCTAATCCAGATAAAGAAGTTGTTCTCTTTGTCGGAGACGGTGGTTTCCAGATGACTAATCAGGAATTGGCAATCTTGAATATCTACAAGATTCCAATCAAGGTCATCATGCTTAATAACCATTCACTTGGGATGGTTCGTCAATGGCAAGAAGCCTTCTACGATGGTCGAACATCAGAGTCAGTCTTTGATAGCCTTCCAGATTTCCAATTGATGGCTCAAGCCTATGGAATTAAGAATTATAAGTTTGATAATCCTGAAACTCTTGATAAGGATTTGGAAGTCATCATGGAAGATGAACCAATGTTTATTGAAGTAGACATTTCTCGGAAAGAACATGTTTTACCGATGGTACCAGCTGGTAAGAGTAATCATGAGATGTTGGGGGTGAAGTTTAATGCGTAGAATGTTAACAGCCAAACTTCAAAACCGTTCAGGTGTTCTCAATCGCTTCACAGGAGTCTTATCGAGACGCCAAGTCAATATCGAAAGCATTTCTGTTGGCGCAACGGAAAATCCTAATGTGTCACGAATTACCATTATCATCGATGTTGCCTCACATGATGAGGTGGAGCAAATCATCAAACAACTGAATCGTCAGATTGATGTAATTCGTATTCGTGATATTACGGATCAGCCCCACTTAGAACGAGAAGTAATTCTTATAAAGGTTTCAGCGCCTGCTGAAAAACGTGCAGAAATTTTGGCTATTATCCAACCTTTCCGTGCAACAGTAGTCGATGTAGCTCCAAGTTCTATTACCATTCAGATGACCGGGAATGCAGAAAAGAGTGAAGCTTTGATTCGAGTCATTCGACCTTACGGTATTAAGAATATCGCTCGTACGGGTGCAACTGGATTTACCCGCGACTAAAAATCCAACTTAAATTTGTTAAACTAGCCTAACAGGCAATAAAAATAGAAAAGAGAGAAAAAACTATGGCAGTTCAAATGGAATACGAAAAAGATGTAAAAGTAGCAGCACTTGACGGTAAAAAAATCGCCGTTATTGGTTATGGTTCACAAGGACATGCGCACGCTCAAAACTTGCGTGATTCAGGTCGCGATGTGATCATCGGTGTACGTCCAGGTAAGTCTTTTGATAAAGCAAAAGAAGATGGTTTTGACACTTACACAGTAGCAGAAGCAACTAAATTGGCTGATGTTATCATGATCTTGGCACCAGATGAAATCCAACAAGAATTGTACGAAGCAGAAATTGCTCCAAACTTGGAAGCTGGAAATGCTGTTGGATTTGCACATGGTTTCAACATTCACTTCGAATTCATCAAAGTTCCTGCAGATGTTGATGTCTTTATGTGTGCTCCTAAAGGACCAGGACACTTGGTACGTCGTACTTACGAAGAAGGATTTGGTGTTCCAGCACTTTACGCTGTCTACCAAGATGCAACAGGAAATGCTAAAAACATCGCTATGGACTGGTGTAAAGGTGTTGGTGCAGCGCGTGTAGGTCTTCTTGAAACAACATACAAAGAAGAAACTGAAGAAGATTTGTTTGGTGAACAAGCAGTTCTTTGTGGTGGTTTGACTGCTCTTATCGAAGCTGGTTTTGAAGTCTTGACTGAAGCTGGTTATGCTCCAGAATTGGCTTACTTTGAAGTTCTTCACGAAATGAAATTGATCGTTGACTTGATCTATGAAGGTGGATTCAAGAAAATGCGTCAATCAATTTCAAACACTGCTGAATATGGTGACTATGTTTCAGGACCACGTGTAATCACTGAACAAGTCAAAGAAAACATGAAAGCAGTTCTTGCGGACATCCAAAATGGTAAATTCGCCAACGACTTTGTGAATGACTACAAAGCTGGACGTCCAAAATTGACTGCCTACCGTGAACAAGCAGCTAACCTTGAAATTGAAAAAGTTGGTGCAGAATTGCGTAAAGCAATGCCATTTGTCGGTAAAAACGACGATGATGCATTCAAGATCTACAACTAATTTTTAAGAATATAAACAGAAGGCGAGTTGGGGGGAACCTAACTCGCTTTTTATCTTGAAAACTCATCTGGGAGGAGATTATGCTAAGTGCAAAAGATGTGGTGAAAGCCCACAAGGTTTTGAGTGGTGTAGTAGCCAATACACCACTTGACTACGATCATTATTTATCCGAAAAATACGGAGCGAAAATTTATCTTAAGAAGGAAAATGCTCAACGTGTCCGTTCTTTTAAAATTCGTGGAGCTTATTACGCTATCTCGCAATTGACAAAAGAGGAACGTGAACGTGGTGTAGTGTGTGCTTCAGCGGGCAATCACGCTCAAGGAGTTGCCTACACATGTAATGAGATGAAGATCCCTGCAACAATCTTTATGCCAATTACGACACCTCAACAGAAAATTGGTCAGGTTCGTTTCTTTGGAGGAGATTTTGTTACGATCAAATTAGTAGGGGATACTTTTGATGCTTCAGCCAAGGCTGCTCAAGACTTTACTGTAGCTGAAAATCGTACTTTTATTGATCCCTTTGATGATCCCTATGTTCAAGCTGGTCAGGGTACGGTAGCCTATGAAATTTTAGAAGAAGCTCGTAAAGAATCTATTGATTTTGATACTGTCTTGGTACCTGTTGGCGGTGGAGGTCTCATTTCAGGTGTTTCTACTTATATTAAAGAAACAAATCCTCAAATTGAGGTCATTGGAGTCGAGGCTGAAGGTGCTCGTTCTATGAAAGCTGCCTTTGAAGCTGGGGGACCGGTTAAACTTAAAGAAATTGATAAATTTGCGGATGGGATTGCAGTGCAAAAAGTAGGGCAGTTGACCTATGAAGCAACACGAAAAAATGTTGAAACTCTTATCGGTGTAAATGAAGGCTTGATTTCTGAGACCTTAATTGATCTTTATTCTAAACAAGGGATTGTAGCTGAGCCTGCGGGTGCTGCTAGTGTTGCAGCCTTGGAAGTATTATCCGATTATATTAAGGGCAAGACTATTTGTTGTATCATTTCTGGAGGGAATAATGACATCAACCGTATGCCAGAGATGGAAGAACGTGCCTTGATTTATGATGGTATCAAGCATTACTTTGTAGTGAATTTCCCACAACGTCCGGGAGCACTTCGAGAGTTTGTAAATGATATCTTAGGACCTCATGATGATATTACTCGTTTTGAATATATCAAACGAGCTAGCAAGGGAACTGGTCCAGTATTGATAGGGGTTGCACTTGCTGATAAACATGATTATGCGGGATTGATTCACCGGATGGAAAAATTTGACCCATCTTATATTAACTTGAATGGGAATGAGACCCTATATAATATGCTTGTTTAATATGCTATGAAATTTTTATCATATTATTTGCCTAACCTATTTACTAGTGCTATAATGTAAGTGAAGAAAGGGGGAGATTCCCATGGTTTTAAAAGTTATACTTGTTCTAATTATTCTAATGCTTATTGTAGGAGCTATATTAATGAGCTCAATCTATGTTGTTCGACAACAATCAGTAGCTATCATTGAACGATTTGGTAAGTATCAAAAATTGAGCAACAGTGGTATTCATCTACGTGCACCATTTGGCATTGATAAAATTGCAGCTCGTGTACAACTGCGTCTCTTGCAAAGTGAAATCGTTGTGGAAACCAAGACTCAAGATAACGTATTTGTGACGATGAATGTTGCGACACAGTACCGAGTAAATGAACAAAATGTTACAGATGCTTACTATAAACTAATGAGACCTGAGGCTCAAATCAAATCTTATATTGAAGACGCATTGCGCTCATCAGTTCCTAAGTTAACTTTGGATGAATTGTTTGAGAAAAAGGATGAAATTGCATTAGAAGTTCAAAAACAAGTAGCGGAAGAAATGTCAACGTATGGGTACATTATCGTCAAAACGCTCATTACCAAAGTAGAGCCGGATGCGGAAGTCAAGCAATCGATGAATGAAATCAATGCTGCTCAACGTAAGAGAGTAGCAGCACAAGAATTGGCCGAAGCAGATAAAATTAAGATCGTAACAGCGGCCGAAGCAGAGGCAGAAAAGGATCGCCTACATGGTGTGGGGATCGCAGAGCAACGAAAAGCAATTGTTGATGGACTTGCTGATTCTATTAAAGAGTTAAAAGGAGCCAATGTTGAATTAACTGAAGAGCAAATCATGTCAATCTTGTTAACTAACCAGTATTTAGATACATTGAATAATTTTGCAGAAAAACAAGGTAATAATACAATTTTCTTACCAGCAAATCCTAACGGAGTTGAAGATATACGAACCCATATATTATCGGCTTTAAAAGCCAAGTAAACCAAATCTTAACGTCTTATTTGATTGGATATATGTTTTGTTATTGACAAATGCCATAAAAACGTATACAATTAAATATCGTAAAGAATAAAATAGGAGAAAAACATGGCTAAGACTAACTTTGAAAAAGTAGAATCAGTTGTTAGCTGGGTTCGTGATAAGAAGATCACTGGTTATCGTATTTCTAAAGAAACGAATGCACGTGAAATGTCTATCATTGCTCTAGCTCAAGGACGTGCAAAAGTTAAAAATATTTCCTTTGAAACAGCCCTTGGATTAATTGATTTCTATGAAAAAAATCATGAAAAATTTGAAGATTAATCTTTGGATACTAGCAGACTCTAATTAGAGTCTGCTTTTATTTATGGAACGGCGAAATAGCCATGCTATGACCTACTAAACAAATCTATCTGTTAGAATGAACTAGGTTGACAGTAGAGGAGTGATCTCACTCATGAAAATCAAATAAAAGATTAGAAATAGAGCTTCAAGCATTACTTGCTCAGGAAACAGAAGAAGGGATAAAAGTGATTCTAAAGTATATAAAAAGAGGTCGGGATAAAAAACTCCGACCTTGATTTTTATATTCTTATGTTCATGAGCCTTTGACTCAATGTTGATTGGGGATTGAATAGGAAAACAACTCTTGGTTTAAGAGGTTTATTCAACCACTTTTGTCTTAACCTAAATAGCGTTGTAAAAATTCTCTTGTACGTTCCTCTTTAGGATTTGTAAATAAATCTTCAGGTTTGCCTTCTTCTGCAATAACACCTTTGTCCATAAAGATGACACGGTGTGATACGTCACGAGCAAATTCCATTTCGTGGGTTACAACGATCATTGTCAATCCTTCTTGAGCTAGTTCTTGCATGATTTTTAGAACTTCACCGACCATTTCAGGATCAAGGGCTGAAGTAGGTTCGTCAAAGAGAATGGCATCAGGATTCATTGAAAGTGCACGAGCAATGGCTACTCGTTGCTTTTGACCACCAGAAAGTTGTTTTGGTTTAGCTTGCCAGTAGCGCTCTCCCATTCCAACTTTTTCAAGGTTTTCTTTAGCAATTTTCTCTGCTTCTGATCGTTCACGTTTGAGGACAGTTGTCTGTGCAACAATCGTATTTTCAAGAACGTTGAGATTTTCAAAGAGGTTAAAGGATTGGAAAACCATGCCTAGTTTTTCACGATAGTGAGTGAGGTTATACCCTTTTTCAAGGACGTTTTCACCGTGATAAAGGATCTCACCTTCAGTTGGTGTTTCGAGAAGGTTGATAGAACGTAGGAAAGTTGATTTACCACTACCGGAACTACCGATGATAGAAATCACTTCTCCTTTATGAATAGTGAGAGAGATGTCTTTTAGGACCTCGTTTTGCCCGTAGGATTTTTTGAGGTGTTTGATTTCAAGGATTGGTTGACTCATTATTTCAAATCCTCCGTTTGCATTTGATTAGCACCTGTCGTGTAGGTATCCATATCCATACGTTTTTCGATGAAGCGGAGGATACGCGTTACTGTGAAGGTGAGGACAAAGTAGATAACTGCTATGATGGTAAAGGTTTGGAAGTACTGGTAGGTTTGTGTTGCTACTGTATTTCCTGAGAAGTAAAGTTCTACTACAGAGATAACGTTCAATACAGAAGTATCCTTGATGTTGATGACGAACTCATTACCAGTTGCTGGTAGAATATTTCGAACAACTTGAGGCAAAACAATCTTACGCATGGTCTGGTTATGAGTCATACCGAGTGCAGTTGCCGCTTCAAATTGTCCCTTATCAACAGACAAAATACCACCACGAACAATTTCAGTCATGTAGGCACCAGTGTTGATTGAAACGATAAAGATAGCAGCTAGCGTACGGTCTAGGTTGATCCCGAAAGCTTGGGCAGTTCCATAGTAGATAACCATAGATTGTACAATCATAGGTGTTCCACGGAAAATTTCAATATAGATATTGAGAATCCAACCGATTAGTTTTTGGATTCCAAAGATAAATTGGTTTTCAGATAGAGGTGCAGTACGGAAAACACCGATAGCAAGACCGATAGCGAGACCAACGATGGTACCGATAATTGAAATGAGAAGGGTAATACCAGCACCACGCAAGAGTTGCTGCCAGTTTTCAGTCAGAATTTTAGCGACTTGGCCAAAGAAATTACTGTTGCTTTCTTCTGTCGTTGTAGATTCTGCAGGTTGCTCTTTGATCATACGATCCATGAGAGCAACTTGTTCATCCTTAGAAATGGTTTCGATACTAGCATTGATTTGGCTAATACGTTCGTCATCCTTACGAAGACCGATAGCGATAGAGGTGTCTTCTTCCCCAGTTTTAAAACCAGGTTCAGGCTGAATCATTTTGAACTTTGCATTTGCTGACTCAGCAGTTAGGGCTTCTGGTCGTTCAGAAACATAAGCGTCAATGACACCAGCTTCAAGAGCTTGACGCATTTGAGCGAAATCACCCATGGCAGTTTCTTTTTTAGCGCCTGGAATTTGAGAAATCAAGTCGTAAAGGTAAACCCCTTGTTGAGAAGTGATTTTTGCATCTTTAAAATCGTCTAGTGTTTTGGCGTTTGCATAGGTAGAATCTTTTTTGACCAAAAGTACTGGTTCGCTAGTATAGTAGCTGCTTGAAAATGCAATTTCTTGTTTGCGTTCAGCAGTTGGGCTCATACCTGCAATGATCATATCAATCTTACCAGAAGTAAGGGCTGGAACAAGTCCTTCCCACTTGGTTTTAACAACCAAGGGCTCTTTACCTAGGTCCTTAGCAATCTTTTTAGCTATTTGGACGTCGTAACCATTAGCATATTGGTTGGTTCCATCGATTTTGACAGCACCGTTACTGTCATCATCTTGAGTCCAGTTAAAGGGTGCGTAGGCTGCCTCCATACCGATGCGTAAATATTCATCGGCTTGGACCTGGCTAACTAGTCCTAAAGTAAGGGCCAGGCTAGCAAGGATAGTTAAGCATAATTTTTTCATGTTTTCTCCTATTTCTAGTCTAAAATTGCTTCTCTCTATTGTATCGAAAAAGCGGAACTTTTTCAATCTTAGTAAACCCTTACTTGTAAAAAATGATATAATAGTGAAAAACTTGAAAGGGAGTATACGATGAAAAAAAGATGGCTATTTACTTTGGTGTTTGCCTGTTTGCTATTGCTACCTCGCCTGGTTTTTGCTGTAGACTTTGATATTCTATCTTATAAGGGAGATTTGAATATTCATGCAGATAATACAGCAGTTTTCCAACAAACAATCACCTATCGTTTTAAAGATGATTTTAATGGTCAATCGGTTGGACTAGGAAAAGCAGGGAAAATGCCAGAAGGCTTTGAGATTGATGATGATCCAACTGTTCTAGTATCAAAGAATGGAGAAATTATAGAAGATGCACTTTCCTACACAAAGAAAAATGAGAAAGGCTATCAAGTAATCATTTTAAATCCTGGAAAAGCTGGAGACACTGTACGTGTAACCATTACCTGGAAATTGAAAAACCTTCTTTTCTTGTATCAGGATATTGCTGAGCTGAATTGGCAACCACTGACAGATAGTTCAGGAGACATCAAAGACTTAGAATTTCGAGTAACTTCAGATAGTCCGGCAGAGAAATTCTTTTTTCATACAGGCAAACTCCTCAACGATGGAAGTGTCGAAAAAGTAAACGATATTTATCGGGTGAAGATGAAAAATCTTCCTAGAAAACGTCAAGTTGAGCTACATGCCTATTGGCCCAGGGAGGATTTCTCGGTAGCTCCAAGCCAAGGACTGGAAGAAGAGCGTTTAAAAGATTTCAAAAAAATTGAGATAGAAATAAAAGCTAACAAAGTGCAAGCCAGTCTCATGATAAAGTGGATTTTTCCAATAATCTTTATTGTGTTATTGATGATGACTATCATGTATTATCGAGCATTTCGTAAACATACGACGCTCAAAAAGGTATATTCCAAGGATCATCGACTTTACGAACCGCCAATGGATCTACCTCCAATGGTTTTGGCGGAGGCTATTTACTCTACCTCCCTAGAGGAAATCAGTCCCTTGAATAAGAAGAAGTTTGGCAAATTCTCTTTTGAACGATTGCTTCAGGCGACTTTGCTAGACTTAGTTGATCGAGGGCATTTATCCATTTTTCAGGGTGAGGAGGAACCGTGTTTGAAAATCAATAGTGAAAAAGGCTTGTCGAATTTTGAAAAAGAATGTTTGCGGATGACTCTCTCAACTAATAAAGAACTGGCTCTTTCAGACCTTTTCCCAGAGTATCAAGTTTCTTCAGGACTATTCCATGGAGCTAAGGAAGCTGATGAGCAACATATTCGAGAATTCGGCTTGCATCTCAAGCGTTCCTTCGAGAGACGGCTTGAACGCATGCAAAGTTGTGTTCGAGACAAGGTAAAAATTCTACGTCTTCCAAGCTATTATCGTCCTTTGACTGATAAAGAAAATAGTTTTGTGAATGGGATGAAAGTCTGTTCAGCTATAACAGGTTTATTTGGCCTTCTTATCTTCTATTATAGTCTGCGAACACGTGGTTATTTTTCACTTCCTTTACTTTCCCTAGGTTTAATAGGGTTACTTGCCAGTGCCTTAGTTCATTTTGTGACTCGAGGTCCATCTCGTGATGGAGTCTTAAATGAAGAGGGGGCAGAAGCCTATTACCTTTGGACAAGTTTTGAAAATATGCTTCGAGAGATTGCTCATCTTGATAAGGCTGAACTAGAGAGCATTGTACTTTGGAACCGTCTTTTGGTCTATGCAACTCTGTATGGATACGCAAAGAAAGTGAATAAAATCATGAAGCTCCACAATATTCAACTTGAAAACGAAACTATGAATCTTTATGTATCTTGTGGATGGGATAAACAGTTTCATACATCTGCTGCTCACATTAATCAATACACTTCGGTCGCAAATACAGCAAGTACTTTCTCTGTATCATCTGGAAGCGGTAGCTCTGGAGGAGGTTTTTCAGGCGGTGGCGGTGGTGGAAGTATTGGTGCTTTCTAAAGAAAACTCAACACAGCCTTTAAAAGTATGATATAATGGAGGGTAGAAAAAGGAGTAATCTATGTATTTTTTTGAAATTTTAAAATCGATCTTTTTTGGGATTGTTGAAGGAATTACGGAATGGTTGCCGATTTCAAGTACTGGTCACCTGATCCTAGCGGAAGAATTTGTCCAATATAAAGACCAAAGTGAAGCCTTTATGTCTATGTTTAACGTGGTTATTCAACTTGGTGCAATCTTAGCCGTTATGGTTATCTACTTTAACAAACTTAATCCTTTCAAACCAGGGAAAGATAAAGTTCAAGTTCGTAGAACTTGGCAATTATGGTCGAAAGTATTTGTTGCGACTCTCCCTCTTCTCCTTGTCTTTAAGTTTGATGACTGGTTTGATACCCATTTCCACAATATGGTTTCAGTAGCCATTATGTTGATTGTTTATGGGGTTGCCTTTATCTATCTTGAAAAACGTAACAAAGCGCAAGCGATTGAGCCAACAGTCACAGAGCTAGACAAGTTGCCTTATAAAACGGCCCTCTATATCGGACTTTTCCAAGTCTTGGCTCTTTTACCTGGGACTAGCCGTTCGGGTGCCACTATCGTTGGTGGTTTGTTAAATGGAACTAGTCGTTCGGTGGTAACTGAGTTTACCTTCTATCTAGGAATTCCAGTTATGTTTGGAGCTAGTGCTTTGAAGATTTTTAAATTTATCAAAGCGGGAGAAGTGCTGAGTTTTGGTCAATTCTTCTTGCTCTTGGTAGCTATGGTAGTGGCTTTTGCAGTCAGCATGGTTGCCATTCGTTTCTTGACCAGCTATGTTAAAAAACACGACTTTACAATGTTTGGAAAATACCGTATTGTCCTAGGTAGTGTCTTACTACTTTATAGCTTCGTTCGATTATTTGTATAAGAAAAAAGCCTTGAGGGAAGCTACTTCCTTCAAGGTTTTAAAATCCAGTCACAGTGACACCCAATAAGCGAACGTCTTTATCTTTATCTGTCAGAGATTCGTAAAGTTGGATAGCCATTTGTGAAATAGTTTCAGCATCTTGGATCTTTTGAGATAAGCTTTTCCGCTTAGTCATTGTAGAAAAGTCAGCATAGCGGATTTTTAAAATAACAATCTTTCCAGATTTTTCATGTTTTTGAAGACTCAGGGCAACTCTTTCCGAAAGGAGAGTTAGCTCTTTTTTGATATCCTCTTCTAGATTGAGAATTTTACTATAAGTTTTTTCTTTTCCAATAGATTTACGAATGCGATTGGATTTGACGGGAGAATTATCAATGCCACGAGCTTTGCGATACAGGTCAAAACCGAGTCGACCAAAACGATCAATGAGACTAATTTCAGAAATTTTTAAAAGATCAGCACCTGTAAATACCCCCATTTGATGCAATTTCTCAACTGTTTTCTTACCCACACCGTGGAATTTAGCGATATCCATTTGTTTGAGAAAATCTTCAGCTTCATCAGGGAGAATAACTGTCAGGCCTCGAGGTTTTTGGTAATCGCTGGCTATTTTAGCTAAGAATTTATTATAAGACACACCAGCAGAAGCAGTCAGATGAAGTTCTTGCCAAATATCTTGTTGGATTAGTCGAGCGATTTTAACAGCGGACTTGATGCCGAGTTTGTTTTCAGTCACGTCTAGATAAGCTTCATCGATACTCATAGGCTCGATATTATCCGTATAACGTTTGAAAATAGCTCGAATCTGTTGACCGACAGCAGTATATTTTTCGTAGTTTCCAGAAATGAAAACAGCTTGAGGGCAACGTTCATAGGCTTCTTTAGAACTCATAGCTGAGTGGATGCCAAAGACTCGCGCTTCATAACTACAGGTAGAAACAACTCCTCGACCACCAGTTTTTCTAGGATCACTACCAATCACAACTGGCTTCCCTTTAAGTTTGGGATTGTCTCGAATTTCAACAGCAGCAAAAAAGGCATCCATGTCAATATGGATGATTTTACGAGATAAATCATTCATTAGTGGAAAAATCAACATGGAGAAACCTCTCAGTGCTAGTTTGTTTAATTTTATTATACTCTTTTTCTGAAAAAATGAAAATCAAATAACCTCTTTCAAAAATATAATACAGTTTGTGATATATTTTGAACTGTATTAGAAAAGAAAGTGTTAAAAAAGTGAGTTTTTAGTTGTTGAAATCGTTTACTGTGTGGTATACTGAATACATGAATGTAACAGATGACTGTTACTAGAAAGAAAAAAGAGGAATTAACATGGTTGTTAAGACAGTTGTTGAAGCACAAGATATTTTTGACAAAGCCTGGGAAGGCTTTAAAGGTGTTGACTGGAAAGAAAAAGCAAGTGTATCACGCTTTGTACAAGCTAACTACACACCTTACGATGGAGACGAAAGCTTCCTTGCAGGACCAACAGAACGTTCACTTCACATCAAAAAAATCGTAGAAGAAACTAAAGCACACTACGAAGAAACTCGTTTCCCAATGGACACTCGTCCAACTTCTATTGCTGATATTCCTGCTGGATTTATCGACAAAGAAAACGAAGTGATCTTTGGTATCCAAAATGATGAACTCTTCAAATTGAACTTCATGCCAAAAGGTGGTATCCGTATGGCTGAAACAACTTTGAAAGAAAATGGATACGAACCAGATCCAGCTGTTCACGAAATCTTCACTAAATATGTAACAACAGTTAACGACGGTATCTTCCGTGCCTACACTTCAAACATTCGTCGCGCTCGTCACGCTCACACTGTAACTGGTCTTCCAGATGCCTACTCACGTGGACGTATTATCGGTGTTTACGCACGTCTTGCTCTTTACGGAGCAGACTACTTGATGCAAGAAAAAGTAAACGACTGGAATGCAATCAAAGAAATCGATGAAGAAACAATCCGCCTTCGTGAAGAAGTAAACCTTCAATACCAAGCATTGCAACAAGTTGTACGCTTGGGTGACCTTTACGGAGTTGATGTTCGTAAACCAGCGATGAACGTTAAAGAAGCTATCCAATGGGTTAACATTGCCTTTATGGCTGTCTGCCGTGTTATCAACGGTGCGGCTACATCTCTTGGACGTGTGCCAATCGTATTGGATATCTTTGCAGAACGTGACCTTGCTCGTGGTACATTTACTGAATCAGAAATCCAAGAATTTGTTGATGATTTCGTTATGAAACTTCGTACAGTTAAATTTGCTCGTACAAAAGCTTACGACCAATTGTACTCAGGTGACCCAACCTTCATCACAACTTCTATGGCTGGTATGGGTAACGACGGTCGTCACCGTGTTACTAAGATGGACTACCGTTTCTTGAACACTCTTGACAACATCGGTAACTCTCCAGAACCAAACTTGACAGTTCTTTGGACTGACAAATTACCATACAACTTCCGTCGCTACTGTATGCACATGAGCCACAAACACTCTTCAATCCAATACGAAGGTGTTACAACAATGGCTAAAGACGGATACGGTGAAATGAGCTGTATCTCATGTTGTGTATCTCCACTTGACCCAGAAAACGAAGAACAACGTCACAACATCCAGTACTTCGGTGCTCGCGTTAACGTTCTTAAAGCTCTTCTTACTGGTTTGAATGGTGGTTACGACGATGTTCATAAAGATTATAAAGTATTTGACATCGACCCAATCCGTGACGAAGTCCTTGAATTTGAATCAGTTAAAGCTAACTTTGAAAAATCTCTTGACTGGTTGACTGACACTTACGTAGATGCTTTGAACATCATCCACTACATGACTGATAAGTACAACTACGAAGCTGTTCAAATGGCCTTCTTGCCAACTAAACAACGTGCTAACATGGGATTCGGTATCTGTGGTTTCGCAAACACTGTTGATACATTGTCAGCTATCAAGTACGCTACAGTTAAACCAATCCGTGACGAAAATGGCTACATCTACGATTACGAAACAATCGGTGAATACCCACGTTGGGGTGAAGATGACCCACGTTCAAACGAATTGGCAGAATGGTTGATCGAAGCTTACACAACTCGTCTACGTAGTCACAAACTTTACAAAGACGCAGAAGCTACTGTGTCACTTTTGACAATCACATCTAACGTTGCTTACTCTAAACAAACTGGTAACTCACCAGTCCACAAAGGTGTATATCTCAACGAAGATGGTTCAGTGAACTTGTCTAAACTTGAATTCTTCTCACCAGGTGCTAACCCATCTAACAAAGCTAAAGGTGGATGGTTGCAAAACTTGAACTCACTTGCTAGCCTTGACTTTGGTTATGCAGCTGATGGTATTTCATTGACAACTCAAGTATCACCTCGCGCTCTTGGTAAAACTCGTGACGAACAAGTTGATAACTTGGTAACAATCCTTGATGGTTACTTCGAAAATGGTGGACAACACGTTAACTTGAACGTTATGGACTTGAACGATGTTTACGAAAAGATCATGTCAGGTGAAGACGTAATCGTACGTATCTCAGGATACTGTGTAAATACTAAGTACCTCACTCCAGAACAAAAAACTGAATTGACACAACGTGTCTTCCACGAAGTTCTTTCAATGGATGATGCATTGAGCTAAGATTCATAAATAATAAATTAAAAACCAGTCACTTTGACTGGTTTTTTTGCTATAAAAAAATATTTTAAAAAAGTTGGTCAAATTTGGTCAATTCTCTTGACTATTACTGACCAAAGTGATAAACTAAGAACATAAGGATAAGGAAATCCTTAGAAAACCTTGATTTTAAGGTGATTGTGTATTCTATCTTAAGATCAAAGTATGGGTAAAACCTAGAAAAGAGGTACAACCTATGATGAACATTAGTATTTTTCTTTATCCAATTACAAAACCTGTATTGGATAAAGAAAAACCTGAAATTATACGTAGAGTAGCAAATAGCTAGTCTAAATTTTTTAAAACAAAGGTCAGAGAAAGTCAAAGTGGTTTGACTAACTAATTTTGAAAACAAACGAGGTATGAAATATGAATAACAACTTTAATAACTTTAACAACATGGATGATTTATTTAACCAATTAATGGGAGGTATGCGTGGATACAGTTCTGAAAATCGTCGTTACTTGATTAACGGTCGTGAAGTAACTCCAGAAGAATTCGCTATTTACCGTCAAACTGGTCAACTTCCAAATGAAGGAAGTGACCAAGCACAGTATGTTCAAGGTAAAGCTATGAAACAAGATGGTATTCTTGCAAAACTTGGACGTAACTTAACAGCTGAAGCTCGTGAAGGGAAGCTGGATCCGGTTATTGGACGTAATAAGGAAATTCAAGAAACATCTGAAATTCTTTCTCGTCGTACTAAGAACAACCCAGTCCTTGTAGGTGATGCTGGCGTCGGTAAAACAGCAGTAGTTGAAGGTTTGGCTCAAGCTATCGTGAATGGTGATGTTCCAGCAGCAATCAAGAATAAAGAAATCATTTCCATTGATATTTCTGGACTTGAAGCCGGTACTCAATACCGTGGAAGTTTTGAAGAAAACATTCAAAATTTGGTAAATGAGGTCAAAGAAGCTGGAAATATTATCCTTTTCTTCGACGAAATCCATCAAATCCTGGGTGCAGGTAGCACAGGAGATGGTCAAGGATCTAAAGGTCTTGCTGATATCTTGAAACCAGCTCTTTCACGCGGTGAATTGACAGTGATTGGTGCAACAACTCAAGACGAATACCGCAACACTATTTTGAAAAATGCTGCCCTTGCTCGTCGTTTCAATGAAGTGAAGGTCAATGCTCCATCTGCTGAAGATACCTTCAAGATTCTCCAAGGAATCCGTGATCTATATCAACAGCACCATAATGTTATCTTGCCAGATGAAGTTTTGAAAGCGGCTGTTGATTACTCAGTACAATATATTCCTCAACGTAGCTTGCCGGATAAGGCTATTGACCTAGTCGATGTAACAGCTGCTCACTTGGCAGCACAACACCCAGTGACAGATGTACATGCTGTAGAGCATGAAATTGAAGAAGAAAAAGCTAAACAAGAAGCTGCAGCTGCTAAAGAGGATTATGAAGCGGCATTAAATGCAAAAATTCGTATCGAAGAACTTGAAAAGCAAATCGCCAACCATACAGAAGATCACAAGGTTACAGCGACTGTTAATGACGTAGCTGAGTCTGTAGAACGTATGACAGGTATTCCTGTTTCACAAATGGGTGCTACTGATATCGAACGTTTGAAAGATATGGGTCACCGTTTGCAAACCAAAGTCATCGGTCAAGATAAAGCTGTTGAGGCAGTAGCACGTGCGATCCGCCGTAATCGAGCAGGATTTGACGAAGGAAACCGTCCAATCGGTAGCTTCCTCTTTGTAGGTCCAACTGGTGTTGGTAAAACTGAGTTGGCTAAACAATTGGCTCTTGATATGTTCGGAACTAAGGATGCTATCATCCGTTTGGATATGTCAGAATACAGCGATCGTACAGCCGTTTCTAAATTGATTGGTACAACAGCAGGTTATGTTGGTTACGATGATAATAACAATACCTTGACTGAACGTGTTCGTCGGAATCCATACTCAATCGTCCTTCTTGATGAAATTGAAAAGGCTGATCCTCAAGTCATCACCCTTCTCCTCCAAGTCTTGGATGATGGTCGTTTGACAGATGGTCAAGGTAACACTGTAAACTTCAAGAATACGGTGATTATCGCAACTTCAAACGCAGGCTTTGGTTATGAAGCTAACTTGACAGAAGATGCTGATAAACCAGAACTCATGGATCGTTTGAAACCATACTTCCGTCCAGAATTCTTGAACCGTTTCAACGCTGTGATTGAATTCTCACACTTGAGCAAGGAAGACCTTTCTAAGATTGTTGACTTGATGTTGGTTGATGTCAATAAGACACTTGCTAAGAAAGAGATCGACTTGGCAGTGAGTGACGCAGCCAAAGAATATATGACCGAAGAAGGTTATGATGAAGTCATGGGTGTTCGTCCACTCCGTCGTGTAGTTGAACAACAAATTCGTGACAAAGTCACAGACTTCCACTTGGATAATCTTGATGCTAAACACCTTGAAGCCGATATGGAAGATGGTGTCTTGGTCATTCGTGAGAAAGCCTAAATTAAAATTTTGAGTGTAAAAAAAGGACCAGTTGAAAAAACTGGTTCTTTTGTGTTAAATGACATGGCGTTCAAAGGCATCATCAGAGATTCCTTGTTGGAGAATCAATTTAGCCCATTCCTTAGCTGAAAATAGGCTGTGGTCCTTGTAGTTCCCGCAAGATTCAATGGTAGTTCCTGGGACATCTTCCCAAGTTGTTGTTTCTGCGATTTCCTTTAGCGAATCCTTGATGACAGCAGCGATTTCTGCGCTAGTATGACGTCCCCACATAATCATATGGAAACCTGTACGACAACCAAATGGTGAACAATCAATCATACCGTCAATGCGAGTACGAATGAGTTTAGCCAAGAGGTGTTCAATCGTATGAAGTCCAGCAGTAGGGATAGAGTCCTCATTTGGTTGAACCAAGCGGATATCAAAATTAGAAATGATATCTCCCTTAGGACCTGTTTCTTCTCCGATTAAACGGACATAAGGGGCTTTTACAATCGTATGGTCAAGTTCAAAACTTTCAACAATAACTTCTTTTGACATGGTATTTCCTTTCAATTTTCTCTTTTCATTATATCATAAAGATTTGCTTGAAAACTGCTAATCAAGAGATTTTTCAAATATGAATGCCATAAAAGAGTCTGACTGTAAAAAATAATTTTAAAATGGCAATTGTTTTCAATTCAATTGGAAAAATTCTGAAAATTGTATTGACACTTGGCTGAAAAGGGACTATAATGTATAAAAAGTCAAAAAGGAGTTTATTATGAAATTTTCAAAAGTAATGGCCCTAGCAGGAGTGACTCTGTTAGCATCAGGTGTTTTGGTAGCTTGTTCAGGCTCAGGCTCTAGTGCAAAAGGTGAGAAAACTTTTTCTTATGTTTATGAAACAGATCCAGACAGCCTCAACTATCTGACAACTGGTAAGGCTGCGGTTGCTAATATCACAAGTAATGTCGTTGATGGTTTGATGGAGAATGACCGCTACGGTAACTTCGTGCCATCTTTGGCAGAAGATTGGTCAGTTTCTAAAGACGGGTTGACTTACACTTACACAATCCGTAAAGATGCTAAATGGTACACTTCTGAAGGCGAAGAGTATGCACCAGTTAAAGCGCAAGACTTTGTAACAGGTCTTAAGTATGCGGCTGACAATAAGTCAGAAGCCCTTTATCTTGTTCAAGAATCTATTAAAGGTTTGGATGCTTATGTAAAAGGTGAAGTTAAAGATTTCTCAGAAGTTGGAATTAAGGCTGTAGATGATCAAACAGTTCAATACACTTTGAACAAACCAGAAAGCTTCTGGAACTCTAAGACAACCATGGGAATTCTTGCACCAGTCAATGAAGAATTCCTTACTTCTAAAGGAAGTGACTTTGCTAAAGCAACAGATCCAAGCAGTATTCTTTACAACGGTCCTTTCTTGTTGAAATCATTGGTAGCAAAATCTTCAGTAGAATTTGAAAAGAATCCAAACTACTGGGATAAGGACAATGTTCATATTGATAAAGTAAAACTTTCATTCTGGGATGGTCAAGACAATAACAAACTTGCAGAAACCTTTAAAGATGGTGGTTTCTCAATGGCTCGTCTCTTCCCAACAAGTGGAAGCTACTCTGAACTTGAAAAAGAGTTTAAAGATAATATCGTTTATACACCACAAGATTCTTCAACCTTCTTAGTTGGTACAAATATTGACCGTCAGTCTTACAAATATACTTCTAAGACTACAGACGAGCAAAAGACTTCAACTAAGAAAGCTCTTCTTAACAAAGACTTCCGTCAAGCCATCGCCTTTGGTTTTGATAGAACAGCCTATGCTTCTCAAGTTAATGGAGCAAGCGGAGCAACAAAACTCCTTCGTAACTTGTTCGTACCACCAACATTTGTTCAAGCAGATGGTAAAAACTTTGGTGAATTAGTTAAAGAAAAATTGGTAACCTATGGTGATGAGTGGAAAGATGTCAATCTAGATGACGCTCAAGATGGTCTTTACAATCCTGAAAAAGCGAAAGCAGAATTTGCTAAGGCTAAGACGGCTCTCCAAGCAGAAGGTGTTCAATTCCCAATCCACTTGGATATGCCTGTTGACCAAACGAATACTACAAAAGTTCAACGTGTTCAATCATTGAAACAATCGCTTGAAGCAACATTAGGAACTGACAATGTCGTTATTGATATCCAACAACTTCAAAAAGATGAAGTCCTCAATGTTACTTACTTTGCTGAAACAGCTGCTGGTGAAGATTGGGACCTTTCAGATAACGTTGGATGGTCTCCAGACTACATCGACCCATCTACATACCTTGATATCATCAAACCATCAGTAGGTGAAAATACTAAGACTTACCTAGGATTTGATTCAGGTACCAATAACGCTGCTGCCAAACAAGTTGGTTTAGAAGATTACGAAAAGATGGTTGTTGAAGCTGGAAATGAAGACACAGATATTTCAAAACGCTATGATAAATATGCAGCTGCTCAAGCTTGGTTGACAGATAGCGCTTTGATTATTCCAACAACTTCTCAAACTGGACGTCCAATGTTGTCTAAGATGGTGCCATTCACACTTCCATTTGCTTACTCAGGTAACAAGGGAACAAGTGAAGCACTCTTGTACAAATACCTTGAACTTCAAGATAAGCCAGTAACTGCTGATGAATATCAAAAAGCTCAAGATAAATGGAAGAAAGAAAAAGAAGAATCTAATAAAAAAGCGCAAGAAGACCTTGCAAATCATGTTAAATAATAAAAAAGAGGCCGGACAAAAAGTCTGGCCTTTTGATACCCTTCCTGAGACTTTAGTTTAGCATGTTGATTATTGGTTTAATCCCTGCATTGAAGTAGTAGATTAGACTTTCTAAGTCACGCCCCCGTTCATAGATAATTTACGTAAACATAAGGTATCTTTTATCTATAATAATAAACAGTTTTCCCGACTATTTATCATGTGTTTGGTATAAGATTGCGATTGAGATATTTAACCTGTTCAGTTGTTTCTCTACATATTTTTAAAAAGTTTGATAGAAACTATATAGAAAAAACTGAGGTGTTATTCTCAGTTTTTTCTATATTTTATTGCTGTCTTCGTGGATTTTGTTGGGGTTGATTTTGTTGTTGAGAATTTGCAGATGAGTTTGGTTGCGTTGCATTTGGATTAGTAGTACCATTCGTATTTTCGTTTGAAGAGCTTTCACTTTCAGTTGTTGAAGTTGAACTTGAGCTAGAGCTCTCTGTTGTCGAACTTGCTTGAGTTGATTGTGGAATCCAGTTGCTACGTGCCCCATTCTTGAAGACGTAATCACCGCTTCTATAAAGTCCTTCTGGCATTGTCCAGTCACCAGGGTGATCATTTTCAGCGAGATATTCCATCATTGAACGATAGATGCTACCAGCAACTCTAAATCCGTCACCAACAATTGGTGTCAATCGATTGGAGTAACCAGTCCATACTGCCATTGAGTATTTACGTGTATAGCCAACAAACATTTCATCAGGAGCGACATACTGATCGGTTTTGATATGATTCTCAATTTCAGCATCAGTATAGTTTGATGTACCAGTTTTACCCGCTTGAGGTAACCAAGAAATGTAAGCACCAGTACCGTTTCCATAATATAGTACTGTTTTCATCATCTCGGTCATCATATAAGCTGTTGTTTCTTTCATAGCACGAGTACCAGGGTCGGAGAATTCCTTAGAACTTCCGTCACTGAATACTACTTTGTTGATGTACATTGGCTTATAATAAGTACCACCATTCGCAAATGCGGCATAAGCTGCAGCCATTTTTTCACTACTTGCACCGTACTGTTTACCTGATTCGGTCGTATTACTTGAAATTGCATTTGCGTATACCATAGTTGGATAATCAATGCCTAATCCATTTAGGAAACCTTTTGCTTTATCGAGTCCAACTCTATCGAGAGTTTCTACTGCTGGTACGTTACGAGATTGTTGGATAGCAGTTTGAAGAGTGATGTTACCATAATAGCCACGATCCCAGTTGTAGACTGGAGTGCTAGTACCTGGGAAGTTATATGGTACATCCTTAAGCATATAAGCAGTTGAGTCATAGATATCGTACTCAAGTGCAGGTGCATAGTCCGTAATTGGTTTCATAGTTGAACCCCAGTCACGGTTTGTTTCCACTGCTTGGTTAGTACCAAAGGATACATTGCTAGCTTGGTGACGAGATCCGAGTTGGGCAATAACTTTACCATTTGATACATCAACGATAGTAGAAGCTGCTTGGATATCATCATCAGGATAGTTTACGTATTGATCAGTGTTATAGACGTCCCAAAGGTGTTTTTGTACCTCTTGGTCGACGTTTGTATAGACTTCCATACCTGTTGTTAATAGATTATAACCTGTCTCTTGTTCTACTTGATCAATAACCTCTTTAAGA
Organism: Streptococcus sp. HMSC061D10; assembly: GCF_001808865.1. Lineage (NCBI taxonomy): Bacteria > Bacillati > Bacillota > Bacilli > Lactobacillales > Streptococcaceae > Streptococcus > Streptococcus sp. HMSC061D10. The sequence continues at coordinate 249,107 of NZ_KV795020.1, read as the reverse complement.
TAGTTATCCATGTATTGTGGATAGCTATTAAGAGATTTTAGACTTTGAAGTCCATCTGTGATTGGAGTATTGATGGCTGTTTCATATTGTTCAGCTGTAAGGTATCCTTGCCTTTGCATTTCTGACAAAACGAGGTTTCGTCTTTCAAGGGCAGCTTCAGGATGAGAATAAGGATCGTATTGGTTTGGAGCCTGTGGCATACCTGCTAAGAGTGCTAGCTGTGGAATGGACAAATCTTTGAGATCCTTACCATAGTAGTTCTCTGCAGCAGTCTGCATGCCATAGTTACCATTTGACATGTAGACCTTATTGACGTAATAGGTCAATATTTCTTGTTTAGTTGCAGTTCGCTCTAGCTGGATAGCTAACCAAGCCTCTTGAATTTTACGGGATAGGGTTTGATCAGCTGTTGATGTTGAGAAGTAGGTCAATTTTATCAACTGCTGAGTCAAAGTCGATCCACCTTGAAGACCACTATTGCTTCGAAGGTTACGAAGGAAAGCTCCTGCTATACGAATGCTATCAATTCCTCTATGGTTAAAGAAACGGTGATCCTCGATAGAGACAATCGCATTGACAAGATCAGTAGGAATGTCACTACTTTGAGCATTGACACGACGTTCAGCACCTAAATCTGCGATTAGTTCATTTTTGCTATCATAAATTTTACTTGATGTAGTTGCAACAAGTTTGCTCTCGGAAAGTTCAGGAGCCTTGTTTGCATAGTAAAGAAAGACACCACCACCAAGCAGGAAAGATGCGATAAATAAGCTAATCACACCAATGCCGAGGTATTTAGCGATGCGTAAGATAGTTTGTTTGTTCATATTGTTTTACCACCTAGTAAATGTTGTTTGACTGTATCAAGGTAAGGAATTTGTGGAAAAGCAGACTGCTCAATCACATAACCGAATTCTTTGATATAGTCAAGCGGCATTGACTTTTTTCCCATATCCTGATGATAAAAACGGATGAGGTCAAGTGCCGGCAATAAATACGTTTCTTGATAAGAAGAAAAATGAAGAAGGACAAAGCAAATTCCTTTTTGTTCAAGGACTTGTTCCATATGCCGAATCTGATGAGGATGGAAGTTCTTCATTGGAATCGCATGTTTTTGCTTGGTTTCCTTGGCTTCGAAATCGATGTAAAACCCTTCATAAACTCCAGAATAATCGGTAGTCGATGCTTGTCTAAAATAAGCTTCAACAATCTTAGCACGACTACGCTGAGGATAGTCTACTCGGACAATCTGAACAGGAGTTGGTTTCTTATGGATAACAGCTAAACCGTGTGTCAGATAATAATCGTTTGTAGCATTGATCATCTTCTCAAAGGTCATCCCACGATTTGCGAAATTTTTAGTTTGTGAGGTGACTTGTTGTTTTTTTTTCGATGAAAGTTTATGAGGATAGTTGACCATAATTCTCCTTATTGGTACAATAACATCACTCTATTATACCATAAAAGTGAACAGAAAGGGTGAAAAAATGCATACAGCCTTGGTTTTAGGCTATTCTAGCTTTGATTTAGGATTGTTTAATGACAAAGATATTCGTTTAAAAATTATTAAAAAAGCCATTCGTAGAGATTTGGAAAAAATGGCTGACGAAGGGTTGAAATGGTTGGTGTTTACGGGAACTCTGGGATTTGAATACTGGGTTTTAGAGGTTGCCAGAGATATGAAAGATGACTTTGGTTTCCAACTTGCGACTATCTTTGATTTTGAGACTCATGGGGAAAACTGGAATGAGGGGAATCGGGTTAAACTTAGTGAATTTAAACAAGTTGATTTTGTTAAATACGCCTATCCGAACTATGAACATAAGGGTCAATTACGAGATTATCAACTTTTCTTACTTGAAAATACAGATGGAGCCTATCTTTTTTATGATGAAGAAAATGAAACAAAACTGAAGTATTTTTACGAACTGATGAAAAAGAAAGACAACTATATTACAAAAAGATTAACATTTGAGGAATTAAACGAAGTAGCTGAAAATTTTTCCGAAAATTGAGCCTTTGACCTTGCTTTTTGTTTGCCTTTTTTTATATAATAATACTAGCAACTGAGAATGGAGAGAGACATGGCAAGTATTATTTTTACAGCAAAAGATATTTTTGAGCAGGATTTTGGAAGAGAAGTACGTGGATATAGTAAAGCAGAGGTTGATGAATTCTTGGATGACGTCATCAAGGATTATGAAACTTATGCAGCATTAGTAAAGTCACTCCGTTTAGAAATTGCAGAGTTGAAAGAGGAATTGGCGAAAAAACCTCAAGTGACTCCAGTAGCTTCTGAACCAGCAGAGCTTGGAAGTACAACTTCTATGACAAACTTTGATATTTTGAAACGTTTGAATCGTCTTGAAAAAGAAGTATTTGGCAAACAAATCATGGATAATTCTGATTTCTAAGAATACTTCTGTTGTGCAATTTTTGGATAATCGCGTGAAGAGAGTTTCTTTTCATGAGGAAAGTCCATGCTAGCACAGGCTGTGATGCCTGTAGTGTTTGTGCTAGGCGAAACCATAAGCCTAGGGACGAGAAATCGTTACGGCAGTTGAAATGGCTAAGTCTTAGGATATGTCAGAGTAGACTTGAAAGTGCCACAGTGACGGAGTCTCTCTGGAAACAGAGAGAGTGGAACGCGGTAAACCCCTCAAGCTAGCAACCCAAATTTTGGTCGGGGCATGGAGTGCGCGGAAACGAACGTAGTACTCTGACTGCTAGCAGCTAGAGCTGCTAGTGGTAGACAGATGATTATCGAAGGAAGTGGTCCTAGTCACTTCTGGAACAAAACATGGCTTATAGAAAATTGCATATAGGTTGGGGCTGAGATATATTCTCAACCTCATTTTTTAAAGTGAATAAAGAAAGGTCTATAAAAGACTGAAATGAAAACAACATTTAATTTAATTGCGACTGCTGCGGCGGGTTTGGAAGCTGTAGTTGGACGTGAAGTAAGAGATTTGGGTTATGATTGTCAAGTTGAAAATGGGCGAGTTCGTTTTCAAGGTGATGTTAAAGCGATTATCCAAACGAACCTGTGGCTAAGAGCTGCGGATAGAATCAAAATTGTTGTGGGAACTTTTCCTGCAAAAACATTTGAAGAGCTCTTCCAAGGTGTTTTTGCTCAAGATTGGGAGAACTATCTCCCACTGGGAGCCCGTTTCCCAATTGCCAAGGCTAAGTGTGTCAAGTCAAAATTACACAATGAGCCAAGTGTGCAGGCAATTTCTAAGAAGGCAGTTGTTAAGAAACTACAAAAACACTATGCACGACCAGAAGGTGTTCCCCTGATGGAGAATGGCCCTGAGTTCAAGATTGAAGTTTCCATTTTGAAAGATGTAGCGACTGTTATGATTGATACGACCGGATCAAGTCTCTTTAAACGTGGTTACCGTACTGAAAAAGGTGGAGCTCCGATCAAAGAAAATATGGCAGCTGCGATTTTGCAACTGTCAAACTGGTACCCTGATAAGCCTTTGATTGATCCAACCTGTGGTTCGGGAACCTTCTGTATTGAGGCGGCTATGATTGCACGTAAGATGGCACCAGGTTTGCGTCGTTCATTTGCCTTTGAAGAGTGGAACTGGGTTAGTGACCGCTTGATTCAAGAAGTCAGAACTGAGGCAAGCAAGCAGATAAATCGAGAGATTGAACTGGATATTATGGGTTGTGATATCGATGGTCGTATGGTGGAAATTGCCAAAGCCAATGCCCAGGCAGCAGGAGTATCTGGAGATATTCTCTTTAAACAGATGCGCGTACAGGATTTGCGTACGGATAAGATTAATGGAGTCATTATCTCTAATCCACCATATGGTGAACGTCTGTCAGATGATGCAGGAGTAACTAAACTTTATGCTGAAATGGGTGAGGTTTTTGAGTCGCTCAAAACTTGGAGTAAGTTTATTCTGACAAGTGATGAAGCCTTTGAAAGTAAATATGGTAGTCAGGCAGATAAAAAACGAAAACTCTATAATGGTACTTTGAAAGTTGATTTGTATCAATATTTTGGTCAACGTGTCAAAAGAAATTTGACAGATTAGAAAGGAGCTACCATGGATCAGAAGGATAAAAAAGAAGAAATGTTAGAACCGGAGAAAACATCTCAGGAACCTCAGTTTGACTTTGAGGAAGCTAAGGATCTAACAGTTGGACAGGTTATTCGAAAAAATGAAGAAATCGAAGCAGGTGTAACTCCTGATGATACGATTTTGGACAAATACATTAAACAACACCGTGAAGAAATCGAAGCTGATAAATTTACAAACATTCAGGCGAAGAAAGAGGAACTGCAAAGTCTAGATGATTTGATCCAAGAAGCTAAAGAAACGATTGAAGAAGAGGTGGAACCAGTAGAAGAAGTCTCTGAATCAGAAAAGTTTGCTGAAGAAGAGGGAGTAGCAACTGAAGAAGTTCTCCTTTCGCCATTAGAAGAAACTTTAGTTATGGACAAAAATCTTGTAGAGGAAGTATTTGAACCAGAACAGGTAGAAAATGAGGAAACTTCACAAGAAGAACCCCAAATTCTAGCTCGCTCTCTTCAAGAAGAGGATGAGCCACGACGCAAAAAACTGTGGGTCATCTTGTCAGCTCTTTTAGCCATTGTTGTCTTGATTATTGGGGGTAGCTACTACGTTTATCGTCAAATTACGCGTTCTTCTCAAGAAATTCAGTCTCAGTCATCTGATGCAGGTTTAGTAAGCAATCAAGCAATACTCGATCAATTTAACAGTCTCTATGACACTTTTTATACTGATGAGAATAGAACTGCCCTAAAAAATAGTCAGTTTAGTCAATTGAATCAGCTCAAAGAACTTTTAGATAAACTTGAGGGAGCTAGAGAGCATACTCTTGCTAAATCAAAATACGATAGTCTTGAAACACAAATCAAGGCAGTACAAGATGTTAATGCTCAATTTGAAACGCCAGCTATTACAGATGGTGTTCTAGATACGAATGCCAAAGTAAAAGCAGATGCTAAATTTACCGAAGTTAAGACTGGGAATACTGAAATTGATAAACTGCTAGATAAGGCTATTAGTCTCGGTAAGAGTCAACTTTCAAGTTCTACAAGCTCAAGCAGTAGTCAGTCAAGTTCATCAAGCCAAACAGAGTCAAGCTCAGCAACTGAAAGCAATGCTAGCAGTTCTGCTAATGCATCAACTTCAGCGGGTGAAACAGCCTCAGCAAATAATATTCTAAATAGTGGACTAGCAAGCAATGGTGTGAACCTACAAAGAAGTGTCAGTCGAGTACCGTACAATCAAGCTGCTGTTAGTGATAGTAGTAATCCTGCTTGGACTTTTGCAGATGGTGTCCTTGAACGCATTCTTGAGACTTCGCGTGCGCGTGGCTACATTACAGGTAGCCAATACATTTTAGAACCTGTGAATATTGTTAATGGTAATGGCTACTATAATCTTTATAAACCAGATGGTACCTATCTCTTTACCCTTAATTGTAAGACAGGTTACTTTGTAGGGAATGGTTCTGGACATGCGGATGATTTAGACTACTAGTCAAATTGTTACAAAATTCTTTCTTTTCACAGATAAACATGATAAAATAAAACATATTAAACAAGAGGAGTGTCACATGACAAAAGCTAACTTTGGTGTTGTTGGTATGGCCGTAATGGGTCGTAACCTTGCCCTTAATATTGAATCCCGTGGTTATACAGTTGCGATTTATAACCGTAGTAAAGAAAAAACTGAAGATGTGATTGCTTGTCACCCTGATAAAAAATTCGTGCCAAGCTACGATATCGAAAGCTTCGTAAATTCAATTGAAAAACCACGTCGTATCATGCTTATGGTTCAAGCAGGACCTGGTACAGATGCGACAATTCAAGCCCTTCTTCCACACTTGGATAAAGGTGATATCTTGATCGATGGAGGGAATACTTTCTATAAAGATACTATTCGTCGTAATGAAGAATTGGCGAACTCAGGTATCAACTTTATCGGTACAGGTGTTTCTGGTGGTGAAAAAGGTGCCCTTGAAGGTCCTTCTATCATGCCTGGGGGACAAAAAGAAGCTTATGACTTGGTAGCAGATGTTCTTGAAGAAATCTCTGCAAAAGCTCCAGAAGATGGAAAACCATGTGTAACATACATCGGTCCTGATGGAGCAGGTCACTACGTGAAAATGGTCCACAATGGGATTGAGTACGGTGACATGCAATTGATCGCAGAAAGCTACGATCTTATGCAACACTTGCTTGGTCTCTCTGCAGAAGACATGGCTGAAATCTTTACTGAGTGGAACAAGGGTGAATTGGACAGCTACTTGATTGAAATCACAGCTGATATTTTGGGCCGTAAAGATGACGAAGGTCAAGACGGACCAATCGTAGACTATATCTTGGATGCTGCAGGAAACAAAGGAACTGGTAAATGGACTAGCCAATCAGCTCTTGACCTTGGTGTGCCATTGTCACTCATTACTGAGTCAGTATTTGCCCGTTACATCTCAACTTACAAAGAAGAACGTGTACATGCTAGCAAGGTTCTTCCAAAACCAGCTGCTTTCAAATTTGAAGGCGACAAGGCTGAGTTGATTGAAAAAATCCGTCAAGCCCTTTACTTCTCAAAAATCATCTCTTACGCACAAGGTTTTGCGCAATTGCGTGTAGCTTCTAAAGAAAATAATTGGAACTTGCCATTTGCAGATATCGCTTCTATCTGGCGTGATGGATGTATCATCCGTTCTCGTTTCTTGCAAAAGATTACAGATGCTTACAACCGTGATGCAGATCTTGCTAACCTTCTTTTGGATGAGTACTTCTTGGACGTAACTGCTAAGTACCAACAATCAGTTCGTGATATCGTAGCTCTTGCTGTCCAAGCTGGTGTACCAGTACCAACCTTCTCAGCAGCTATCACTTACTTTGACAGCTACCGTTCAGCTGATCTTCCAGCGAACTTGATCCAAGCACAACGTGACTACTTTGGTGCCCACACTTACCAACGTAAGGATAAAGAAGGAACCTTCCACTACTCTTGGTATGACGAAAAATAAGTAGGTCAGCCATGGGGAAACGGATTTTATTACTTGAGAAAGAAAGAAATCTAGCTCATTTTTTAAGTCTGGAACTCCAAAAAGAGCAATACCGAGTTGATCAGGTAGAAGAGGGACAAAAAGCCCTCTCCATGGCTCTTCAGACAGACTATGACTTGATTTTACTGAATGCTCATCTAGGGGATATGACAGCCCAGGATTTTGCAGATAAGTTGAGTCGAACCAAGCCAGCTGCGGTGATCATGGTCTTGGACCATCGAGAAGAATTGCAAGACCAACTTGAAACAATCCAGCGTTTCGCTGTTTCATACATCTATAAACCAATCATTATCGATGATTTGGTCAGTCGTATTTCAGCTATCTTCCGAGGTCGAGATTTCATCGACCAACACTGTAGTCAGATGAAAGTTCCGACAGCTTATCGCAATCTGCGTATGGATGTAGAACATCATACCGTCTATCGTGGCGAGGAGATGATTGCTCTGACACGTCGTGAATATGACCTCTTAGCTACCCTTATGGGAAGTAAGAAGGTTTTGACTCGTGAACAATTGCTGGAAAGTGTTTGGAAGTATGAAAGTGCGACCGAAACCAATATAGTGGACGTTTATATCCGTTATCTACGTAGTAAACTTGACGTCAAAGGTCAAAAGAGCTACATTAAAACCGTGCGTGGTGTTGGTTACACCATGCAAGAATAGAAAAGCAGTTGCAGTTTTGTAACTGCTTTTTTTGAGTCGTTGAAATGTTGACATATGATTTGATTTTTGCTACAATCATTTTGGAGGAAACAAGAATGAAATTTTTGAAAAAAATGATGCAAGTTGGACTAGCAGTATTTTTCTTAAGTCTGTTAGCAACAAGTACAGTATTTGCGGATGATTCGGATTCTGAAGGCTGGAAATTTGTTCAAGAAAATGGTAGAACCTACTACAAGAAGGGGGAACTCAAAGAAACCTACTGGCGAGTGATTGATGGTAAGTACTATTATTTTGACTATAATGGTGAAATGGTTATTGGATGGCAGTATATTCCCATGCCAGATAAAGGTAGTACAATTGGTCCTTACCCAAATGGTATCAGATTAGAATATATGCCAATGTCAAAATGGTATTACTTTAACCAAGATGGCGTACTACAAGAATTTGTTGGCTGGCAACAATTAGAGTTAAAAGATTCCTTAACCGTTGGGAAAAAACATGGTGAAGGCTGGGAAGGTCCAGAAGTTCTTAAATTAGCATACTACTACTTTGATCAAGATCATTCTTTAAAGACAGGTTGGCTTTATGATCAATCTAACTGGTATTACCTAGCAAAAACAGGAAATTCTGGGAATAAGAATCTTGGTGGTGAGAAAAGTTCTGGTTGGATTCAAGATGCTTCCACTTGGTACTATTTAGATCCAACAACTGGCATTATGCAAACTGGTTGGCAGTATCTTGGTAACAAGTGGTACTATCTCCGTTCATCAGGTGCTATGGCGACAGGCTGGTATCTAGATGGTTCAACTTGGTATTACCTAGATGCTCAAAATGGTGACATGAAAACAGGCTGGATTTATGTCGATAATACTTGGTATTACCTCCGTTCGTCAGGAGCTATGGTGACAGGTTGGTTCCAAGCTAATGGTAAATGGTACTATGCTTATAGTTCAGGTGCCCTAGCTGTAAATACCACAGTAGGTGGCTACCAGGTCAACTATAATGGCGAGTGGGTACAGTAATGAAAACAAGCGATTGTGAAAGGAAACAATCGCTTTTTTTGTGAAAATATAATAAAATAGAAAGGAATAAAGTTCTAAAATTTTATCTAGAAACAGATGATTTTCATCTGATAGTAGGATTAAATGACAAAAGAAGTTGGTGTCGGTCAGGCACATAGTAAAATTATTTTAATAGGAGAGCATGCAGTGGTTTATGGCTACCCAGCCATCTCTTTACCTCTTTTAGAGGTAGAGGTGACTTGTCGGGTGGTTCCAGCAGATACACCATGGCGTCTTTTTGAAGAGGATACCTTGTCCATGGCAGTTTATGCTTCTCTCGAGTATTTAAATATCCAGGATGCTTGCATCCGTTGTCAAATTGACTCGGCTATTCCTGAAAAACGTGGGATGGGTTCTTCAGCAGCTATCAGTATTGCGGCCATTCGAGCGGTATTTGATTATTACCAAGCAGAACTTCCACATGATGTGTTAGAAATTTTGGTCAATCGGGCGGAGATGATTGCCCATATGAATCCTAGTGGTTTAGATGCTAAAACTTGCCTAAGTGACCAGCCTATTCGTTTTATCAAGAATGTTGGTTTTGAAGAATTAACCATGGATTTGTCAGCTTATCTGGTCATTGCAGATACTGGAGTTTATGGACATACTCGTGAAGCTATCCAAGTCGTACAGAGCAAGGGCAAGGATGCCTTACCTTTCTTGCATGCACTAGGAGAGTTGACCCAGCAAGCAGAAGAAGCAATAAAAACAAAAGATGCCGTGAAGCTGGGAGAAATTCTAACCAAAGCCCATGGAAATCTAAAGGAAATTGGAGTTGGTAGCCCGGAGGCGGATGCCTTGGTTGAAACTGCTCTTGAACATGGAGCCCTAGGAGCCAAGATGAGTGGTGGTGGTCTAGGAGGCTGTATTATCGCCCTGGTTGCTAATGTAAGCCAAGCGCAAGAACTAGCAGAAAGATTAGAAGAGAAAGGAGCTGTTCAGACATGGATCGAAAGCCTGTAACAGTACGTTCCTATGCCAATATTGCTATTATCAAATATTGGGGTAAGAAAGCAGAAAAAGAGATGGTTCCTGCGACTAGCAGTATCTCTCTAACCTTAGAAAATATGTATACGGAGACGACACTTTCTCCTTTACCAGCAGATGCAAGCTCGGATGCCTTTTATATCAATGACCAGTTGCAAAACGAATTTGAGCATGCCAAGATGAGTAAAATCATTGACCGCTACCGTCCTGAAGGAGCAGGTTTTGTTCGTATCGATACTAAGAACAATATGCCAACAGCAGCAGGTCTTTCTTCAAGTTCCAGTGGCTTATCTGCCTTGGTCAAAGCCTGCAACGCCTATTTCCAACTTGGGCTGAATCGCAGAGAATTGGCCTTGGAAGCTAAGTTTGCATCGGGTTCTTCATCTCGTAGTTTTTATGGCCCTTTGGCAGCCTGGGACAAGGATAGTGGAGAAATTTATCCAGTTGAAACGGACTTGAAACTAGCTATGATTATGTTGGTCTTGGAAGACCAGAAAAAACCAATTTCCAGTCGAGATGGCATGAAGCTCTGTGTCGAAACTTCTACGACTTTTGATGAGTGGATTCGTCAATCTGAACAAGATTACAAGGATATGTTAGTCCATCTCAAGGAGAATGACTTTAAGAAAGTTGGTGAATTGACAGAGAAGAACGCCTTGGCTATGCATGCTACGACAAAAACTGCAACTCCATCTTTCTCTTATCTGACAGATGCTAGTTATGAGGCTATGGATTTCGTCCGTCAGCTTAGAGAACAAGGAGAAGCTTGCTACTTTACTATGGATGCGGGGCCTAATGTCAAGGTTCTTTGTCTAGAAGAGGACTTAGAACACCTATCAGAACTCTTAGGTCAACGCTATCGCTTGATTGTATCAAAGACAAAGGATTTGAGCCAAGATGACGCTTGTTAGGACTTGTGGAAAGCTCTATTGGGCTGGTGAATATGCTATTTTAGAGCCGGGGCAGTTAGCCTTACTGAAGGCCATTCCCATCTATATGACTGCTGAAATTAATGCATCTGATGTTTATAGACTCTACTCAGATATGTTTACCTATAGTGTAGACATGCGACCAGATTCTTCCTATGCTTTGATTCAAGAAACAGTTGCCTTGGTGGAGGAGTATCTAACTGCCCAAGGAGTTGTACTGCAGCCTTTTTCTTTAGACATTCGTGGGAAAATGGAGCATGAGGGCAAGAAGTTTGGACTGGGTTCTAGTGGTAGCGTCATTGTCCTGGTCATCAAGGCCATGCTTGCTTTCTATGACAGACCGGCTGAAAGAGAACTCTTGTTTAAACTGGCTAGTGCAGTTCTTCTCAAACGTGGAGATAATGGTTCCATGGGGGACATTGCCTGTATCGTTTCAGAAGATTTAGTACTCTATCAGTCGTTTAATAGAGAAACAGTTGCACAATGGCTAGAAAAAGAAGACTTGCAGGCTGTATTAGACCGTGATTGGGGCTTTTCTATTAGGAGTGTTGAACCAGCGTTGAAATTTGATTTTCTGGTTGGTTGGACCAAGGAAGTAGCTGTATCTAGTCACATGGTCAAGCAAATCAAGAATAATATGAACGCTAACTTTTTGCAGGCTTCAAAAGAAATTGTAGCTAACTTGGTGAATGCTTTGCAGGTAGGTCAAGAAGAAACCGTTATTGACTTGCTAGAACAAGCTAGCCAACTCTTAGAAGGCTTGAGTTCAGATATTTACACACCTTCGCTCAGACAATTAAAAGATGCCAGTAGAGACTTAAAAGCCGTCGCTAAAAGTAGTGGTGCTGGTGGTGGAGACTGTGGGATTGCACTTAGCTTTGACCAAGATTCGACCACATTACTGAAAAAACGCTGGGCTGATTTAGGAATTGAGCTCTTGTATCAAGAAAGGATGGGACATGACGACAAATCGGAAGGATGAACACATCCGCTATGCCCTTGAACAAAACAGTACTTATAATAGTTTTGATGAAGTGGAGTTGATCCACTCCTCGCTACCCTTATACGACATAGATGAGATTGATCTTTCGACAGAATTTGCAGGGCGGAAATGGGACTTTCCTTTTTATATCAATGCCATGACAGGTGGAAGTGACAAGGGGAGAGAAATCAATCAAAAATTGGCCCAGGTGGCCGAGACCTGTGGAATTTTATTTGTGACGGGTTCTTACAGTGCGGCACTCAAGGATCCATCAGATGATTCTTTTGCCGTGAAGTCAAATCGTCCTGACCTACTTCTTGGAACCAATATTGGCTTGGATAAGCCTGTTGAACTAGGTCTGCAAACGGTCAAGGAGATGAATCCTCTACTCTTGCAAGTTCATGTTAATGTCATGCAGGAATTACTTATGCCAGAAGGTGAACGTCAATTTAGATTGTGGCAAAATAATCTGAAAGATTATGCTGATCAAATCACGGTTCCCCTTATTTTAAAAGAAGTCGGCTTTGGCATGGATGTGAAGACTATTGTTAAGGCTTATGAGATGGGAATAGGAACCGTTGATTTGTCTGGTCGTGGGGGGACTAGCTTTGCTTATATTGAAAATCGTCGTAGTGGTCAACGTGACTACCTCAATGATTGGGGCCAATCAACTATGCAAGCACTTCTGAATGCCCAAGACTGGAGAGATAAGATGGAGCTTTTGGTGAGTGGAGGAGTGCGCAATCCACTAGACATCATCAAATGCCTGGTCTTTGGAGCCAAGGCAGTTGGTCTATCACGCACTATGTTAGAGCTGGTTGAAAATTATTCTGTTGATGTCGTTATTTCCATTGTTGAAAGCTGGAAGGAAGACCTACGCTTGATTATGTGTGCCCTTAATTGTGCAAGGATTAAGGATTTGCAGCAGGTCGACTATCTCTTATATGGAAAATTAAAAGAAGCAAAAGATCAAATGTAAGGAAAGAGATCGGGATTTTGGTCCCGGTCTCTTTATCATTCCTCAGACTGATGTGACTTTTTGGTTTTGTGATACAATAAAATAGAGAGGACGGATACATGCGAAAATTTCAAATTTTTCTATTTATTGAAGCTTGTTTATTAACAGGAGCTCTGATTATGATGGTATCAGAGCATTTTTCCCGTTTTCTGCTGATCTTGCTCTTGTTTTTACTGCTGATTCGATACTACACTGGAAGACAGGGAAATAACCTCATATTAGTGGCAGTGAGCATCCTATTTTTCTTTATCATCATGCTCAATCCCTTTGTCATTATGGCTATCTTCGTGGCCTTGATATATAGCCTGTTCTTACTTTATCCTATGATGAACCAGGAAAGAGAAGATACCAATCTGATTTTTGAAGAAGTAGTGACAGTAAAGAGAGAGAAAAATCGCTGGTTTGGAAATCTCCACCACTTCTCAAGCTACCAGACTTGTCGCTTTGATGATATCAATCTTTTTCGTCTCATGGGGAAAGATACCATTCATCTAGAACGTGTGATTTTGAGCAATCATGATAATGTCATTATCTTGAGAAAACTAGTCGGTACGACTAGAATTATTGTACCAGTGGATGTGGAAGTCAGTCTTAGTGTTAATTCTCTGTACGGAGATTTAACCTTCTTTGACCAGCCTAAGCGTGCATTGCGCAATGAACAATTTCATCAAGAAACGAGAGACTATCTCAAGAGTCCTAAGAGTGTTAAGATTTTCTTAACAACCATGGTTGGAGATGTTGAGGTGGTGAGAGGATGAAAAAACAATCCTATATTTTAATTGGACTCACCTCTTTTCTCTTTGTCGCTTTTTTGTTTCGAAGTATTTTTAAGGTCTTGGATTTGGAATGGACTTCTCTTTTCCAAGATATAGAGAAAACAGAAAAAATCCTATTTCTGGCTTTGATGTTTAGCCTTGCACTAGCCTGTTTGTTAGTCCTATTTTGGACAATGGTTGATGAGATTTCACGTAGAAGAATCCAAGCAAATCTTAAAAATCTGCTGACTGGTAAAGAGATTAAAAGTCTTGGGGATGCCGACTTAGACGCAAGTTTTAAAAATTTATCAGGCAAGCTTGGTTTGTTGACAGAAGCCATTCAAAAAGCCGATAACCAGGTATTGCTCAAAGAAGAAGTGATTATTGAAAAGGAGCGCAAGCGAATAGCACGCGACTTGCATGATACAGTTAGTCAGGAAATTTTTGCGGCCCATATGATCTTATCAGGACTCAGTCAACAAGCTTCCAGATTAGACAAAGAGAAGATGCAGACACAACTCCAGAGTGTGACGGCTATTTTGGAGACAGCTCAGAGAGATTTGCGTATTCTACTCTTGCATTTACGACCGATCGAACTGGAACAAAAGAGTCTGGTTGAGGGGATTCAGTTGCTCCTCAAAGAATTGGAAGAAAAAAGTGAACTCAAAGTCAGCTTTAAATATCAGGTAGACCAACTGCCTAAAAAGATTGAGGAACATATCTTCCGTATTGTCCAAGAATTGATTAGTAATACTCTCCGTCATGCTCAGGCTTCTTGTCTAGATGTTTATCTTTATCAAACGGAAACTGAATTACAGTTGAAGGTTGTAGACAATGGTCGCGGTTTTCAGTTAGATGAAGTTGATGAACTAAGCTATGGACTAAGGAATATCAAAGAACGAGTGGAAGATATGGCAGGGAGCATACAACTATTAACAGCACCCAAGCAGGGTTTGGCAGTGGATATTCGCATACCCTTGATTGATTGACGAACAAAAGGAAATAAAATGAAACTATTATTAGTAGATGACCACCAAATGGTGCGTCTTGGTTTAAAAAGTTATTTTGAATTACAAGATGATGTAGAGGTTGTTGGAGAGGCAACTAATGGAGCCGAAGGGATTTCCATGGCTTTGGCTCTTCGCCCAGATGTGATTGTGATGGATATTGTCATGCCTGAAATGAATGGAATTGACGCAACTCTAGCTATTCTCAAAGAATGGCCGGAGGCTAAAATCTTGATTATATCTTCTTATCTAGACAATGAAAAAATTATGCCAGTCTTGAATGCTGGGGCTAAAGGTTATATGCTCAAGACATCAAGTGCTGATGAATTGTTCCATGCTGTTCAAAAGGTAGCGGCTGGAGAGCTAGCCATTGAACAAGAGGTGAGTAAGAAAGTAGAATACCACCGCAATCATATGGAACTTCACGAAGAATTAACTGCCCGTGAACGAGATGTCCTTCAACTGATTGCAAAGGGATATGAAAATCAGCGTATTGCTGATGAATTGTTTATCTCACTCAAGACGGTTAAAACCCATGTTTCCAATATTCTTGCCAAACTTCAGGTCAGTGATCGTACCCAGGCTGCTGTTTATGCTTTTCAACATCATCTGGTGGGTTCTGATGAATTTTAGGGGACATAGGATGTAACTGAAGCATGGACGAAAAGCGTATCCATTACTTGAAAAAGTTCGCTACTATGTGGTATAATGGACTGTATTAAAAATTTTAAGGAGAAATGACAGAATGTCTGTATCATTTGAAAACAAAGAAACAAACCGTGGTGTCTTGACTTTCACTATCTCTCAAGACCAAATCAAACCAGAATTGGACCGTGTATTTAACTCAGTAAAGAAATCTCTTAATGTTCCAGGTTTCCGTAAAGGTCACCTTCCACGCCCTATCTTCGACAAAAAATTTGGTGAAGAGTCACTTTACCAAGACGTTATGAACGCTCTTTTGCCAAATGCTTATGAAGCAGCTGTGAAAGAAGCTGGCCTTGAAGTGGTTGCTCAACCAAAAATTGACGTAACTTCAATGGAAAAAGGTCAAGATTGGGTTATCACTGCTGAAGTTGTTACAAAACCTGAAGTTAAATTGGGTGACTACAAAAACCTTGAAGTATCAGTAGATGTAGAAAAAGAAGTAACTGACGCTGACGTTGAAGAACGTATCGAACGTGAACGCAACAACTTGGCTGAATTGGTTATCAAAGAAGGTGCTGCTGAAAACGGAGACACTGTTGTAATCGACTTTGTTGGTTCTATCGACGGTGTTGAATTTGACGGCGGAAAAGGTGAAAACTTCTCACTTGGCCTTGGTTCAGGTCAATTCATCCCTGGGTTCGAAGACCAATTGGTAGGTCACTCAGCTGGTGAAACTGTAGACGTTATCGTAACATTCCCAGAAGACTACCAAGCAGAAGACCTTGCAGGTAAAGAAGCTAAATTCGTGACAACTATCCACGAAGTAAAAGCTAAAGAAGTTCCAGCTCTTGACGATGAACTTGCAAAAGATATCGACGAAGAAGTTGAAACACTTGCTGAATTGAAAGAAAAATACCGCAACGAATTGGCTGCAGCTAAAGAAGAAGCTTACAAAGATGCCGTTGAAGGTGCAGCAATTGATAAAGCTGTAGAAAACGCTGAAATCGTAGAACTTCCAGAAGAAATGATCCACGAAGAAGTTCACCGTTCAGTAAACGAATTCCTTGGAAACTTGCAACGTCAAGGTATCAACCCTGACATGTACTTCCAAATCACTGGAACTACTCAAGAAGACCTTCACAAACAATACGAAGCAGAAGCTGAGTCACGTACGAAGACTAACCTTGTTATTGAAGCAGTTGCGAAAGCTGAAGGATTTGATGCTACTGATGAAGAAATCCAAAAAGAAATCGAACAATTGGCAGCAGATTACAACATGGAAGTTGCACAAGTACAAAGCTTGCTTTCAGCTGAAATGTTGAAACACGATATCGCAGTGAAGAAAGCTGTTGAATTGATCACAAGCACTGCAACAGTAAAATAATCTTTACAAGATAAAAGGCTGGGACAAAAGTCCTAGCCTTTTAATTGTCTTTGGATTGTCGAGCAAGACGCA
>NZ_KV795020.1:223213-232437 GCF_001808865.1 Streptococcus sp. HMSC061D10 | reverse complement strand
GGCTCTACTACGCTGATTTCATCAGCTTTTCCAGCCCTACTCAACTGTGCGGAGGCGGGACGACGAAATCGAACACTAACGAATTACCGATTTCTGTCCCACTCTCTCTTGTGCTTTATTTTCCGAAAAACTCCTCAAGGTCATCTTGGCTAATCCCAATCATAGCTGGGATACTAGTCCAGTTTTCTTCGGTTAGAATGTAGGATTGCTCAGTGTCTGTTGAGGTGGTAGTATTGGTAGCAAGTTGGTTTGTTTCCTCAGTGTTTTCCATTAAGTCAGCGAAACGTTCAATCAGATAGGTCTTACGAGCTGTTCCGATATGTTGAGTTGCATAGTCGAAGGCTTGAAGTTCACCAAGTAGGATGAGTTTACTTTTGGCCCGAGTAATAGCAGTGTAGATGAGATTACGCTCTAACATACGCTTGCTTGCACTGGTGATGGGAAGGATAACAACTGGAAACTCACTTCCCTGAGACTTGTGGATACTCATGGCATAGGCCAAGCGAATCTTGTACCATTCATTTCGAGGATAGGAAACCTCATTGCCGTCAAAGTCGATGACAATCTCATCTTGTTTGGACTCGGTGTATTTAGCAGGAATGAGATCCGTAATGTAGCCTAAATCTCCGTTAAAGACATTGACCTCTGCATCGTTGACTAGGTGAATGACCTTATCTCCTGTTCGATAGTGACACTGAGGAGCTTCAAAGCTAAGCTGGTCTTTTTGTGGAGGATTGAGTAGGTCTTGCATGAGCTGGTTGATGGCATCAATACCAGCAGTTCCACGGTACATAGGGGCAAGAACTTGAATATCACGAGCAGGTATGCCACTTCTGATAGCAGCACCTAGGATTTTTTCAATGCTAGCCGGGATATGGTTACTAGCAATTTCAAAGTAGGAGCGATCTGCTTTTTTCTGGGTAAAATCTGCAGGCAATATTCCTTGACGAATCTGACTTGCAAGAGTGACAATGGTTGATTCTTCACTCTGACGGTAAATTCGTTCCAAGCGAGTCTGTGGTATCAGGGGTATCTGGAGTAGGTCAGCCAGTACTTGTCCAGGACTGACAGAAGGCAGCTGGTCGCTATCACCCACGATGAGAATTTTACTGTTTGAAGAGATGTTGGAGAAGAGCTGGTTGGCTAGCCAAGTATCTACCATCGAAAACTCGTCAACAATGATAAAGTCAGCATCCAGATAATCTTCTAGATGGCTGGTGTCATCGTCTCCAGTCATGCCCAGGTGGCGGTGAATGGTAGCGCTTGGTAGACCTGTCAATTCATTCATGCGACGAGACGCACGACCAGTGGGAGCGGCTAGGAGAATGGGCAGATTGCTCTTTTTTTTGAGATCCAGTCCTTCTAAGAGAGCATAGACAGCGATAATGCCGTTGATAACAGTAGTCTTACCTGTACCAGGTCCACCTGTAAGGATAAAGACCTTGTTCTGGATAGCATCGCAGATGGCCTGTTTTTGAATACTATCATATTCAATCCCCAGTTCTTCCTCAACAGTTGTGATATGGTCTTGGATGGTTTCTAGATCCTGTTTTTTACTCTGACCTTTTTCGAGGATTCTGATGAGATGGCTACGAATGCCTTCTTCTGCAAAAAAGAGGCTATTATCAAAAATTTTGGTGTCAATCTGCTGGACCTTATCTTCTTCAATCAGATAAGCAAGTTCTTGGGCAACTTGACTTGGATCTAGTTCGACTGGACGGGAGGATTCTAGAAGGTTGAGGGTTTGCTCCAACAAGTCTCTAGCTTCCATATAGGTATCTCCCGTTTCCATGCAACCTTGAAAGAGATTATGGACGAGACCAGCACGGAAGCGTTCGGGAGCCTGGCTCTCAATCCCCAATTCTTGGGCCAATTGGTCAGCGATGGTAAATCCCAAACCCTTGATATCCTCGACTAGTTGATAGGGATAGTTCTCGACAATCTCTAGCGTTTCTTCCTTGTAAAAGTCTTGGATCTGAAAGGCTAGCTTATTTGGGATGCCGTAATTAGCCAGTTTGGCTAAGACCATCTCTGTTCCGTAATTAAGACGAAGAGTTGAGACAAAGGCTTCACGATTTTTAGCAGAGAGGCCAGAGATAGACTGGAGCTTGTCTGGATTTTCTAAGATTTTGTCAATAGTGTTTTCACCGTAAATATCCACAATTTTCTGGGCTGTTTTGAGTCCAATTCCCTTGAAATGACTGCTGGAGAAATACTTGACCAAGCCCTTACTAGTCGGCTTGGCTCTCTCATAGCGAGTCATTTGTAGTTGTTCACCATATTTGGAGTGTTGGACGATTTGTCCCCAAAAAGTGTATTCCTCTCCTTCAATAATATCAGCCATGGTACCTGTGACAATGATTTCATAATCATCAAAGTCTTCAGCATTGGTATCCTCAATATCTAGAAGTAAAATACGGAAAAAATTGCTGACATTTTCAAAAATAATGCGTTCAATGGTGCCTGAAAAATAAACTTCCATAAAATTCCTTACAATAATTTCTGAGAAAATGTATCCCAGATTTAGTCAAAATAGAATGAGAAGAGGCTGAGATGGGAAATTCTCGGCCTCTTCCTAGTTTTTAAAATGTTCCGATACGCTTGAGTGGCCAGAAGCGGAATTTGGCTTCACCAGTGATATCTTTTGCCTTAAAGGTACCAACATGTCGACTGTCGCTAGATACCAGACGGTCATCACCTAGGAGGAGGTATTCTCCTTCTGGAACAGTGAAGGTAAAGCTAGTGTTGTAATTAACATCTAGGGTAAAGGCCTGAGCCTTTTGAGCTAAAGTTCTAAAGTATTCTCCCTTTTTACCATCCCAACCAGTTCCAGTATAAGTACTTTGGAGTTTATCTTCCTTGAAACGCTTAAGGTATTCTGCTAAATAGGGCTCATCAGTTTCTTGACCATTGATATAGAGCTTGTCGCTTTCGTAACGGATAGTGTCTCCTGGCATACCAATGACCCGTTTAACGATATCCTTGTTCCCATCGTCTTCATGAGCAACCACAATATCAAAACGATTGATTGGGAGATGTTTAACCACAAAGAGGATTTCTCCATCTGCCAGGGTAGGATCCATAGAATGTCCTTCTACGCGGACATTGCTCCAGAGAAAGAGACGGCTAAGACCTACTAGTGTAATAAGTAGGAAGATAACTCCCCACTCTTTTAAAAATGATTTTAAATATTTCATAATTTACCTTTCTAGCATTTTTTTTGCTTTTTCAGTATTTTTAAAGTGTAGTTTGGCGCAGAAGTTGAGTCCCTGCATACCATAGGTACGAAGAATTTGGCTAGCTACCTTATCAGAAGCCGTTCCAGCCCCACTTGGAAGTTGATAACCAAGTTCTCTACCCAGATTTTCGAGATTTTCTAGAAAGAGATCACGTGCAATGATTGAGCTAACAGCGACAGCCAAGTATTTGCCTTCAGCTTTTTCCTCCAGACTGACTGGATTAGAAAAGTGATTGGCTTCATTTTTTAAGTACTTCTCATAGTTTTGAGCACTAGTAAAAGCGTCAATAACAATCTTTTCTGGCGAAACTCCCTTTTGGAGAAGGAGAAAAATGGCTTGATTGTGCAGGGCTACCTTGACAGAAACGGCATTGTAGCGCTCACCGATGATTTCATTATACTTGCTTGGAGAAAGAAGTAGAGCTTGGTGCTGGATTTTTTCCTTAAGCAGAGGAGCAAGCTGACGAATCTTTTGGTCTGTCAGAGTCTTAGAATCCCCTACACCTAATTTTCGCAGAAAGTCATGCTGGTCAGGAGTCACAAAGGATGCTACTACAGCCAGACCACCAAAGTAGGAACCATTTCCTACTTCGTCAGTTCCAATCATCGGAAAGTTTTGTCCACTAGCTACTGGGCTGACCTGATAACCAAAAAAGCTGGCGTAACGTTCAGCAGCTTCTCCTTGCAAGAGCACTTTTCCTGATGTGTAGATGGAAACACTTGCCTGCGGAAGCTTGAAAAAGTAGCGAATATATGGGTTTTTACTTGGAGCGAGATTTTTTTCATGCTTTTGAACAAAGGCTTGGATTTCCTTTTCGCTCGGGGTTAATGTAATACTTGCCATAGTTCTTATTGTACCATAAAAGCCGTAGAATTGGTAAAAACTGACAAACTTAGTGAAATTTGGTATAATATCGTGAGGTGAATTTTATGGCAAATTTAAATCGATACAAGTTTACATTCGGAAAAAAAACATTGACCCTAACAACTGAGCATGACAACCTTTTTATGGAGGAAATTGCCAAGGTTGCAACTGAAAAATATGAAGCAATTAAAGAGCAAATGCCTGGAGCGGATGATGAGACAATCGCTATTTTATTAGCAGTCAATAGCTTGTCGACCCAACTCAGCCGTGAGATTGAATTTGATGATAAGGAACAAGAATTAGACGCCCTCCGTCATCAAGTTGTAGCGGCTAAACAAGAACAGAGCAAGATTGAGGATTCCCTATGATTTCTGTCCTTCTCTTATTGGTTCTTGCATGGAGCTTTTATATCGGTTATCGTAGAGGTTTAGTTCTACAAATTTTCTATTTTGTAGCAACTGTGATTTCAGCCCTTCTTGCAGGAAATTTTTATCAATCTTTAGGGAAACAATTTGATTTGTTGATACCATATGCAAGTCCACAGGAAGGGCAGGGAACCTTCTTTTTCCCATCCAATCAACTTTTCCAACTGGACAAGGTCTTTTATGCAGGGATTGGTTACCTATTGGCCTTTACTGTATTTTACTGTATTGGTCGATTGCTTGGTCTCTTTCTTAATCTTCTACCGACTAAAAAGCTAGCGGGTCAATATTTCCGTATAGTTGCAGGAGTTTTATCTCTGGCTGTGACTTTGTTTGTCCTCCAGATGATCCTAACCATTCTTGCGACTGTTCCCTTGCAAATTGTTCAAAATTCACTTGAAAACAGTTTTGTAGCTAAACATATTATCCAAAGTGTTCCAATCACTAGTCATGTGATTAAACAACTCTGGGTAACAAAAATAATCGGATAAAAAGGGCGGGAAATATTCCTAGCCTTTTGTTTACAATTTCAATAGTTTAGGAGCCTTTTTAAAAGAGTGAGAATTTAAAAAATTCGTTCGCTCATTACGAAGGAAAAGAAAATGAATAAAAAAATACTAGAAACATTAGAATTTAATAAGGTCAAGGCTTTATTTGAGCCTCATCTTTTGACGGAACAGGGATTAGAGCAGTTAAAAGAGCTAGTCCCAACAGATAAAGGAGACAAGATTAAGCAAGCTTTTGCAGAGATGAAGGAAATGCAAGAACTCTTTGTCGAGCATCCTCATTTCAGAATTTCTGCAACAAAAGATATTGCAGCGACCTCCAAACGTTTGGAAATGGGTGCTGATCTCAACATCGAGGAATTTCTCCTTCTCAAACGTGTCATCTTTGCCAGTCGTGAATTGCAGAATTTTTATGACAATCTTGAAAATGTATGTTTAGACCACCTAGCTAACTGGTTTGAGAAACTTCATGACTTCCCACATTTACAGGGAAATCTACAAGCCATCAACGAAGCTGGATTTATTGAGAACTTTGCTAGTGAGGATTTGGCACGAATCCGTCGAAAAATCCATGATAGTGAAAGTCAAGTCCGTGATGTCTTGCAAGACCTTCTCAAACAAAAAGCTCAGATGCTGACTGAAGGTATCATCGCAAGTAGAAATGGTCGCCAAGTTCTTCCAGTTAAGAATACCTATCGTAATAAGATTGCTGGTGTAGTACATGATATTTCTGCCAGTGGGAACACTGTTTATATCGAACCACGTGAAGTGGTCAAGCTAAGTGAAGAAATCGCAAGTCTTCGTGCAGACGAACGCTATGAGATGATGCGTATCCTCCAAGAACTCTCTGAAAGAGTAAGACCTCATGCAGCTGAAATCGCTAATGATGCTTGGATTATTGGACATTTGGACCTGATTCGGGCTAAGGTTCGCTTTATCCAAGAGACGGAGGCAGTAGTACCTCAAGTGTCTGAGGGACAGGAGATTCAACTGCTTCACGTTCGTCATCCTCTTGTAAAAAATGCAGTCGCAAATGATGTGCACTTCGGTAAAGAATTAACAGCTATCGTCATCACGGGTCCTAATACAGGTGGTAAGACCATTATGCTCAAAACCTTAGGTTTGACCCAGTTGATGGCCCAGTCTGGTCTGCCAATTCTAGCTGATAAGGGCAGTCGAGTAGGGATTTTCGAGGAGATTTTCGCAGATATCGGAGACGAACAGTCCATTGAGCAAAGTCTCTCAACCTTCTCTAGTCACATGACCAACATCGTCGATATTCTGGGTAAGGTCAACCAAAACTCGCTCTTGCTATTAGATGAGCTTGGAGCAGGTACAGATCCCCAAGAAGGGGCTGCTCTTGCCATGTCTATCCTAGAAGACTTACGTCTGCGTCAGGTCAAGACTATGGCAACCACTCACTATCCTGAACTTAAAGCCTATGGTATTGAAACGGCCTATGTTCAAAATGCTAGTATGGAGTTTGATACAGCCAGCCTGCGCCCAACCTATCGCTTTATGCAGGGAGTTCCAGGTCGAAGCAATGCCTTTGAAATTGCCAAACGTCTAGGCTTGTCAGATGTCATCGTAGGTGATGCCAGCAAGCAGATTAATCAAGACAATGATGTCAATCGCATCATTGAGCAATTAGAAGAGCAGACACTTGAAAGCCGGAAACGTCTTGAGAATATTCGCCAAGTCGAGCAAGAAAACCTCAAGATGAACCGTGCGCTTAAAAAACTCTATAACGAGCTCAACCGTGAAAAGGAAACTGAACTCAATAAGGCGCGAGAACAAGCTGCTGAGATTGTTGACTTAGCACTAGCTGAGAGTGATGATATACTTAAGAATCTTCACAGTAAATCTCAACTAAAACCACATGAAATTATTGAAGCCAAGGCTAAGCTCAAAAAATTAGCCCCTGAAAAGGTTGACCTTTCTAAAAACAAGGTTCTTCAGAAGGCCAAGAAAAAACGAGCTCCAAAAGTTGGAGATGATATTATCGTTTTAAGCTATGGTCAACGTGGTACCTTGACCAATCAACTCAAGGATGGTCGTTGGGAGGCTCAGGTTGGTTTGATTAAGATGACACTTGAGGAAAAAGAGTTTGACTTGGTTCAAGCCCAGAAAGAAGCGCCAGTCAAGAAGAAACAAGTTAACGTCGTCAAACGTGCAGTAGGAAAAGGTCCACAAGCTCGACTAGACCTTCGTGGCAAACGCTACGAGGAAGCTATGGAAGCCTTGGATGCCTTTATCGACCAAGCCCTGCTCAACAATATGGCCCAAGTGGACATCATCCATGGTATCGGTACAGGAGTCATCCGTGAAGGGGTGACTAAGTACCTACAAAGAAATAAACAAGTCAAGAGCTTTGGCTATGCACCACAAAATGCAGGCGGATCTGGCGCAACCATTGTAACCTTTAAGGGATAAAGCGAAACGAATGAAAAGTATAATAAAATTCTCTGAAAATAATTGACAAGAGCTAAATTTTCTTGTAAAATAAGAAAAAATTAAATACAACACCGAATGAAGTTTAATAGAAGTGGAAAGGCCTTTGACCTTCCATGACTGTAAATGGACGGAACTCTGGAGAGACCGTAAAGGCACCGAAGGGGCAAGGCAGGCAACTGCTCAAACTCTCAGGTAAAAGGACAGAGCAATGATAGAGCGCTTTTTGGCATTTATCGATGCATTCCAGAGTACATGTTTTTAACATGTGCTCTTTCTTTTGGGGTTGAATAGATAGGAGAATGGTATGTTAAATTTGCTAAAAGAGCTGGATGCTCTGGTATGGGGCCCACCCCTTTTAATTTTATTGGTTGGTACAGGAATATATTTAACTCTTCGTTTAGGACTCTTGCAGATCTTGCGTCTTCCTAAGGCATTTCAACTTATTTTTACCAAGGATAAAGGACATGGTGATGTTTCGAGCTTTGCTGCCTTGTGTACAGCCCTAGCAGCAACTGTTGGTACAGGAAATATCATCGGGGTTGCAACGGCTATCAAGGTTGGTGGACCAGGTGCTCTTTTTTGGATGTGGGTGGCTGCTTTCTTTGGAATGGCAACCAAGTATGCAGAAGGACTACTTGCTATCAAATATCGAACCAAGGATGATCATGGTGCGGTAGCAGGAGGACCGATGCATTATATCCTTCTAGGGATGGGCGAAAAATGGCGCCCTCTTGCAATCTTCTTTGCTGTAGCTGGAGTACTAGTTGCACTTTTAGGGATTGGTACTTTTACCCAGGTGAATTCCATTACAGAATCCGTTCAAAATACGGCTAGTATTGATCCGACAATTACTGCACTTGTTTTATCTATTTTCGTAGGGATCGCAGTCTTTGGTGGGCTCAAGTCCATTTCTAAGGTTTCAACCACAGTTGTTCCTTTCATGGCTATTGTCTACATCTTGGGAACATTGACAGTCATTTTCTTTAATATCGATAAAGTACCAGCAACACTTTCACTGGTTTTCACATCAGCTTTTAGTCCCATAGCTGCAGTGGGAGGATTTGCAGGAGCTAGTGTTCGGATGGCTATTCAAAATGGTGTGGCGCGTGGAGTCTTCTCAAACGAGTCTGGATTGGGTTCAGCACCCATTGCGGCTGCGGCAGCTAAGACCAATGAACCGGTGGAGCAAGGTTTGATTTCTATGACAGGAACCTTTATTGATACCTTGATCATCTGTACCTTGACTGGTTTGACAATCTTAGTGACTGGGGTTTGGAATGGTAATTTAGATGGTGTTGCTCTAACTCAGTCAGCTTTTTCTACAGTATTTTCTTTCTTTGGACCTGCTCTTTTAACGGTCTTCTTGGTACTTTTTGCCTTTACTACGATTTTGGGATGGAACTATTACGGAGAGCGTTGTTTTGAGTTCCTCTTTGGCGTTCGCTTTATCTGGCTTTATCGTGTGGTCTTTGTACTCATGGTCTTGCTGGGAGGATTTATCGAGCTGGATATGGTCTGGGTCATTGCGGATATTGTTAATGCCCTTATGGCTCTACCAAACTTGATTGCGCTTTTAGCCTTATCACCAGTCGTTATCGCTGAGACTAAGAAGTATTTTGATAAATAATGTAAGATTGATATTACCATTTATAGATAAGACTAGCATCTGTTTGTGAGATGCTAGTTTTTTCACTACTAGGGCTAGTCTTTTATTTTATACTCAATGAAAATCAAAGAGC
>NZ_KV795020.1:130630-223113 GCF_001808865.1 Streptococcus sp. HMSC061D10 | reverse complement strand
GCGGTTTGAAGAGATTTTCGAAGAGTATTATGTCATAAGATGAATGAAATTCAAGAGTACTTCTTTTATGATATCCTTTATTTGCACTTTTATTTATTGTATAATAGTCAGCATAAATCTGTTTTTGTTCTGATATGTCTTGTTTCATCTATGTGCGAAAGAGAAATAAACTGGAGGTGTTTATGTCAAAAGATATTCGAAAATTAGTGACTTCACAGGGACTAGCAAATCTAGCAGATGTCTTTTTTAGAGTCATTGTGATTGCAAATGTGTTTGTCTTATCTGGTTCGGTCATTTCAACCTCCCTAGTACCAATTCTGATAGGTCTATCCTCCTTTTTAGCCAGTTTCTTAGTCCCGTTAGTAACAAAGAGATTAGCTTTAAATCGTGTTCTTTTCTTGACTCAATTGGGTAAGACGATTCTGCTAGCGATTTTGGTTTTTCTACTCAAGCAATCTGAAACTATTT
The DNA here is from genome assembly GCF_001808865.1 of Streptococcus sp. HMSC061D10. Classification (NCBI taxonomy): domain Bacteria; kingdom Bacillati; phylum Bacillota; class Bacilli; order Lactobacillales; family Streptococcaceae; genus Streptococcus; species Streptococcus sp. HMSC061D10. The sequence goes on along the minus strand of NZ_KV795020.1, from coordinate 222,645 downwards.
CCCTCCCTCTTTTATATGCTATTGTTACCTTAATCTCCGTTTTGGATGGCTTTGCAGCGCCTGTTTCCTATGCGATTGTTCCACGATATGCAAGTGATTTAGCTAAAGCGAACGCGGCCATTTCTATGAGTGGTGAAAGTGTACAACTAGTTGGTTGGGGCTTAGGAGGTTTCTTATTTGCGAATCTGGGAATGAATCCTAGCCTGCCCATTGTGTTAGCCTTGTTTACATTTTCGACGATTTTGATGTTCGGTTTGCCACTAGTCGAAAAAGAAGAGTTGTCCTCAGAAACGAATGTTGAGACGTTAACAAAAGGTTGGAGATTGGTGGCTAAAGAATCAAGATTAGGCTTTATTGTCCAAGCCAATCTTTTAGAAATTCTAGCCAATGCTATCTGGGTATCTTCTGTTTTACTTGTTTTTGTGACTGAGATTTTACATCGGTCAGAAAGCTATTGGGGCTACGTCAATACATCCTATTCCTTGGGGATTATCTTGGGAGGTGCTATTGTCTTCCGTCTAGCAGAGAAAGTTGTTACCTATAAATATCAAACTATGACCTTTTCTTTGTTAGCGACAGCACTAGTAACTCTGTTGATAGTGTTATTTCCAAATCCACCTGCTTTTCTATTCCTATCTCTAGTAATTGGTTTTTTATCTCAGATTAAGGAAGTTCCTGAGAGTGTATTATTACAGGAATCGGTTGATGAGAAGGAACTTGTGAATGTTTACTCCGTTATCGAAGTTGTCTCTACGTTGGCCTTTTCTGTCTCTGTTTTTCTAATGAGTTTTATCACAGAATATTTTGGTGTATTTACTGGTTTTGGCCTGGCTATATTCTACTTGCTAGTAGAGTCCATCTTAGTTTTAAGAAACAAGCATCAGATAAATTAACAGTTATGATCACACATCTGGTGTGATTTTTTGTTTTCATAAAAATTTTTTATCAGTGCAATTTAAAATATATATTATGCAAGGTATAGATTCTGTGTTAGACTTATTGTCAACGAAAAGCTAATGAGTCATCAATCAAGGCAAGGATTTGTTCAATAGGCTGATGAGATTTCGTAAGATTTTCGCAGAAACTATTTAATTACAAAACGAAAAGAGGTCCCCTTATGACAACATTTACTATCCACACAGTAGAATCAGCACCAGCAGAAGTGAAAGAAGTTCTTGAAACGGTACAAAAGGACAACAATGGTTATATCCCAAATCTTATCGGTCTTTTGGCCAATGCCCCTACAGCCCTAGAGGCTTATCGCACTGTTGGAGCTATTAACCGTCGCAATAGTCTAACACCTGTAGAACGCGAAGTGGTGCAAATCACTGCAGCTGTAACCAACGGTTGTGCCTTCTGCGTCGCTGGCCATACAGCCTTTTCTATCAAGCAAATCCAGATGAACGATGACCTACTTCAAGCCCTTCGCAATCGTACTCCAATCGAAAGCGATCCTAAGCTGGATACTCTAGCTAAGTTTACCTTGGCAGTTATCAATACCAAAGGGCGCGTAGGAGATGAAGCTCTTGGAGAATTTCTTGAAGCAGGCTATACACAAGAAAATGCCTTGGATGTTGTTCTCGGTGTCAGTCTAGCAAGTCTTTGTAACTATGCCAACAATCTAGCTAACACACCGATTAATCCAGAATTACAACCTTATGCATAAGAGGAGGGTAGAGTATGGGATTTTTTTCAGAAGAATTCTTAAGTTGGTTAGACCAGCACGCCGATGAAATTGACAAAAAATCATGTCAAGCTGGAGAAGAGCTGATTGAGAAAATTGCTGCAGAAGGTGCCTTTCGTGTAGGAGTACCAAAAGTTCTTGGAGGGCTAGGTGGAAGTGACCAAGATGTTATCGATATCCTTGCAGAACTCGCTCAACATTCCTTAACAGCCTCCTTTATCTCATGGGGGCAACGAACTTTAATAGACAATATTCTACATACTGACAATGCTTATTTCAAAGAAGTTTACTTGGAAAAACTCTTATCAGGAGAATATGCAGGTGCTACGGCCTTGTCTAATGCGGTTAAGTATCTATCTGACTTAGAGGAACTAAATGTTCGTATCCTTGAAGAAAATGGGAATTATTATCTTAAAGGACGACTTCCTTGGGTAACCAATGCTCGTAGGGATCGCTTCCTCACTATTTTTGTAGCAGGATTTGCAGATGATCCGAGTACAAGTTATGTAGTAGCCGTACCATCAGACGCAGAAAACTTTAGTCGTTCCGAAGATTTGGAATTTGTCTCTCTTCAAGGAGGTAATACAGCAGCTCTGACTTTTAACAAGGTCCCTTTAAAGGAAGAGTGGATTCTATCCAAGGATGCTCATCAATTTTTAGCGCAAAATCGTCCAGCCTTTTTAGGCTACCAATTTGGCCTAGCCTTTGGCTTAGCTGAACGTTCACTCTCAGAAGTCGAAAAAGAATTGGGGAAACGAGGTGTCTTGAAGGAAGAATGGCAGCATCAGGTCGAACAGTTAGATGATATTCGACATTCTCTCTATCAAGGACTATCTGAAGAGTCCTACTTCGTTAGAAATCCGCGTGAGCTTTTCCAGTTACGGATTGATATTGTTGATGTTGTTGCTCAAAGTCTCTTATTAGAACTACAAGCTGGTGGCGGTAGAGGATACTTTAGTAAATCGACATCCGGTTTCATACGTCGTTGGAATGAAGGTGCCTTTTTGCCAATTGTTTCTCCTAGTGCTGTGCAATTGCGACATATTCTAGCGACAAACTAAAAATAAAGAAAATAAAAACGAGGTTTATCTTTTTAAACTTCGTTTTTTAATACTTCATTTAAGCGCTTTTATGCTATACTGATAATAACATGACTATTGGAGGTTCACATGAAAAAACTCCCCTTGGCCTTTTCAGGGTGCTTATTGGGATTGGCTGGAGCAGGCAATCTCATCCTGGATATTTTTCCACTATTATCGCACGTCTTTAGTTTGTCAGGCTTGATTTTATGGTTTTATTTTTTATACAGTCATCTTAGTGATTGGCAAGAAAGCCAGCAAGAACTTAAGAAAGCTCCTCTATTATCGGGAATGGCGACCTTTCCCATGGCAGGGATGATTTTATCAACTTATTTGTTACGAATCTTACCCATGAACATGAGCATTGTTGCGCAGATTCTTTGGTGGTTTGCTTTTCTTTTAGATGTAGGTTTAATCATCTACTTCACTAAAAATTATGTGCAGACTAAACCAAGAACGAGTGCAACGCCAAGTTGGACAGTTCTTTATGTGGGAATAGCAGTAGCAAGCTTGACCTACCCAGTGGTGGGCATAGTCGAGATTGCCTATGGAGCTTGGATTTTTGGATTTACCTTAACCCTTTTCCTTTATCCTTTGATATATCAAGATTTGAAAAGTAATCCATTGCCACGGGCTTTACTGGGGCAAGAAGGAATCTATTGTGCTCCCTTTTCTCTACTGTTAGCAGCACTCGTTCGGATCGAAGGTTCAGGACTTCATGGCTGGATTTTGCTAGTCATGATCCTTGCTTCACAGACTTTCTTTTTCTTTGTCCTCAGTCGCTTACCAATGATTTTAAAACAGGGATTTCAACCAGCTTTTTCAGCCCTAACCTTCCCAACTATCATCACAGCAACTTCATTAAAAATGGCCCAAGGCATTCTGCAGATTCCAGTCCTTAACCTTCTCGTTTTGCTCGAAACGATCATTTGTTTAACAATCCTTGTCTATGTATTAGTAGAGTATATGCGGTATTTAAGAAGCTAAAAAAGCCCCTAGCACTGAGAAGTGTTAGGGGGTTCTTCTATCGCGAACGTGTAAATTAATTAGTTCAGCTTATACCTACTGTTCTTCATGTTCAGATAAAAAATAATAAGTCATAGTACCAAAGATTGATCCTACTCCAAGTCCTACTAGTAGGAAAAATGCAATCATTTTGAGCTCCAGAAACTGCAAAAAGAAATCTGTAATGGAGTGATTTTCAAGGATTACTTTTTTGGAAAATAGGATAAATAAGTAGAGAGTTGGGATGCTAGTTCCAACTAACCAACTTCTTAACTTGATTTGACGCTTGCTGTAAGTGATTTGTGGAATCTCGGATTGATCATCATCTTCTAAGTGGAGTCCTCTAGTAGAATATCTTGCCTTGAGACTGAGGGTAAAAATCATCAAGAAGTAGAGATAGGGCATAGCCGTTCGAACTATCTCTATAAAGCGCCCAAACAAAAGATAGAACAGGAAGAGAAAGAAGGAAGAGTAAAAGATTTGGACCATGGAACGGGCGCAAGCCTTATAGATGACCTCTTGACGGCATTCATCAAAGGGTCCTTGGATATGAAAGAAATTCCGAACTAAGCGAGTGGTTAAGTCTTCTTTTTTCATGGTAGTGACCTCTTAATAACCTTGTTTTTGATTAGCTTCTTTAAAGAGTTGATAGAGAGTATAGAAGTAGACTAGACTAAAAACGATACAGATGGTTAGAAATAGTAGATATCTCCAATCCATAGAATTCGTTAACAGTTGTGGGAAAGATACGAGAATAAAGCAGAGAGATGCGTTTAAGAGGCGTCTTTTTTTTGATGTGATTTTCTGAAATCTTTGTCCTTTGTTCAAGGCAGGAAGGGCTAAGAGGAAGATGATCAGAAAAGGACGCGTAACTTGGCCATAAACTAGGAAAACTGTCATAAAGATACTGACCAAAATATGACTGAGAATTAAAGTTACTAGTGATTTCATAAGTTTCCTCCTAATCGTCGTCTTGATCTTCTCTAGCTTTTTGAATACGAAGAGTGATGACAATATGCACTGTTAATCCGAAAAAGAAGGCTGCAACGATGGTTGACAAGATACTTCTTGTATTCAAAAGAGCGGTAAGATAGCTTTTGCTATCATCCATTAGGATATCGAGAAGTGGCATTCCAAAGAACATGGCTATTCCATAGACTAGACCAGCTTTAAGTCCAGGATTACGTAACTGTTTCTTTTCTTTCTGGTTCAACACGTCAGGATCAATAGAAGCAATACCAGTTTTTGTAGTTTGACTAGTGACATAGATAGCACAAACCATAGAAATCAGAAAGATGATGATTGGATATCCAAATGCGACGATTTGTGGATATTTATAAGCAAGGACAAAGGGAATGAGATTGCCAAAAATCATGAGATAAAAGAGAACCATAAAGATTTTATTTCCGATGCGGTCAGCCTCACGTTGCTTGTGTTCATCAAGTGGTCCAGAAATACCATATGTGCGTTTGATCAGTTTTTCAGTGAAGGTTTCTTTTTTCATTTTTTCTCCTTTTGTTAAAAATCATCTTCCCAAAAAAGACTGTTGAGGTCTGTTTGGAGGCTACGAGCGAGATTGAGACAGAGTTCTAGAGTAGGATTGTACTTGTCATTCTCAATCATGTTGATGGTTTGTCTAGAGACACCGATATCCTTTGCAAGTTCGAGCTGGGATATGCCCAATTCCTTGCGGAATTCTTTCACACGATTCATTCTTCCTCCTTATTTGATTATGTCACATATATTTGACTATAGTATATCTTTTAAAAAATAAAATGTCAACTATTTTTGACATATTTTTAAAAGAATCTTGGTGATAATATTTCCATTATAAAATCTTCTAGCGATTTTATGCTATAATGAAGAAAAGTACAAAATTATAAGAGTGAATTGGATAGACTGAAAGCTATACACTAAAGAAAGAGCAGAAAATGAACCATAAGATTGCAATTTTATCAGACATTCATGGCAACACGACAGCCTTAGCTGGAGTGCTTGAGGACGCTAAAAATTTGGGAGCGACTGAATATTGGCTTCTGGGAGATATTTTTCTTCCTGGGCCGGGAGCAAATGACTTGGTGGCTCTTTTGAAAGACCTTCCCATTACAGCATCTGTTCGAGGCAACTGGGATGATTGTGTGTTAGAGGCTTTAGATGGGCAATATGGTTTAGAGGATCCCCAAGAAATTCAGCTTCTCAGGATGACTCAGTATCTGATGGAGCGTCTAAACCCAGAGCATATTGATTGGTTGAGAAATCTACCTATGGTAGCCAAAAAAGAAGTAGAAGGCTTACGCTTTTCTCTTTCACATAATTTGCCTGAGAAAAATTATGGTGGTGATTTGCTGGTTGAAAATAATACAGATAAATTTGACCAACTGCTAGATGAGGTAACGGACGTGGCAGTCTATGGTCATGTTCACAAGCAGTTGCTTCGTTATGGTAGCCAAGGGCAACAAATCATCAATCCAGGTTCGATTGGTATGCCTTATTTTAACTGGAAAGGGCTGAAAAATCACCGAGCCCAGTATGCCTTACTCGAAGTTGAAAATGGTGAATTGGTCAATATCCAATTTCGTAAGGTTGCCTATGATTATGAAGCAGAGTTAGAATCAGCCAAGGAAAAAGGCCTTCCTTTTATCGAAATGTATGAAGAATTGCGGCGAGAGGACAATTACCAAGGACATAATAGAGATTTGTTAGCCAGCCTCAATGAAAAACATGGTTATATCAAGGATGTCAAAAATTATTTTGATTTTTTGTAAGAGTTGCTTTAACAAACAAATACTAAATAAAACGATTGGACTAGCCAATCGTTTTTAATATATCTTATTGTAATTGAGATTGATCTGGTAGGTAAGAACCACCGAGATAGGTTTTGCTGAGTTTTTCAAGGGTTCCATCTTGGTAGAGTTCTTTGAGGACCTTGTCAAATTTGTCTTTAAATTCTTTTTGGTCGCTTGAGAAGATAATGTAGTTGTTTGGATTGTCGTTGCTTTCCAAGTCGACTACGTTCAAGTCTAAACCTCGGTCTTGAATAATTTTTTGAACAGAGATTTTATCAAAGATTAGGAAATCAAACTCGCCATTTGAAAGATCAGTCAGACGTTTAGCGACATCCTCACCAGAGTATTGGATGGTGGCAGGATTGTCAGAGTGGCTTTGATTCCAGTCGGTAACGACTTTGGCAGTAGAAGTTCCTGTATCATCCTGGGTTGTTTTACCAGCGATGTCTTGCAGAGAAGTAAGAGTCTTGTCTTTTCTGCTCACGAGAACTAAAGGATTTTTAGCGATAGGTAGGGAGTAGAGGTATTTGTCTGCTCTCTCTTTGGTGTAGCTTAGGTTATTGGCAGCAGCTTGGTAACGGCCAGCATCCACTCCAGGGAAGATACTTTCCCAAGCTGTTTTTTGAAATTCAATCTTGTATTGGTCTAGTTTTTCATCGACTGCTTTTAAAACTTCAACATCATATCCAGTTAGGTTTCCATCTTTTTCAAAATCAAAAGGGGGGATGTCTCCAGCAGTTGCTACGACAATGGTTTTAGGACTAGCAGTGGAAGTAGAAGCACTATCCTGTTTAGATTGTCCACAGGCAACCAACAAGGGACTAATAGCTAATAATAAGAATAATTTTTTCATAAGAGTCTCCTTTACTTAATGGTATCTAGCTTACCAGACAATCAATCAGATATCCAATATATATTTTTTATGGAAGTGATAGAGAAATATTATAATTTCCAGTTTTGTAGTAAACAACTCAAGTAAGAAAAAAGATAATTTGTTTCACTAATGAAAAATCTCTGCAAGCTCTTTCAAAATATGGTAAAATGGAAGCAGTAGAAATAGAAAAGGAAATCAATTATGAAATTTCTTGAGTTAAATAAAAAACGTCATGCGACCAAGCACTTTATTGATAAACCAGTTGATCCTAAGGATGTTCGTACAGCTATCGAAATCGCAACCTTGGCCCCAAGCGCTCACAACAGTCAGCCTTGGAAATTTGTCGTGGTTCGTGAGAGAAATGCTGAACTAGCAAAATTGGCTTACGGTTCAAACTTTGAACAGGTAGCATCTGCACCTGTGACCATTGCCTTGTTTACTGATACAGACCTAGCCAAACGCGCCCGCAAGATTGCTCGAATTGGTGGTGCCAATAATTTCTCAGAAGAACAACTACAGTACTTTATGAAAAATCTTCCAGCAGAATTTGCACGTTATAACGAACAGCAAGTCAGTGACTACTTGGCTCTTAATGCTGGGCTTGTAGCTATGAACTTAGTCCTTGCATTGACTGACCAAGGAATCGGATCAAATATTATCCTTGATTTTGACAAATCAAAAGTCAACGAAGTCTTGGAAATCGAAGAACGCTTCCGTCCAGAGCTCTTGATTACAGTGGGATACACAGATGAGAAATTAGAACCAAGTTACCGCTTGCCAGTAGATGAAATTATCGAAAAAAGATAGGAAGAAAAAATGACAGTTATTGATTTTACAGCAGAAGTAGAAAAACGTAAAGAAGACCTCTTGGCTGACTTGTTTAGCCTTTTGGAAATCAACTCAGAACGTGATGACAGCAAGGTAGATGCTCAACATCCATTTGGACCTGGGCCAGTAAAAGCTTTGGAGAAATTCCTTGAAATCGCTGACCGTGATGGCTACCCAACAAAAAATGTTGATAACTATGCAGGACATTTTGAGTTTGGTGAAGGTGAAGAAGTTCTTGGAATTTTTGCCCACATGGACGTGGTGCCAGCAGGTAGCGGATGGGACACTGATCCTTATACTCCAACCATCAAGGATGGTCGTCTCTATGCGCGTGGTGCTTCAGATGACAAGGGTCCTACAACGGCTTGTTACTATGGTTTGAAAATCATCAAAGAATTGGGACTTCCAACTTCTAAAAAAGTTCGTTTTATCGTCGGAACTGATGAAGAATCAGGTTGGGCAGATATGGACTACTACTTTGACCATGTAGGACTTGCAAAACCAGACTTTGGCTTCTCTCCAGATGCTGAATTCCCTATTATCAATGGTGAAAAAGGAAATATAACAGAATACCTTCACTTTGCAGGTGAAAATACAGGTGTAGCTCGTCTTCATAGCTTTACAGGTGGCTTGCGTGAAAACATGGTACCTGAGTCAGCAACGGCAGTTGTTTCAGGTGACTTGGCTGACTTGCAAGCTAAACTAGATGCCTTTGTTGCAGAGCACAAGCTTAGAGGAGACATTCAAGAAGAGAACGGCAAGTACAAGGTTACGATTATCGGTAAATCTGCTCACGGTGCTATGCCTGCTTCAGGTGTCAATGGTGCGACTTATCTTGCCCTCTTCCTCAGCCAATTTGCCTTTGAAGGACCTGCAAAAGACTTCCTTGACATTGCTGGTAAGATTCTTTTAAATGACCATGAAGGCAAAAACTTGAAAGTGGCTCATGTGGATGAAAAGATGGGTGCTCTTTCTATGAATGCTGGTGTCTTCCGCTTTGATGAAACAAGTGCTGACAATACCATTGCCCTTAACTTCCGTTATCCAAAAGGAACAAGTCCAGAGCAAATCAAGTCAGTTCTTGAAAGCTTGCCAGTTGTATCTGTTAGCTTATCAGAACATGGTCACACACCTCACTATGTACCAATGGAAGATCCGCTTGTCCAAACCTTGTTAAATGTTTATGAAAAACAAACTGGACTTCAAGGGCATGAACAAGTTATTGGTGGTGGAACTTTCGGACGTCTCTTAGAACGTGGTGTAGCTTACGGTGCTATGTTCCCAGATTCTATCGACACCATGCACCAAGCCAATGAATTTATCGCCTTGGATGATCTCTTCCGTGCAGCAGCCATCTACGCTGAAGCTATCTATGAATTGATCAAATAATGCTATAGAAGTCTGAGATTTTATGCTTAGACTTCTTTTTGAAATTGCTAGAGAAAGAGAAGAATCCATGTCAGAAATTCAAAAAATCAAACAAGCTATCATGGAAGATCCACAAAATCAACATTATACTGAGCAAGGTATCGAGCCTCTCTTTGCAGCACCAAAAACGGCTCGTATCAATATCATTGGTCAAGCGCCTGGTCTCAAAACCCAAGAAGCTGGGCTTTACTGGAAGGATAAAAGCGGAGATCGCTTGCGGGAGTGGTTGGGTGTGGATGAAGATACTTTTTACAACTCAGGTTATTTTGCAGTCATGCCCATGGATTTCTATTTTCCAGGACATGGCAAGTCGGGTGATCTTCCGCCTCGTCCAGGTTTTGCAGAAAAGTGGCACCCACAGTTATTACATGAATTACCAGATATTCAATTAACCCTCTTGATAGGGCAGTATGCCCAAGCCTACTATCTAAATGAGAAAGTCAGTGGCAAGGTAACAGAAAGGGTAAAACATTACCAGAACTACTTACCAACCTATTTCCCACTAGTTCACCCTTCTCCTCGTAATCAAATTTGGATAGCTAAAAATCCTTGGTTTGAGTCTGAAGTGGTTCCAGATTTGAAAAAAAGAATTAAAACTATTTTAGGAGAAAAAGAATGAAAGAAATTACTTTTGACGATTTTTATCACCTTTATCAGAAAGAGTCGCTTTCTGTATTAGATGTGAGAGAAGTAGAGGAATTTGAGACTCTTCATTTAGAAGGCGCTCGTAATTTACCTCTGAGTCAACTGGCAGATACTTATGAGCAACTAGATAAAACCCAGCCTTACTACGTGATCTGTAAGTCAGGAATACGTTCCGCACGTGCCTGCCAATTTTTAGCAGAACATGGCTATGAGGTTGTCAATGTCCAAGGTGGCATGGATGCCTTTGAATAAGAAAAATTTCCTTCGAAACCTTTAAAAAAATGGGAAGGCTTCGAAGGATTTTTTTGCATTAAAATTCGGAAAATTGAAAACATTTCAGAATTGTTTCGTGACAGCCTTTTCTAGCCTTTAATCATGTTATACTAAGAAAGTATTTTATTTTTAATAAGGAGAGTTTATGGCTAAAAAAGGTGCTTTAACAGGATTACTCCTGTTTGGAATATTTTTTGGAGCAGGTAACTTGATTTTCCCTCCAACTCTAGGCGCACAGTCTGGAGAAAACTTCCTTCCTGCCATTGCAGGATTTGTATTTTCAGGTGTTGGGATTGCCGTCCTAACCTTAATCATTGGAACCCTTAATCCAAAGGGCTATATCTATGAAATTTCTAAGAAAATTTCACCATGGTTTGCGACAATTTATCTTGCAGCTTTGTACTTGTCGATTGGTCCATTCTTTGCCATTCCACGTACAGCAACGACATCATTTGAAGTTGGTATTAGTCCGCTATTAGATCAAGCAGATAAAGGTTTAGGTTTGATTGTCTTCACCATTCTATACTTTGTAGCTGCATACCTAATCTCCTTGAATCCTTCAAAAATCTTGGATCGTATCGGTCGAGTCTTGACTCCAGTTTTTGCCATCTTAATTGTTATTCTGGTTATCCTTGGAGCTTTCAAGTATGGTGGGAACGCACCACAAGCAGCTTCAGGAGCTTATCAAGCTTCCGCCTTTGGAGCTGGTTTCTTAGAAGGATACAATACACTTGACGCGCTTGCTTCGGTTGCCTTCAGTGTTATTGCAGTACAAACCTTGAAACAACTTGGTTTTTCAAACAAGAAAGAGTACATTTCAACCATTTGGGTGGTTGGAATTGTTGTAGCTCTTGGATTTAGTGCTCTCTACATCGGTCTAGGTTTCTTGGGCAATCATTTCCCAGTAACAGAAGAAGCAATGAAGAGTGGAACTCCTGGAGTTTATATCTTGTCTCAAGCGACTCAAGAAATCTTTGGTTCGACAGCACAGCTTTTCCTAGCAGTTATGGTAACTGTTACTTGCTTTACAACGACTGTAGGCTTGATTGTATCAACTGCTGAGTTCTTTAACGGACGTTTCCCACAAATCAGCTACAAGGTTTATGCGACTGTCTTTACCTTGATTGGTTTTGCCATTGCAAATCTTGGTTTGAGTGCTATTATTAAATACTCTGTACCAGTTCTCGTTATTTTGTACCCGATTACGATTGCCATTGTCATGATTGTGATTGTGAACAAGTTTGTTGCTCTTTCAAAACCAGGAATGCAATTAACTGTTGGTATTGTCACAGCCATTGCTATTGCAAGTGTTTTAGGATCTACTTTTAAAGTTGAGGTCCTTGCAAATATCGTGAACGCTCTACCATTTGCGGAGGCTTCTCTGCCATGGTTGGTACCAGCTATTATCGGAATTCTACTTTCTCTTGTTCTTCCAAATAAACAAGAAAGTGAAGCTTTTGAAATGGAATAATCACTAAAATCACTTTTGTAGCTAAGTCTACAGGAGTGATTTTCTTTTTTTATCCGATGATAAATGTGTTATAATAGGTAGCAAAAGAGGTGAAAAAATGAATCAAACTGTAGAATATATCAAAGAACTAACTGCTATCGCGTCACCAACAGGTTTTACGCGTGAAATTACGAATTATTTAGTTGAGACGCTTGAAAAACTAGGTTACCAACCAGTCCGCACAGCTAAGGGTGGAGTTAATGTTACCATTAAAGGTAAAAATGACGAGCAGCATCGCTATGTAACTGCCCATGTGGATACTCTGGGAGCTATCGTTCGTGCTGTTAAACCAGATGGTCGACTCAAAATGGATCGTATTGGTGGCTATCCTTGGAACATGATTGAAGGTGAAAACTGTACGGTCCATGTAGCTAGCACAGGTAAAACTGTATCAGGTACGATTTTGATCCACCAAACTTCTTGTCACGTTTATAAAGATGCTGGAACTGCTGAACGCACACAGGACAATATGGAAGTTCGTTTGGATGAAAAAGTAACCAATGAAAAAGAAACGCGCGCACTCGGTATCGAGGTTGGTGACTTTATCAGCTTTGACCCTCGAACTGTCGTGACTGAGACAGGATTTATCAAGTCTCGTCATTTGGATGACAAGGTCAGCGCAGCTATTCTCCTTAATCTCCTCAAAGTCTACAAAGAAGAAGGAATTGAACTTCCTGTCACTACGCATTTTGCCTTTTCAGTCTTTGAAGAAGTGGGGCATGGTGCTAACTCAAGCATCCCTAGTCAAGTTGTCGAATATCTAGCTGTGGATATGGGAGCGATGGGAGATGACCAGCAGACAGACGAGTACACAGTATCTATCTGTGTTAAAGATGCTTCTGGTCCTTACCACTATGAATTCCGTCAACACTTGGTAGCTCTCGCAAAAGAGCAAGACATTCCATTCAAACTAGATATCTATCCATTTTACGGTTCTGATGCTTCTGCAGCGATGTCAGCTGGAGCAGAGGTTAAGCACGCTCTTCTAGGAGCAGGTATTGAGTCAAGTCACTCATATGAGCGTACTCATATTGATTCTGTAGTGGCTACTGAGCGTATGGTGGATGCTTATCTTAAGAGTGAGTTGGTGGACTGAAGAGTCGATAAAGTACTATGTATGAAATACTGAAACAAATAGCAACGCCTGCTATAATAACAGGGTTGATTTCGAGTTTGTATGCTTATTTTCAAAAGAAAAAAGAGGACTATCGTAAGTATGTGTATGAAAATAAACAAGAAAACTTTAAAGAACTAGTTGTTTATGCTGATGAACTGGTCAATAAAGGAATTACTAATCCAGATTTAGAAAAACTACTTTTTAAAATTTCTCAAAAAATTAATCCGTATGGACGAAAAATAAAAACTTTTGGAAAATATCAGTGGATAGAAGATGATGGATATGTGTGGTATCAAATAGAAATGATAGAGAAAAAACTTGCTTCTCAAATACTTCAAATAGAAGATTTAAAAGAACTAGCTCATCGGATACAAATTTCTAAACGATTACTAGATATTAAAGTAGAAAATAATATTCCGATCATAAATTCAGCTAAAATATGGTTTTATTTATTTCAGTATGCGATGTTATTACTTCAGGTATTTTTCATATACTCTTGGTATCAGAGTTTTATTGAACAATCTACTATAGACTCTTTGGTTTTGGCTTTTTGCTTACTTGTAGTAGTGATTTTATTTTTTTTACTCCCAGAATTGAGTATTAATGAAAGCGATGATAGAAAATCTGAAATACGCATTACAGTACTCCTTTTCGTTATTGCCGCAGTTGATGCTGGAATAGCGTATTATTTGTATAATAATTCTTCTATTGCTCTGCTTGTTGGAATGGTTTCATTTTGTCTAAGTCTTGGTGAAGTAATTTCAAAAGCTATTATTTTCGGGGAAAGTGAAATTGGTAAAGTATCTACAATTTATATTGAAGAATATCGAAAACTACAGGGACCCAAGTTAAGTAAGAGACGCTTTAGAAATTATTTTAAAGTTATTCCATTTTTAAATAAGATTAAGATTTTATTTCATAAAGATAAGAGGGAGGGGAATGATGACCTATAAACACCGACTCTTTGACCTTAATCACCCTCTTTTAGAGTTGAAAGGAGAAACTTATGTGCCTTATCTGTCAACGAATTGAACTCATCAAGTCTGGTGACAATCCCTACTTTGCCAAGGAATTAGAAACAGGATATGTTGTCATTGGTGACCACCAGTATTTTGAAGGTTACACTCTATTCCTAGCCAAGGAACATGTTACAGAACTACACCAACTAGATCCGAGCGTTAAACTTCGCTTTCTAGAGGAAATGAGTCTGGTTCAGGAAGCTGTTTCTAAGGCTTTTTCTGCCGAAAAGATGAATGTAGAGTTGTTAGGAAATGGAGATGCACATGCCCACTGGCATATTTTTCCAAGACGAGAGGGTGATATGAAGGGACACGGTCTTAATGGTCGTGGTCCAGTTTGGTGGGTTCCATGGGAAGAAATGATTGCTGAAGAATATCAAGTTAAGGGAAGTAAATTAGAAGACTTGATTGCAAGATTATCTGAGACTTTAAACCAGATGATTAAATGAAAGGATAACAGATGAAAAAAAGATACCTTATCTTATCAGGATTATTAGCCTTGACATTGGCGGCATGTTCGCAAGAAAAGACAGCAACTACAGAGGCCAAGTCTTCTACAGAACAAAAGACTGTAGAAGAAGGAACCGCGGGAAGTAAGTCTCAAGAAGCTAGTCAAAAGAAAGCAGAAGTGGTTAACAAAGGAGATCACTACAGCATTCAAGGAAAGTACGATGAGATTGTTGTCGCTAATAAGCATTATCCTATGTCAAAAGATTACAATCCAGGAGAAAATCCTACCGCAAAGGCAGAACTGTTAAAACTCATTGCAGCTATGCAGCAAGCAGGTTTCCCGATTAGCGACCACTATAGTGGATTTAGAAGTTATGAAACTCAGGTTAAACTGTATCAGGATTATGTCAACCAAGATGGCAAGGCTGAGGCTGACCGCTATTCTGCAAGACCTGGCTATAGTGAACACCAAACTGGGCTTGCCTTTGACCTAATAGGAACAAATGGAAACTTAGTGACAGAAGAAAAGGCTGCCCAATGGCTTTTGGACCATGCGGCTGACTATGGCTTTGTCGTCCGTTATCTCAAAGGTAAGGAAAAAGAAACTGGTTATATGGCCGAGGAATGGCACCTTCGCTACGTCGGCAAAGAAGCCAAAGAAATCGCTGCAAGTGGCCTCAGTCTGGAAGAGTATTATGGCTTTGAAGGTGGAGACTATGTTGATTAGTCGCAAAAGATCTTGCAAGATTACTTAAAATTTGATAAAATGAATAATAATTAAATAGGAATCTGCAAGACTAGTATCTCAGGGGAAGTATATCAGGGAGGAGAGCCGTGACTGAAAGCTCTCTATATGAAAGCTGGGTGAATTCACTTGCCTATGGATTCAGAAATAAAGGTCTGACTTGTCAGATGAAAACGGATGGTACCGCGTGTCAACGCTCCGAGTGGAGTTTTTGACATGTGGTTTTCTTTTTATCTACGAGAGACTGATGGAGGAATTATGTCAACTATTGAAGAACAATTAAAAGCGCTTCGTGAAGAAACGCTAGCTAGCTTGAAGCAGATTACTGCTGAAAATGAAAAAGAAATGCAAGAATTGCGTGTCTCTGTCCTTGGTAAAAAAGGTTCATTGACTGAAATTCTCAAAGGGATGAAGGATGTATCAGCTGAAATGCGCCCTGTTATCGGGAAACACGTCAATGAAGCGCGCGATATCTTGACAGCTGCCTTTGAAGAAACAGCTAAGCTTTTGGAAGAAAAGAAAGTCGCTGCACAATTAGCTAGCGAGAGCATTGATGTGACACTTCCAGGTCGTCCAGTTGCGACTGGTCACCGTCACGTTCTTACACAAACTAGTGAAGAAATTGAAGATATTTTCATCGGTATGGGTTACCAAGTTGTGGATGGATTTGAAGTGGAGCAAGATTACTACAACTTTGAACGTATGAACCTTCCAAAAGACCACCCAGCCCGTGATATGCAGGACACTTTCTATATCACAGAAGAAATCTTGCTCCGTACCCACACGTCTCCAGTTCAAGCGCGTGCGATGGATGCCCATGACTTCTCTAAAGGTCCTTTGAAGATGATCTCACCAGGACGTGTATTCCGTCGTGATACGGACGATGCAACCCACAGTCACCAATTCCACCAAATCGAAGGTTTGGTTGTTGGGAAAAACATCTCTATGGCCGATCTTCAAGGAACTCTTCAGTTAATTGTCCAAAAAATGTTTGGTGAAGAGCGTCAAATTCGTTTGCGTCCATCTTACTTCCCATTCACAGAGCCTTCTGTTGAGGTTGACGTTTCATGCTTCAAGTGCGGCGGAGACGGATGTAATGTATGTAAGAAAACAGGTTGGATCGAGATTATGGGTGCCGGTATGGTTCACCCACGTGTCCTTGAGATGAGTGGTATCGATGCGACTGTTTACTCTGGCTTTGCCTTTGGTCTTGGTCAAGAGCGTGTAGCCATGCTTCGCTACGGAATCAACGATATCCGTGGATTCTACCAAGGCGATGTCCGCTTCTCAGAACAGTTTAAATAATGATTAGAAAAGTAGAAAAGACAGATGTTGGGGTGTTGTCCCAGATTGCCAAACAAACCTTTCGTGAAACATTTGCTCATGATAATACGGAAGAGCAGTTACAGAAATACTTTGAAGAGGCTTATAGTCTGAGAGTTTTGTCAGCTGAGTTAGAAAATCCTGAATCAGCGACCTATTTCATTATGCATGAAGAGGAGATAGCTGGTTTTCTCAAAGTTAACTGGGGGAATGCTCAAACCGAGAGAGAATTAGAGAACGCTTTTGAAATTCAACGTCTCTATGTGCTACAAACATACCAAGGATTTGGACTTGGTAAGCAACTATTTGAATTCGCTTTGGAACTTGCCGAAAACAATGGTTTTTCCTGGGCTTGGCTAGGTGTTTGGAAGCATAATACAAAAGCTCAAGCATTTTATAATCGATATGGTTTTGAAAAATTTAGCCAACATAGTTTTATGGTTGGGCAAAAGGTAGATACGGATTGGTTACTGAAAAAGAAATTAAGGTAAGAAGATGATTCTTCTATATGAAATGATAGGAAAGGAAAAAAACTAGAGTGGCAACGGTCATTCTGGGAAACTAAATTATGTTAGTATCATACAAATGGTTAAAAGAATTGGTGGATATTGATGTGCCATCACAAGAGTTGGCTGAGAAAATGTCAACTACAGGGATCGAAGTAGAAGGTGTTGAATCACCGGCTGCTGGTCTTTCAAAAATTGTCGTCGGAGAAGTCTTGTCTTGTGAAGATGTGCCAGAAACTCACCTCCATGTTTGTCAGGTTAACGTTGGCGAAGAAGAAGCCCGTCAAATCGTTTGTGGTGCACCGAATATGCGTGCTGGTATCAAGGTCATGGTGGCACTTCCAGGTGCTCGTATCGCTGACAACTACAAGATCAAAAAAGGGAAAATCCGTGGTTTGGAATCTCTCGGAATGATCTGTTCCCTTGGTGAATTGGGAATTTCTGACTCAGTTGTACCAAAAGAATTTGCAGATGGTATCCAAATCTTGCCAGAAAATGCCGTTCCAGGTGAGGAAGTCTTCTCTTACCTAGACTTGGATGATGAAATCATCGAGCTTTCTATCACACCTAACCGTGCAGACGCTCTTTCTATGCGTGGGGTAGCTCACGAAGTAGCAGCTATCTATGACAAGGCAGTCAACTTTAAAGAATTTACCTTAACAGAAACGGACCAAGTTGCAGCAGACGCTCTTTCTGTCAGCATTGAGACAGACAAGGCTCCTTACTATGCGGCTCGTATCTTGGATAATGTGACCATCGCACCAAGTCCACAATGGTTGCAAAATCTTCTCATGAATGAAGGTATCCGTCCGATTAACAATGTAGTTGACGTAACCAACTATATCTTGCTTTACTTTGGTCAGCCCATGCATGCCTTTGACTTAGATACCTTTGAAGGAAACGAGATTCGTGTGCGTGAGGCTCGTGCTGGTGAGAAATTGGTGACCTTGGACGGTGAAGAACGTGACTTGGAAACAAATGACCTCGTAATTACTGTTGCTGATAAACCAGTAGCCCTTGCAGGTGTTATGGGTGGTCAGGCTACAGAAATCTCTGAAAGCTCTAGTCGTGTTGTCCTTGAAGCAGCTGTTTTCAATGGCAAATCTATCCGTAAGACTAGTGGTCGCCTCAACCTTCGTTCAGAATCTTCTTCTCGCTTTGAAAAAGGCATCAATGTGGCAACTGTCAATGAAGCCCTTGATGCGGCAGCGAGCATGATTGCAGAGCTTGCAGGTGCAACAGTGCGTAAGGGCATTGTTTCAGCAGGTGAGCTTGACACTTCTGATGTGGAAGTTTCTTCAACTCTTGCTGATGTCAACCGTGTCCTCGGTACAGAGCTTTCATTTGCTGATGTAGAAGATGTCTTCCGTCGTCTTGGATTTGGCCTTTCTGGAAATGCAGATAGCTTCACAGTAAGCGTACCACGTCGTCGTTGGGACATCACTATCGAAGCGGATCTTTTTGAAGAAATCGCTCGTATCTATGGTTATGACCGCTTGCCAACCAGTCTTCCAAAAGACGATGGGACAGCAGGTGAATTGACTGCGACACAAAAACTTCGTCGTCAAGTACGTACCATTGCAGAAGGAGCGGGTCTGACAGAAATCATCACCTACGCTCTAACAACTCCTGAAAAAGCAGTTGAGTTTACGATTCAACCAAGTCATTTGACAGAATTGATGTGGCCAATGACAGTGGACCGTTCAGTCCTCCGTCAAAATATGGTTTCAGGTATTTTAGATACAGTTGCCTACAACGTAGCTCGTAAGAACAAAAACCTGGCTCTTTACGAGATTGGAAAAGTTTTTGAACAAACAGGAAATCCAAAAGAAGAATTGCCAAATGAAATCAATAGCTTTGCCTTTGCTTTGACTGGCTTAGTTGCTGAAAAAGACTTCCAAACTGCGGCAGTTCCTGTTGACTTCTTCTATGCTAAGGGAATTTTGGAAGCTCTCTTTGCTCGCTTGGGGCTTGAAGTGACTTATACAGCAACCTCTGAAATTGCTAGTCTTCACCCAGGACGTACAGCCTTGATCTCACTCGGTGACCAAGTCCTTGGTTTCCTCGGTCAAGTACATCCTGTTACAGCTAAAGCTTACGATATTCCAGAAACTTATGTAGCAGAGCTCAACCTTTCAGCTATTGAGACAGCTCTTCAACCAGCCACTCCATTTGTGGAAATCACCAAATTCCCAGCGGTGAGCCGTGATATCGCCCTTCTCCTCAAGGCAGAAGTCACACACCAAGAAGTTGTAGACGCTATCCAAGCTGCAGGCGTGAAACGTTTGACAGCTATCAAACTCTTTGATGTCTTCTCAGGCGAAAAACTAGGACTTGGTATGAAGTCAATGGCTTATAGCTTGACCTTCCAAAATCCAGAAGATAGCTTGACCGACGAAGAAGTCGCACGCTAC
The DNA here is from genome assembly GCF_001808865.1 of Streptococcus sp. HMSC061D10. Classification (NCBI taxonomy): domain Bacteria; kingdom Bacillati; phylum Bacillota; class Bacilli; order Lactobacillales; family Streptococcaceae; genus Streptococcus; species Streptococcus sp. HMSC061D10. Next base: position 202,959 of record NZ_KV795020.1, on the reverse strand, counting down.
ATGGAAAAAATCCAAGCATCACTAGAAGAAAAAGTGAATGCAGAAGTGCGTTAAAAACCTTCTATCCATCCCTAGGGATGGATTTTTTAGTAGAAAAAATCATCAAGTTTTAGCCTGATGATTGAATCAAATTGACGGGGAAACAACTCCTTTTTAATACTGTTACAAGATGATCAAACATCGGTATTTTTTGTCATCCAATCAGCTATGAAGTGATAGGTATCGTTTCGATTGTTCTCGTTTAGAATTTCGTGACGAGCCTCTTCAACTAATCGGAGGCTTACTTTCGAATGTGAAGCCTTTAGGAGTTTTACAAATCTCTCTATACCTTTGCCATTTTCGCCTAGAGGATCTTCTTGTCCCGAAATCACGAGAATAGGGAGTTGGGTTGGAATCTCATCGATCACTTGTTTACTCGCTACTTGGTTAGAAAAGTAAAAAATAGATCTGTACATAGGAATAGTAGGTATGAATTGACAGAATGGATCCTTCAGATAAGCATGATTGGATTCCTCATTTTTTGAGAGCCAATCTACGGATGTTTTAGGATTTTTAATACTACGGTTAAAACTATCAGTGGACAGGTAGGTTAGAAGTTTACTACGGTGTTTATTCCCTTTTATAAGTCGAATGCATTCTGTTAGGATGAGAGCAAATCGAGTTAAAAACTGAAATTGTTGACCAGTCGCCATGATAATCAAGGCATTGATAGGTGGTTTTCGTTTAGCTACATAATAGCGACACATAAGAGAACCCATAGAATGCCCTAGAAGGATGATTGGAAGTCCTGGAAAGCTTTCTTGAATGAAGGAGGTCACTCTTTCAATATCATCGATGAGTTCCTCGGGAGATTCAGGAAAGACTCCGAGTTGACTTGGATTTTGAGCGGTATGACCATGGCCGAGATGATCATGGCCGATAACAGTAAAGCCTTCTTTATTCATGGCTAGAGCAAATTCTTCATATCGTTCTACGTATTCAACCATTCCATGTACAAGCTGAAGAACGGCTTTTGCCTGTTCAGCTTCCCAAATGATTAAGTTATTGTTGTTTGGTTCGAGTTTAAGTCTTTTTTTCATATCAGATTCCTTGCTGATGATAATCTATAGTCTATCAAAAATATACCATAAAATAGCACGATAAGCTAGGCAGGATGATGAAGATTAGTAGTAACAATTCAGGACTAAAAATGAACATTTGAGGACATAGCCAACGGATTTATCAAGAAATGAGTATAATAAATTTATCACTTAAAATCTGGAGGACTAAAATGCTTGGTGATAAGCTAATAAAGTTCCTATCCAGAAAATATCCTTCTTGAAATCAAGATTTAAAAATGTACATAAATCATTGTAAAAGCTATCAAAAAGGAGTATAATGAGTGCAATAAATTTCGGAGGTGGATGATGCTCGAAGTAAGGAATCTAGAGAAAAGTTTTGGGCCTAAGCAAGTTTTGTTTGGTGTTGACTTTCAAGCACGACCAGGTCGTATTTTGGGGCTGGTTGGGAAAAATGGAGCTGGGAAAACAACTATTTTTCACAGTATTTTGAAATTTTTAGACTATCAAGGGGAGATTGAGCTTGATGGTCAAGATATTCGTCAGGAGACTTATGCTCGCATTGGTTATCTCCCTGAAGAACGTAGTCTTATGCCTAAATTGACAGTCCTTGAACAAGTTCGTTACTTGGCGACCCTAAAAGGCATGGACACCAAGGAAATCAAAGAAAAACTCCCTCAATGGATGGAAAAACTGGAAGTCAAGGGAAAACTGACGGACAAGATTAAGAGTCTCTCAAAAGGAAATCAACAGAAGATTCAGCTGATTATCACTTTGATTCATGAGCCAGACTTGATTATCCTAGATGAGCCTTTTAGTGGCTTGGATCCAGTCAATACCGAACTCCTTAAGCGGGTTATCTTGAAAGAAAAAGAGCGTGGAGCAACCATTATCTTTTCTGACCATGTCATGACCAATGTCGAAGAACTTTGTGATGATATCCTGATGATTCGTGATGGGCGTGTCGTCTTGCATGGACCGGTTCAAGAGGTCCGCAATCAATACGGGAAAACACGACTTTTTGTTTCAAGCGAACGAAGCAAGGAAGAACTGGAGAGTCTTCCTCATGTTAAACAGGTTAGCTTGACCAAGCAAGGTAGTTGGAAGTTGATTTTAGATGATGAAAGTGCAGGTAGAGAGCTCTTTCCAATCTTGACTCAAGGTCAATATATCGCGACTTTTGATCAACAAGCTCCAACAATCGATGAAATCTTTAAATTAGAATCAGGGGTGGAAGTATGAGAAATATGTGGGTTGTAATCAAAGAAACCTATCTAAGACATGTCAAGTCGTGGAGTTTCTTCTTTATGGTGATTTCGCCTTTCCTCTTTTTAGGTCTATCTGGAGGAATTGGTGTTCTCCAAGGTTCTTCCTTGGCTCAAAATAGTAAGGTAGCAGTAGTTAGTTCTGTTCCTCTTGTTACAGAAGAACTTAAATCGACCAATGGTCTTAACTTTGACTATAAGGATGAAGCGAGTGCCCAAGAAGCCATCAAGGATGAAAAAATAAAAGGCTATCTAACTATTGACCAGGAGAACAGTGTCCTCAAGGCAGTCTATCATGGTGAAACTTCACTAGAGAGTGGCATTAAGTTAGCAGTGACCGCTAAGTTGAATGAACTCCAATCCCAACTCAACCGTTCAGAAGCAAATTTGTCTCAGGAACAGGAAAAACGCTTGGCTCAAACGGTTCAATTTACAGAACAGATTGATGAAGCCAAGGAAAATAAAAAGTTGGTTCAAACCTTTGCGGCTGCAGGACTGGGTTTCTTCCTCTATATGATTTTGATTACTTACGCTAGTGTCACTGCTCAAGAAGTAGCCAGCGAGAAAGGAACCAAAATCATGGAAGTGGTCTTCTCAAGCATTCGTGCTAGCCATTATTTCTACGCACGCATGATTGCCTTACTTCTTGTGATTTTGACTCATATTGGTATTTATGTCGTTGGTGGTCTTGGAGCTATCTTATTCTTTAAGGATATGCCTATCTTGGCTAATTCAGGTATTCTAAATCACTTGGGAGAGGCCTTCTCGCTTAACACCTTATTGTTTATCTTAGTCAGTCTCTTCATGTATGTAGTCTTGGCAGCCTTCTTAGGTTCCATGGTTTCTCGTCCCGAAGATGCAGGAAAGGCCTTGTCTCCGTTGATGATTTTGATAATAGCTGGTTTTGTTGGCGTTACTGCACTAGGAGCCGCAGGAGACAATTTGATTTTGAAAATCGGTTCTTATATTCCTTTCATTTCGACCTTTTTTATGCCTTTCAGAGCTATCAATGGTTACGCTAATGGACTAGAAGCTTGGATTTCGCTTGCTATAACGATTATTTTTGCAGTTACTGCAACAGCATTTATCGGACGTATGTATGCTAGTCTAGTTCTCCAAACAGATGATTTAGGTATCTGGAAAACCTTTAAACGAGCTTTAAGTTATAAATAAAGTATCGGACCTGTGAGTGTATCTCCCAGGTCTTTTATACTCTTCGAAAATCTCTTCAAACCACGTCAGCGTCGCTTTGCCGTACTCAAGTACAGCCTGTGGCCTTTTCCTAGTTTGCTCTTTGATTTTCATTGAGTATTGATTAGCTGAAATATTTCACATTTATTTCTCCTAAACCTTTGACTATTAGGCAAAATTATCGTACAATAAAGAGTACATGATAAAATGAGATCAGAGTTTATCCACTCTGACGTTAGTAGTAAAAAATGAGGAGAAACGCTTTGGAATTAGAAGTATTTGCTGGGCAAGAAAAAAGTGAACTATCTATGATTGAGGTGGCTCGTGCCATCTTGGAACTCCGTGGTCGTGATCACGAAATGCATTTTAGTGATTTGGTTAATGAAATCCAAAACTATCTCGGTACCTCTAATAGCGATATTCGTGAAGCTTTGCCTTTGTTCTATACAGAGTTAAACTTTGACGGTAGCTTTATCTCACTTGGAGATAACAAATGGGGCCTTCGTTCATGGTATGGAGTGGATGAAATCGATGAGGAAATCATTGCTCTTGAAGAAAGTGATGATGAAGAAGTAGCACCTAAGGCTAAGAAAAAACGTGTCAACGCCTTTATGGATGGTGATGCAGATGCTATTGATTACAGTGCAGATGATCCAGAGGATGAAGACGCCTACGAAGAAGATCCAGCTCTTTCTTATGATGATGAAAATCCAGATGATGAGAAGAATGAAGTGGAAGCCTACGATGCTGAAATCAATGAAATCGCCCCAGATGATCTAGATGAAGAAGTCGATCTTAATGAAGAAGACGACGAAGACTCTGAAGAAGAGGAAGAATAAAAATAAAAAGGAGTTGGAGCAGGAATCGGTCTATCAAGTCTCGATTTCCTAGTCCAGCTTTTTTGTATTAGTCTGAATTAGTTTTGTAAGCAGGAATGCGCCAAGTCAACGATTTGTTCTATTTGACAAATGATTCATTTTGAGGTAATATATTGTTCGGGCACCTCTTTTAGAGGTCGGAGCTCCCTAGTTATTAGGGAGCTATTTTTGTTTTCCAAGAAGCTTTTCTTCTTGGGGTGTAGTTATTGATGAAGGTCTTGTTTTCTCAATCCCCTGTTAGTGAACAAGACCTTGAACATTTTAGAAAGAGGAATCTATGTCTACGAAATATATTTTTGTCACTGGTGGTGTGGTGTCGTCTATTGGAAAAGGGATCGTTGCAGCGAGTCTTGGACGTCTTTTAAAAAACCGTGGTTTGAAGGTGACCATTCAAAAATTTGACCCTTATATCAATATCGACCCAGGAACCATGAGCCCTTACCAGCACGGGGAAGTCTTTGTAACTGATGATGGGGCTGAGACAGATTTGGACTTGGGTCATTATGAACGTTTTATCGATATCAACCTCAACAAATATTCAATCGTGACAACTGGTAAAATCTACAGCGAAGTTCTTCGTAAGGAACGCCGTGGAGAGTATTTGGGTGCAACTGTCCAAGTTATTCCTCATATTACAGATGCTTTGAAAGAAAAAATCAAGCGTGCTGCTCTAACGACTGACTCTGATGTTATTATTACAGAGGTTGGGGGAACAGTCGGCGATATCGAGTCCCTTCCATTCTTAGAAGCTCTTCGTCAGATGAAAGCAGATGTGGGTGCAGATAATGTCATGTATATCCATACGACCTTGCTTCCTTACCTCAAGGCAGCTGGTGAAATGAAAACCAAACCAACTCAACACTCTGTCAAAGAATTGCGTGGTCTGGGAATCCAGCCAAATATGTTGGTCATTCGTACAGAAAAACCAGCAGGACAAGGGATTAAAAATAAACTAGCCCAGTTCTGTGATGTGGCGCCAGAAGCAGTTATCGAGTCCTTGGATGTGGATCATCTTTACCAAATCCCACTTAATCTGCAAGCACAAGGCATGGATCAAATCGTCTGTGACCATTTGAAAATTGATGCACCTGCAGCAGATATGACAGAGTGGTCAGCTATGGTTGACAAGGTCATGAATCTCAAAAAACAAGTCAAGATTGCCCTTGTTGGTAAGTATGTTGAGTTGCAAGATGCCTACATCTCAGTTGTTGAAGCTTTGAAACACTCTGGTTATGCCAATGATGCAGAAGTGAAGATTGATTGGGTCAATGCTAACGATGTGACAGCTGACAATGTGGCAGAACTTCTATCTGACGCTGACGGAATCATCGTTCCAGGTGGTTTTGGCCAACGTGGAACAGAAGGTAAGATTGAAGCGATTCGCTATGCGCGTGAAAATGATGTACCAATGCTTGGAGTCTGCTTGGGTATGCAGTTGACCTGTATCGAGTTTGCCCGTAATGTCTTAGGTCTTGAAGGAGCTAATTCAGCAGAGCTAAATCCTGATACCAAATACCCTATCATCGATATCATGCGTGATCAGATTGATGTTGAGGACATGGGTGGTACCCTTCGTTTGGGACTTTATCCTTCTAAGTTAAAACGTGGTTCTAAGGCAGCGGCAGCTTATCATAACAAAGAGGTGGTGCAACGCCGTCACCGTCACCGTTATGAGTTTAACAATGCTTTTCGTGAACAGTTTGAAGGAGCAGGTTTTGTCTTTTCAGGAGTGTCACCAGATAATCGTTTGGTCGAAATTGTGGAAATTCCAGAAAATAAATTCTTTGTGGCTTGTCAGTACCATCCAGAGCTATCAAGTCGTCCAAACCGCCCAGAAGAACTCTATACTGCTTTTGTAACAGCAGCGGTTGAAAATAGTAAATAGTCATGATTAAACCTTTGAGAGTCATCTCAGAGGTTTTTCCTATATAAATTTAGGATATCTCTTGCAAAAAAATAACATAGTGATATAATTAACGTAAATAAAAAAACAGGAGGAAATCCTATGAAAAAAATCACACTATTTAGTTTGTCTTTAACAGGTTTAGCTATGTTGGCTCTCCCTCAATCTGCCAAGGCTTTTGAATTACAAGAGGTATGGCCTATTAAAGGTGGTATTCGATACGAGAATGGGAAAGTCAGCAAGATTAATAATGGATATGAAGTAAATATTAAAGTGTTAGATTTACCTAGTAATAGCGCGATCGAATGGACAGTTAGATTGAATGGAGAAAAGCAAAATACTAACTTCTTAGCTGAGGAAAGAACAGTATCTAAAACTGAAGATATGGGACGTTTTCTACACTTTTATATCCCTTATGGATACCGTGGGAATATTGTGGTAGAAGCTAAGAGTGGAAATGAAGTGAAGACTTGGTCGACTAAAGTAGTTGACGATGTTTATTCAGATGACGCTAAGAGTGGTTACTTTGTTCTCGATGGGGATCAAATCTTAGAAAGTTCATGGGATTCTCTAAATGAATCTTATATTGCAAACCTTCCAACTGAAACATCAGGAAAATCTGTTGTTGCCTGGCGTGAAGAAGGAACTCTTAATTTAATTAAACCAGGAAGAATTGTTCGGAAATATAATAGTAGTGGATCATATGTAGAACTTTCTCCAATCTTTGAAACTGCTAGCTGGCTAAAATCAAAACAAAACTGGTACTATCAAAAACAAGGCCAACTAGTTAAAGATGCTTGGGTTAAGGACAGAGGAACTTGGTATTTTATGGATGATAAAGGGGTTATGTTTAATCAAACATGGCTTCATCAAGGTGGCAGCTGGTATGCCTTTAAATCGTCAGGAGCTATGATTTCAGCTGATTGGTTATATGATAACGGTTCTTGGTATTACCTAAAAGACTCAGGTTCAATGGCGACAGGCTGGCTTAAAGATGGTGGTACTTGGTATTATCTAAAAGACTCAGGTTCAATGGCAACAGGCTGGATCAAAGATAACGGCTCTTGGTATTACCTAAAAGATTCTGGTGCAATGGCAACAGGCTGGGTCAAAGACAATGGTAAGTGGTACTATCTGGCTTCATCTGGTAATATGCTTCGCAACACATACACACCAGATGGCTACTATGTAGATGCCAGTGGTGCTTGGAAATAATCATGAAACAGAGAAAATCTATTAGGAAGGTAGATTTTCTTTTTTTCATTTGCACAATTATGAAAATCTGGAAAAAGGACATTATTTTTGGTAAGATAAGGGTATGGATTTTGAAAAAATTGAACAAGCATATACCTATTTACTAGAAAATGTCCAAATCATTCAAAATGATTTGACGACAAATTTTTACGATGCCTTAATTGAGCAAAATGGAATCTATCTGGATGGTCAGACAAATCTGGAAGATGTCAAGAAAAACAATCAAGCTTTAAAACGATTGGCTCTTCGAAAAGAAGAGTGGTTACGAACCTACCAATTCTTATTAATGAAGGCAGCACAAACAGAACCTCTTCAGGCCAACCACCAGTTTACACCAGATGCGATTGGTCACTTGATGATTTTTTTGATGGAGCAATTGTGGCCTGCTAAAGATCTAAGTCTACTAGAATTGGGCTCTGGGATGGGAATTCTGGGTGCTAGCTTTTTAACGTCCATGAACAAAAAGGTAGATTACCTAGGGATTGAGCTTGATGATCTCTTGATTGATCTGGCTGCAAGCATGGCGGAAGTTATGGATCTTCAAATGGGCTTTGTCCAAGGAGATGCAGTACGTCCACAAGTATTAAAAGAAAGTGATATTATCGTGAGCGACCTCCCGATTGGCTACTACCCAGACGATCAGATTGCTTCACGTTACCAAGTGGCAGCAAAGGATGAACATACTTATGCTCATCATCTATTAATGGAGCAATCTCTCAAGTATCTTAAGACGGGAGGCTATGCTATTTTCCTTGCACCAACAGATCTTTTGACGAGTTCCCAGAGTGACCTCTTGAAATCCTGGCTGACTGACCAGGCTCAACTAGTAGCTATCGTAGCTTTACCAGAGGATCTCTTCGCTCAAGGAGCCCAGTCTAAGACCATTTTTGTTGTACAAAAGAAAGTGGTAGAAGGCTTTGAGCCATTCGTTTATCCACTTGCTAGTCTTCGAGATCCTGAAATTTTGTTGGAATTTAAGGAAAATTTTCAAAATTGGTGTCAAGAACATGAAATCTAGTATAAATTTTGATATAATAGTTGAAAACGCTTAAAAAAGGGGAAACATTATGACAAAAACCATTGCAATTAACGCTGGAAGCTCAAGTTTGAAATGGCAACTTTACCAAATGCCAGAAGAAAAAGTACTTGCAAAAGGTTTGATTGAACGCATTGGATTGAAAGATTCTATTTCTACAGTTAAGTTTGATGGTCGTTCAGAACAGCAAGTTCTTGACATTGAAAACCACACTTTGGCTGTAAAAATCTTGCTTGATGACTTGATCCGTTTTGATATTATCAAAGCTTATGATGAAATTACTGGTGTTGGACACCGTGTTGTTGCAGGTGGAGAATACTTCAAAGAGTCTACAGTTGTTGAAGGGGATGTTCTAGAAAAAATCGAAGAACTAGGACTTCTTGCTCCATTGCATAACCCTGCAAACGCTGCTGGAATTCGTGCCTTCAAAGAATTGTTGCCAGAGATCACAAGTGTAGCAGTTTTTGACACATCATTCCACACAACAATGCCAGAGAAAGCCTACCGTTATCCATTACCAACTAAGTATTATACAGAAAACAAGGTTCGTAAATATGGAGCTCACGGTACAAGTCACCAGTACGTTGCACAAGAAGCAGCAAAACTCTTGGGACGCCCACTTGAAGAGTTGAAATTGATTACCTGTCACATCGGTAATGGTGCTTCTATTACAGCTGTTAAGGGTGGTCAATCTGTTGATACCTCAATGGGATTCACTCCACTTGGTGGTGTTATGATGGGAACTCGTACAGGGGATATTGACCCGGCTATCATTCCATATTTAATGCAATATACAGAGGACTTTAACAAGCCTGAAGATATCAGTCGCATCCTCAATCGCGAGTCAGGATTGTTGGGTGTTTCAGGTAAGTCTAGTGATATGCGTGATGTTCAAGCAGCAATGGAAGCAGGTGATCCTGATGCAACATTGGCTCTTGAAATGTACGTTGACCGTATCCAGAAACACATCGGACAATACTTGGCTGTCCTAAACGGAGCAGATGCCATTATCTTTACTGCAGGAGTTGGTGAAAATGCAACTGGTGTGCGTGAAAAAGTTATCACTGGTATTTCTTGGTTCGGTTGTGATGTAGATCCAGAGAAAAATGTCTTTGGTGTGACTGGAGATATCTCAACAGAAGCAGCAAAAATTCGTGTACTTGTTATTCCAACGGATGAAGAACTCGTTATCGCGCGTGATGTTGAACGTTTGAAAAAATAAAAGAACAAAAAATTGACCTTTCTTATTGAAGGTCGATTTTTTTGATCTAGTAGAACTACCATTTAGTCAGCGAAACTTCACCACTATTGAGCCAAATTTTTTCACCAGTGGTTAATTCTATCTGTAGTTGTCCTTGGTCAGAGATGTCACAGGCTTTACCTGAGATAGTTTGGTGCTCTTGCTTAAAGGAGACTTCTTTTCCTAAAACGATAGAGCGTTTTTTATAGAGATAGAGGAGTTCATCGGCTTCTGTTTCGTAGAAACATTTCCAGATTTCAGCAATCAATTCATTGCGAGTAATGGGAGTATTTTGAGTAAATAGGCTTCCAGCTTTAGTTTGTAGATTCTTGGGAAAATCAGCGATAGAAAAGTTGATCCCGACCCCAATGATAACATCTGTAACGAGTCCAGTTTCGACGGAGGTAATGGCTTCTGTTAGAATACCAGCAATTTTTTTCTGGTTCAGATAAATGTCATTGACCCACTTGATATCCACATCAATCAAACTAAGATTCTTGATAGCCTTGTAGATAGCCCCAGCTGTTAGAAGTGTATAGGCGGGAAGTTTCTGGTAAGGGAGATTGGGTTGTAGGTGAAGGGACATGTAAATTCCCCCCTTATCAGGTGAGTAATAAGGACGTTGAAAACGACCGCGTCCCATAGTTTGGCTAGTGGAAAGGTAGAGTTTATCCCCTTTAGCACCAGCTTCCATAGCCTCTTTAGCATCGGTTTGGGTAGATTTTGTTGAGGGTTTAAACTGGACAGTAATGGAACTATTCGCTTCGATTTCCTGAGGCAAGATAAGGTCTCCGTCCAGAAGTTTATACCCACGATTTTTGATACTGTCAATCTCCAGCCCCTCTTGTTGGAGACGTTGGATCGCCTTCCATACGGAAGTTCGAGATAGGTTTAATCTCTCAGCTATTTTTTCTCCGCTTAGATAATCAGTTTCAGTAGCTAGTATTTTATAGACTTCTTGGTAGGATTTCATGCTAGACCCTTTCTGGAACAATTAGATTTATTGTACCATATTTTTAAAAAAGGGATAGCGATTTTCAAGTAATCTTAGCTAACTATAAAATTTTACCCAGTTTTAGTTAGGAGTATAGAGGCAAAGAGGTTTTCAAATCTCTTGAAAAATGGTAAAATGTTTTAATAACTTATTTATCTGAATGTGATATTCAGAAGGAAAGGATCTGTTGTGAAATCAATAGGTGTCATTGAAAAGTTAAAAAGTTTATCGAAACAAGAAGGACTTCTTTTAGGAGTTATTCTGAGTATTTTTCTCCCTTTTTATCTTTTTGTTATTATTTTTATCTCTTACTTACTTTGGTTAGTATATACCGGGGAGATGAAGGGAATCTTGAAACGTTTGTCTCAACACCCTATCTTGCTCTTTTTTATTGCTTATAGCACTGCAATTTCTCTTCTAGCAAAAAATGTGATGGGAGTAGTTTCTTCGGTGGCCATGTTTCTGTTTGCCATCTTCTTTTACTATTACCAAGCTCAATTGACTCCTAAATTTTTCAGGTTGGCGATTGAAGGAGTTTTAGCCTCGAGTGTCTTGGCAGCAGTCTTTGCAGCCTTGGAACATTTCCAAATTGTAAAGAAATTTGATTATACCTTCCTCTCACCACGGATGCAGGTTTGGCATCAAAACCGAGCGGAGGTTGCCTTCTTTAACCCTAATTACTATGGAATTATCTGTTGTTTCTGTATCATGATTGGTTTTTATCTGATTAGCACAACTAAGTTAAGGTGGTTACGAATCTTTTCTATGATTGCCATCTTTGCTAATTTATTCGGTTTAAACTTTACGCAGAATCGGACGGCTTTTCCAGCCATCATCTTTGGAGCCATCATTTACCTCTTCACGACCATTAAAAACTGGCGTGCCTTCTGGCTTAGTATAGGAGTTTTTGGGGTTGGTTTAGCCTTTCTATTTTCGAGTGATTTGGGTGTTCGAATGGGAACCTTAGATTCATCTATGGAAGAACGTGTTTCTATCTGGAATGCTGGAATGGCCTTGTTTAAGCAAAATCCATTCTGGGGTGAAGGACCGCTAACCTACATGCACTCTTTCCCTCGTATTGGAGCACCTTATCATGAACATGCTCATAGTATTTATATAGATACGATTTTGAGTTATGGAGTTGTCGGTACCGTTCTCTTGGGGATTGCCTCTGCCACTCCGGTACGAATGTTGATTGATATGAGTCAAGTACCTAGTAAGCGTCCTATCCTTGGACTTTACCTCTCTTTCTTGACAGTAGTAGCTGTGCACGGAATTTTTGATTTGGCTCTCTTTTGGATTCAATCATCTTTTATTTTCCTGTTAGTGATGTGTAGTTTACCACTAAAACATAGTATGATTGATGAATTAGTTGATTAAGAAAAAGATAGTAGAAATTAACATTTTCTACTATCTTTTTTTCAATTCAATTATTGAATAGCTTGAACCAAGTCTTCAGCTTGTTGTTTTAGTGAAGTAGCAACACTGTCTTCAAGGACTAGTTTACCATCTCCCCAAGCAGAATCATTGATACGAGCTGCAGTAAAATCACCTACAACTTGTGTACGGATGAATGGCAAGAGGTCTTTGTAGATTGCAAAGAGTTGTTCATGACCTGCATTTGCTACTGAAGACACAGTAACAATTTTATCTTGAAGGGCAGATGAACCACGAGTTTCAGATAAGTCAAGAGCGCGTGAAAGCCAATCAAGCAAGTTTTTAACTGTTCCAGGAATTGAGAAGTTGTAGACTGGAGAGAAAATCCAGATAGCATCAGCAGCCAGAACAGCTTCACGAACTGCTGCTACAGCTGGAAGAGTTGGAACTTCAAGTTCTTGGTTAAAAAGTGGGATTGCTGAGTAGTCAAGGTAGCTAATCTCAGCTTTTCCTGCAAGAGCTTTTTCGGCTTCTAGCGCCATTTGGTGGTTGAAGGAACCTTCACGAAGTGAACCAACGATAAATAATACTTTTTTAGACATAGGGAGTCTCCTTTATATTTTAATCAGAGCTTTCTCTGTTGTTATAAACAATGTTACAACAAAACGAAATCATTTGCAAGAAATCTGCTCAGAAAATAAAAATCGATGATAGTCAAGATTATTTTTAGGAGTAGAGATTATGAAAAGTCTGTGAAATCAATGATTCAAGCGTCATATACTCCTGTCATAAGAGAAGTTCCGAGCCAAATCCTCCTCCTTTATTCACTTGTAATTCACTTGGATAGATGGTAAAATAGACGAGTGAAAATGAGACAGAAAAAAGAAAAAAATTCCTTATTATTTCAGTACAGCATTGGTTTGACCCTGTTGGCTCTAGTTGTGACTTCTTCCTTTCTCTATTTGGTGTGGCTTAGCATGAAGCCTTATCAGACAGCAAAGGTGGAAGGGGAAAAACTGGCTAAGCAGTATGCGAATCTAGAAACGGTCAGCCAAGTTGATATCTTTAATGGCTTAGAAAGCTATTATAGCGTTCTTGGTCAAGATAAGAATCAGAAACCAGTTGCTGTTTTAATAGAGAAAAGTAATAACAATATTTACGTATATCAACTAGAAAATGGTACTTCACAAGAAAAAGCAGAAGCAGTTGTTAGAGAAAAAGGAGCTACTGAAATTGATACGGTTACCTTTGGACGCTATGCTGAAAAGCCTGTTTGGGAAATCAAGTCTGGAGGAGACTATTATCTAGTAGATTTTGAAACTGGTGCCCTAATCGAAAAGGAGAAGCTATGAAATTATCTAAACGTGTCTTAGAAATGGAAGAAAGTGTCACTCTGGCTAGTGATGCAAGAGCAAAGAAGTTAAAGGCTGAAGGAAAAGATGTACTTTTCTTAACTTTAGGTCAGCCCGATTTCCATACTCCTGAAAATATTCAAGATGCTGCTGTTGCAGCCATTCGAGATGGACGTGCTTCTTTCTATACGGTAGCTTCAGGTTTGCCTGAGTTAAAAGCAGCAGTCAATACCTATTTTGAACGTTATTATGGTTATTCTGTAGTGGCTAATGAGGTCACATTTGCTACCGGTGCCAAGTTCTCCCTCTATACTTTCTTTATGGCTGTGATTAATCCTGGAGATGAGGTCATTATTCCAACACCATATTGGGTCAGCTATGGAGATCAGGTTAAGATGGCTGGTGGCCTTCCAGTATTTGTCCAAGCCAAGGAAGACAATCACTTTAAAGTAACTGTGGAGCAATTAGAAGCTGCTCGCACAGATAAGACCAAGGTCTTGGTTCTGAACTCACCATCTAATCCTACCGGTATGATATACTCTCGTGAGGAACTCTTGGCTATCGGAAATTGGGCTGTTGAACATGATATCCTCATCCTGGCCGATGATATTTATGGTCGTTTGGTCTATAACGGTAACGAATTTATTCCAATCTCTAGTCTTTCAGAACCTATTCGCAAACAAACCATTGTCATCAATGGTGTATCTAAAGCTTATGCTATGACTGGTTGGCGGGTAGGTTATGCAGTAGGTGATCCAGAAATCATTGCTGCTATGAGTAAATTGACTGGTCAAACGACTTCTAACCTGACTGCTGTCTCTCAATACGCAACAATCGAAGCGCTAACTGGTCCACAAGACTCTGTAGAAACCATGCGTCAGGCTTTCGAGGAACGTCTCAATACTATTTATCCTCTCTTGTGCCAAGTCCCTGGCTTTGAAGTAGTCAAACCGCAAGGAGCTTTCTATCTCTTCCCAAATGTTAAAAAAGCTATGGAGATGAAAGGCTATATAGATGTAACAGCATTTACAACGGCTATTCTTGAAGAAGTTGGTCTGGCCCTGATTACAGGAGCAGGCTTTGGTGCGCCAGAGAATATCCGTCTCAGCTATGCGACAGACTTGGAAACTCTTAAAGAAGCTATTCGTCGTTTGCACCTATTTATGGAAAAATAAGAAGTTAAACCTCCGTCCTCTTTGCGGAGGTTTTTGTGTTTAAAAACTTATGAATTTCTGTCGAACAAGCTAGCTATCAGGCATTATTTGTGGTAAAATAGTGAGTAATGATGTCTTTGGACAAGTTAAACGAAAAAAGGAAGATAAATGATGACAAAACGTGTAACAATTATCGAAGTAAAAGATTACGTTGGTCAAGAAGTCACTATCGGTGCTTGGGTTGCCAACAAATCTGGAAAAGGGAAAATTGCCTTCTTACAATTGCGTGACGGAACAGCCTTTTTCCAAGGTGTGGCTTTTAAACCAAACTTTATCGAAAAATTTGGAGAAGAAGTAGGTCTTGAAAAATTTGACACCATCAAACGCCTAAGCCAAGAAACATCTGTTTTTGTGACAGGGATTGTCAAAGAAGACGAACGTTCTAAATTTGGTTACGAGTTGGATATTACAGACATCGAAGTCATCGGTGAATCTCAAGATTACCCAATCACTCCAAAAGAACATGGAACAGACTTCTTGATGGATAACCGCCACTTGTGGCTTCGTTCTCGTAAGCAAGTAGCAGTGATGCAAATCCGTAACGCTATTATCTATGCAACTTATGAGTTCTTTGATAAGAATGGCTTCATGAAATTTGATAGCCCAATCCTTTCAGGAAATGCGGCAGAAGATTCTACAGAACTTTTTGAAACAGACTACTTTGGAACACCAGCTTACTTGAGTCAATCTGGTCAGCTTTATCTTGAAGCAGGTGCTATGGCTTTAGGTCGCGTCTTTGACTTTGGTCCAGTATTCCGTGCAGAGAAATCTAAGACTCGCCGTCACTTGACTGAGTTCTGGATGATGGATGCTGAGTATTCATACTTGACACACGACGAGTCACTTGACTTACAAGAAGCTTATGTTAAAGCGTTGCTCCAAGGTGTTCTAGATCGTGCTCCTCAAGCCTTGGAAACCTTGGAACGTGATACAGAGCTCTTGAAACGTTATATTGCTGAGCCGTTCAAACGTATTACTTACGATGAAGCGATTGATCTCTTGCAAGAGCATGAAAATGATGAAGATGCTGACTACGAACATCTTGAGCATGGAGATGACTTTGGTTCACCACACGAAACTTGGATTTCAAACCACTTTGGTGTACCAACTTTCGTGATCAACTATCCAGCTGACATCAAGGCTTTCTACATGAAACCAGTTCCTGGGAACCCAGATCGCGTGCTTTGTGCAGACTTGCTTGCACCAGAAGGTTACGGAGAAATCATCGGTGGTTCAATGCGTGAGGAAGACTACGATGCCCTTGTCGCTAAGATGGAATCACTTGGTATGGATCGTACAGAGTATGAATTCTATCTTGACCTTCGTAAATACGGTACTGTACCACACGGTGGATTTGGTATCGGTATCGAGCGTATGGTAACTTTTGCAGCTGGAACTAAACACATCCGTGAAGCTATTCCATTCCCACGTATGTTGCACCGTATCAAACCTTAATAGCCATAAAAACGCCGTCTGGCGTTTTTATACTCTTCGAAAATCTCTTCAAACTACGTCAGCTTCACCTTGCCGTACTCAAGTACAGCCTGCGGCTTTTCCTAGTTTGCTCTTTGATTTTCATTGAGTATTACTTTAAATGAAAGAGGTGGAGAAAATGTAGGCAACTCTAAGTAAGTCTTTTAGAAAAACTCATATTACATATTGAAAGAGAGAAAACAATGTTTAAAAGAACTTACAAACGCAATATTCCACTCCTAGCAGGTCTGGAATTCACTTCTTATTTTGGGATTACCAGTTTTTGGATTTTATTTTTCATCCAAAATGGTCTATCCTTGCTTCAAATCGGCCTATTAGAGAGTATCTTTCATGGGACAAGTCTCTTGTGTGAAATCCCATCTGGTATGTTGGCTGATCGATTTAGCTACAAGACCAATCTCTATTTGGCTCGCTTGGCCAGTATTGTGTCCTCTATCTTGATTTTGTTTGGTCAGGGGAATTTTTGGATTTATGCGATTGCCATGATGGTTAATGCTTGGTCCTACAATTTTGATTCGGGGACTAGTACCGCTTTCTTATATGATTCGGCGGTTGAAGCGGGTCAAAAGGACCGATATCTTCAGATTTCTAGCTTTTTATCTGGTGTGGCAGAAGTCACCCGAACCCTAGGTACAGTTGTGGCAGGCTTCTTTATTCACGGAGCACTTGCCTGGACCTATATGATTGCTATAGGATTTTCATTTCTGTCTATAATCTTGATTTATTTGATGAAAGAACCAATGGCTAAGAGAGAGAAAAATGAAGTCTTAACCTTTAAAATGATTGTCCAGCAAGTTCGTAAAGAATGGAAGGAAAAACCAGTACTTTTTTACTGGATGATGACTTATCAGCTAGTCGGGACACTCATGTGCATGTTTTACTTTTATTATCAGCAGAAAATAAGTGACTTAGCAGGATGGCAGGTATCGCTGGTCATGCTGATTGGTAGTGGCTTAAATCTTATAGCAGTTTATGTAGCTAGTCAAATTGGTAAAAAATGGAATAGCAATCGAGTTTTTCCGACTCTTGTTGCACTAACGGGCTTGGCCTTGTTGTTGGTGTTTTTAGGAACCCCCTTTGCTTTTCTTCTTGTATATCTTTTAACTGATACACTTTATGCAGTTTATCAGCCTATCTATTTCAATGACTTACAAGGTTATTTACCTTCCAGTGTAAGAGCAACTATGCTTAGTATCAATTCCATGCTCTTTAGTCTTTCCATGATTGTCATATTTCCACTGACAGGTTGGTTGATCGATCGTTGGGGTCTTGTAGCGGTCTTTTTAGTTCTAGGTCTTATCTTGCTTTTCATTTATCCTATATTAATAATCAGTCTGACAAGGATGGGCAAGCTATTAGATAAGGACTTAAAAACTTAGTAAAGCACGAAAACCTATTTGCCCAAAGGATCATCCTGTGGTACAATAGCAAGAGGAAAAGGAGAAGAGTATGATCGATGTAGAAGAAATTCTAAGTAAGATGAATCCCAATCAAAAGATCAACTATGACCGAGTCATGCAAAAGATGGTTCAAGTTTGGGAAAAAAATGAAGAAAGACCAACCATTCTCATGCACGTCTGTTGTGCTCCTTGTAGCACCTACACTCTAGAGTATTTGACCAAGTATGCGGATGTGACTATTTATTTTGCTAATTCAAATATCCATCCTAAAGCTGAGTATCACAAGCGTGCCTATGTGACAAAAAAGTTTGTCAGTGATTTCAATGAACGAACTGGCAACAAGGTTCAATATCTAGAAGCACCCTATGAACCCAACGAATACCGTCAGCTGGTCAGAGGTTTGGAAGAAGAACCTGAAGGTGGCGATCGTTGCAAGGTTTGTTTTGACTATCGTCTGGATAAGACAGCACAGGTGGCCATGGACTTAGGATTTGATTACTTCGGTTCTGCCCTGACTATCAGTCCTCACAAAAATTCGCAAACCATCAATAGTATCGGGATTGATGTGCAGAAAATCTACACAACTCATTATCTTCCGAGTGATTTTAAGAAAAATCAAGGCTATAAACGTTCAGTGGAGATGTGTGAAGAGTATGACATCTATCGACAATGTTACTGTGGCTGTGTCTATGCCGCTCAAGCACAGAATATTGACTTGGTACAGGTCAAGAAGGATGCAACAGCCTTTATGGTAGATAAGGATATCGAAAAAGACTATTCGCATATCAAGTTCACTGTTACGAAGTTAGATATTTAAAGGGAAACCTGCCTAATGTGGCAGGTTTTTTACTAGGGGAAAGTGATAGCCAGAAATTGATGGACTAATCTATGAATTCCTAGTCCTAGAATCTCAATCCTTTAATAAATCAGTGCATCTTAAAACTTGTGGATGAAAAATGAAGTTTAGGTTAAAAGTATTTTTTGGAGTCTAGAAGTCCAATAAATAGTTCAATACTGCAGTAAAATTATTCCTTTTTGCATTTATACAACTTATTTTACACTACCTTTATTCTTGTGATATAATGTCAAATTATAGAGTGGAGGTCATTTAAAATGATTGATAAAGTAATTGAACAATATAAAAGTCATGATAATCTTGATATTCGAGTAGAATTGCATAAGAGGTATTCTAAAAATAAATTGGGATTTAACAATTGGATATTTTCTAACTACCAAAATACTGATGAGGTAAAGATTCTAGAATTGGGATGTGGTACAGGAGAACTGTGGAAAAGTAATCTTGATTCAATAGACAAGATGAAGCAATTGATTATAACGGATTTTTCTAATGACATGGTAGAAACTACGAAGTTAGTGATTGGAAATAGAGATAATGTCAACTATGAAAGAATGGATATCCAAAATATTTCTTTTAAAAATGAAACTTTTGATATTGTTATTGCTAATATGCTTCTACATCATGTAAATGACATTGATAAAGCTATCTCTGAAGTGAATAGAGTATTAAAAAAAGGAGGAATTTTTTATTGTGCTACATTTGGTGAAAATGGAGTTGTAGATTATTTGGCAAGCTTATTTAAAGATGTGGTTAATCAAAATTTGGAAAATAAAACTTTTACTTTACAAAATGGGAAAGCTTTTTTAAATAGGTATTTTGACACTGTGGAAAAATTAATTTATGATGATGAGCTACATGTAACAAGTATAGACGATCTAGTTCAATATATTCAATCCTTGAAAGGAATTTCCGAAATAGGTTTACTAGAAGAGGAAATAATTCGTAATAGATTGGAAATTGAGTTTAATAATGGTATGTTGATCATTCCTAAAGAATATGGTATGTTTATCGCTCGAAAAGAAAGATAAGGGAACAAAATTGTGAAAAATTACGGAGAAGCTTTTCGATATTTTAGAAAATTGAACGGATATTCTTTAAAGTCTGCTGCAGCTGATTCTATATCTAAATCTCAACTTTCTAGATTTGAAAGGGGAGAAAATGAAATTTCTCTTTCAACGTTTTTTGAATTATTATCAAATATCAATGTTTCGATCGAGAATTTTTGTAATTATCTAGAACATTATAAAAGATCGGAGCTTGATGATTTTTTGGTTAATTTATCTCCAAATTTTTATAGTTTGAATACTAAAGGATTGGAGGAAATAAAAAATGAGCAACAAAAACTTTTTGAGAAGAGTGGAGAAAAAACTTATAGAATAAATACAATTATGGTTCAGGGACTATTAAATCAGATAGATTGTAATTATGTAGTTAGTAGAGATGATCTAAATTTAGTATATGACTATTTATTCCAGAAGGAAAGATGGGAGTCCTATGAGATAGCGCTGATTGGTAATTTATATCATCTTTTTGAAATAGATTATATCTACAGGGTCGGAAAAGAAATACTAGAGCGTACACATTATTACGAAAAAATCGGTAAGAATAGAAATTTAGTTGTGTCAGCTTGTTTAAATTTTTGGTTCTGTTGCCTTGAAAATTCACATCTATCATATGCAGACTACTTTGAAATGAAATTAAGAAAATTATTAAAAGATGACACAAAAGTCTTTGAAAAATCTACATTCAAGTTTGTAGAAGGATATAAAATATACCTGATAGAATCTAAAGAATCTGGAATTAAACAAATGCAAAATGTCATTAAATACTTTGAGTTTATTGAATCTAAAAATATTGCTTTATATTTTCAAAAACGATTAAATGAGCTGGTAGATTAAATAGCATTTTCTCTGTTAAGGTATCCTATTAAAATGTTGTACTAAAAGATTGATGTTATATAGAAATACAAAAACTAAATAATTTGATACGAAGGTGATCTGAATTCTTTTATAGCAATCATCTTCGTATTTTTGTATTAAACAATATAAGGTTGTTGTAAACTTACAAGGAACAAAGAAATTAAAAAAGTATTAGTCTATCCATTTATTTTGTATATCTCACGAATTATATCATAATGGATTTATTCCTTTTTGTGTTTACACAGCTTATTTTATACTACCAAAAAACGAGGTCAGGATTTTGTTCCTGACCTCTGACAACTTTACCGATTCTTTAGTTCTACGTAGCGTTTGTACCAAATGTTGACATAGGCTTCTGAGAAAGGACCTCGCTCATTGTTAATCCAATCAACAAGAATCTTAACATGCTCTTTCAGAATATAGTCTAGATCAGAAGAATACTTCATTTTTCGCTTGTGTCGTTCATACTCCTCAACGTCCAAGAGGCGTTTCTCACCATCTGTAAAAACTTTAACATCCAAATCATAGTCAATGTATTTTAAAGCTTCTTCATCCAGATAGTAAGGACTAGCCATATTGCAGTAGTAGGAGATACCATTTTCACGAATCATAGCGATAATATTAAACCAATATTTCTTGTGAAAGTAAACAATAGCCGGTTCTCGAGTTACCCAACGACGACCGTCACTTTCGGTAACAAGTGTGTGGTCGTTGACGCCGATAATAGCGTTCTCTGTTGTTTTTAGTACCATGGTGTCCCGCCAAGTACGGTGGAGACTCCCATCATGCTTATAACTTTGAATTGTAATAAAGTCGCCTTCTTTTGGAAGTTTCATAACTAACCAACTTTCTACAATTTATAAGTTTATCGTTTACTATTGTATCACATTTTTGTTTAAAGTTCTTAGTTTTTTCATGAAAAAATTAAAGATATTCTCTGAGAGCGCTGGCTATATCCGAAAAATCATAACCTTTTCTAGCTAAAACTTGGGTTAAACGTTGCTTGAGTTCGTATCCTTCATACTTTCGTGAGTATTTTGGGTATTGTTTATCGAGCTCTTTGAAAATTAGCTCCTGAACAGTTTCTTCATCGATCTGGTTATCAAGTTGATCAAAGGCAGCCTTGGCTTCTGAGTAGGAAAACCCTTTGTTGGTCAGATTTTGGATAATCTTGTCCTGTAAGGCGCGGGCAGGTAATTTCCCTTGGTATTTTTTCAGTAGTTTTTCAGCTGTACGCTCTGCGACTTCCTCCATATCAAATTCTTGTAAGACTTCTTGGATGATAGACTTAGCAACCCCTTTTTGAGAAATCTTCTGCATCAGCATATAGCTTCCCTTATCTCCTGAAAGCTGATTGGAATTGATGATAGCTTGTGCATATTGGCGGTCATTGATCCAGTTGTCATTCTTTAGAGACTGAATGACTTGGGGAATGATTTTCTCATCAATTTCATGTCTGGCAAGATAATCTCTAACTTCTTTTTCAGTACGGGCCTTGAAGGATAAGTGGTAGAGAGCTAGATTTTTACTGTAGGAAAATTGCGCAAAGGATTTAATCTCAGTTAGTTCCTCAGCTGAGATTTCTTTCCCTTTTGTTAACATAAAGCGAACAATGGTATCCTCGGTAATGTAGCAGGTTTGGTCGCTATCAAGTTCGAGCAGATAGAGTCTTTTTTTCTTTTCAAGTTTTGTGATTTTCATGTTTTTCCTTTTATCCAAATGCTTCAAAGGCAGCAACGAGTCGAAGTTTGTTGCTAACAACCAGCTCTCTCCCGTAATAGTCGAGAAATAGTTCAGCATATTTGGGATCTTTTAAGTTGTAATTGAGGGACCAAATTGCCCAAAAGAGATCGATATGTCGATCACTGAAATCAGCCAAACCAAGATCAATGAAGCAAGAGAAATGGTCAGCATCTTTGAGAATAAAGTTTGGTAGACAGGCGTCCCCGTGAATGAAGGCATCTGTCTTTAAAAGGTGCCCTTGTTCTTGGATGAGTTGGAAGGCCTCTTCGCGACTGCTAATCTGGAATTGGGGTAGGAGCGCCTTGGCATAGAACTCACCTTTTTCATAGTTTTTAAAGGCTCTGTCTTTGTAGGATTTTAAATGATTTTCTGATGGAAAATTGTGTGGGTTTAAGTTGTGAAGCTTTTTAAGAGCCTCTGCCATTGTTCGGCAGATTTTTTCTGGCTGATCTAAAAAAGCGAGAGCATTACGACCAATAGCCTCTTTAGTCAGGAGGTAGTCTTTATCTGTAGATAGATAGTGGATAACTGGAGTTCCCAGTCCTTTGGTTTCAAACCACCTTGCAATGCCAGCTTCTCGCTCTATTCTTCCCTTTTGATCTATTTTTAAATAGTAACCTGAGTCAAGATAAAGGACACTTGCGCCTGAATGAGAAGAGCTGTCAGAAAGGCTTGCCCCCTCTATATAAGTTCGTAATTGCTCAGGAAAATCCAATGAGGAAAAAGATATCTTTGTATTCATGGTTTTATTGTAACATATTCTTAACCATTGAGAAACTACGTGGTATAATAGACTTATGAATCTAAAAGTCAAACAAAAAATTCCATTAAAAATTAAGCGCATGGGGATTAACGGGGAAGGAATTGGTTTTTTCCAGAAAACCCTCGTTTTTGTTCCAGGTGCCCTCAAGGGAGAAGATATCTATTGTCAGGTGACTTCGGTTAAGCGTAACTACGTTGAGGCTAAACTGCTTGAGGTCAATAAAAAATCTAAGTTTCGAGTGGTTCCAGACTGTACCATTTATAATGAGTGTGGAGGCTGTCAAATCATGCATCTGCATTATGACAAGCAGCTGGAGTTCAAGACAGATCTCCTTCATCAAGCTCTGAAGAAATTTGCACCTGCTGGCTATGAAAACTATGAAATCAGACCAACCATTGGCATGCAGAAACCCAAGTATTATCGGGCTAAACTGCAATTTCAAACGCGAAAGTTTAAAGGTCAAGTCAAGGCAGGTTTGTATGCTCAGAATTCTCACTACTTGGTTGAGCTAAAAGACTGTCTGGTTCAAGACAAGGAGACGCAGATTATTGCCAATCGCATTGCTGAACTCTTGACCTATCATCAAATTCCGATTACAGATGAACGGAAAATTCTTGGGGTTCGGACTATCATGGTTCGTCGAGCACGGAAAACTGGGCAGGTTCAAATCATTATCGTCACCAACCGTCAATTGAATCTGACTCTCTTAGTTCAAGACCTAGTCAAGGATTTTCCAGAAGTGGTGACAGTTGCAGTCAATACCAATACTGCAAAAACCAGTGAGATTTATGGAGACAAGACCGAGATTATTTGGGGGCAGGATAGCATACGCGAGGGTGTTCTTGATTATGAATTTTCTCTTTCACCACGAGCTTTTTACCAGCTCAATCCTGAACAGACAGAAATTCTCTATAGTGAAGCCGTTAAGGCCTTAGACGTAAATGAGAATGACCATCTGATTGATGCCTATTGTGGTGTTGGGACCATTGGTTTTGCCTTTGCTAAGAAAGTCAAAAGCTTGAGAGGGATGGATATTATTCCAGAAGCTATTGAGGATGCCAAAGAAAATGCTAAGCGCATGGGTTATACCAATACTCACTATGAAGCAGGAACTGCAGAAGAAATCATCCCCCGTTGGTACAAGGAAGGCTATCGTGCAGATGCTTTGATTGTGGACCCGCCACGTACAGGTTTAGATGATAAGCTCTTGGATACTATTGCCAAGTATGCTCCTGAAAAGATGGTCTATGTTTCCTGCAATGTGTCTACCTTGGCGCGTGATTTAGTCCGTCTGGTAGAGGTCTATGATCTACACTATATCCAGTCTGTTGATATGTTTCCACACACGGCTAGAACAGAAGCAGTGGTCAAATTAACCAGGAGAAAGCCAGCTTCTAGATAAAAACGGCAACTGGAAAGTTTTTGAAAAGAAGACTTCTAGTTACAGAGTAAGATTTGCAAGCTATCTTTAAATATGATAAAATAAGTAGAAAATAAAATGAAAAAAGAGGTATGTGAAATGTCACGTAAACCATTTATCGCTGGTAACTGGAAAATGAACAAAAACCCAGAAGAAGCAAAAGCATTCGTTGAAGCTGTAGCATCAAAACTTCCTTCAGCAGACCTTGTTGAAGCAGGTATCGCAGCTCCAGCTCTTGATTTGACAACTGTTCTTGCTGCTGCTAAAGGTTCAAACCTTAAAGTTGCTGCTCAAAACTGCTACTTTGAAAATGCTGGTGCTTTCACTGGTGAAACTAGCCCACAAGTTTTGAAAGAAATCGGTACTGACTACGTTGTTATCGGTCACTCAGAACGTCGTGACTACTTCCACGAAACAGACGAAGACATCAACAAAAAAGCAAAAGCAATCTTTGCTAACGGTATGCTTCCAATCATCTGTTGTGGTGAAAGCCTTGAAACTTACGAAGCTGGTAAAGCAGCTGAATTCGTAGGTGCTCAAGTTTCTGCTGCTCTTGCTGGATTGACTGCAGAACAAGTAGCTTCAACAGTTATCGCATACGAGCCAATCTGGGCTATCGGTACTGGTAAATCAGCTTCACAAGACGATGCACAAAAAATGTGTAAAGTTGTTCGTGACGTTGTAGCTGCTGACTTCGGTCAAGAAGTAGCTGACAAAGTACGTGTTCAATACGGTGGTTCAGTTAAACCTGAAAACGTTGCTGAATACATGGCTTGTCCAGACGTTGACGGAGCTCTTGTTGGTGGTGCATCACTTGACCCAGAAAGCTTCTTGGCATTGCTTGACTTTGTAAAATAAGCTTCAAATATCTGAGACAGACAGTTCCCTCCCTCGAGGTTAAGACTGCCTGTCTTCTTTTTAGTAAAATGGCGTGCGAAAGCACGCTCTTTTCTGCATTTTAGAAGAAAAAGAAAGGAGAATTATGCTTTATATTTGGTCTTATCTCAAACGCTATCCTAAGTGGTTAGTGTTAGACTTTCTCGGGGCGATTTTCTTTGTCATTGTCAATCTAGGTTTACCAACAGTTTTGGCCCGCATGATTGACCAGGGAATAAACCAAGGTGATCAGGATAAACTCTATTTTTGGGCCATCATCATGTTGGTTATTATCGTCTTGGGAACATTTGGGCGGGTTGTTCTAGCTTATGCTGCTAGTAAATTGACCACGAATATGGTTAAGGACATGCGGGATGATGTCTATGCTAAGCTGCAAGAGTATTCTCACCACGAATATGAACAAATTGGTGTGTCTTCACTAGTCACTCGTATTACCAGTGACGCCTTTGTCCTCATGCAGTTTGCGGAACAAACGCTTAAGTTGGGTGTTATCACTCCCATGATGATGCTGTCGAGTATTCTCATGATTTTCTTGACCAGTCCTTCACTAGCTTGGATTGTGGCTTTTTCCGTTCCTTTTCTAGCTGTAGTAGTCATTTATGTGGCGGTGAAAACGCGTCCCTTATCTGAAAAACAACAGAAAACTTTGGATAAGATTAACCAGTATGTCCGTGAAAATTTGATGGGGCTACGAGTGATTCGTGCCTTTGCTCGTGAAGATTTCCAAGAAAAACGTTTCGAAGAGAAAAATGCGATCTATGCGGATAATTCAAATCGTTTGTTCAAATTGACTGGTTTGACGGAGCCACTATTTGTGCAAATCATTATCGCTATGATTGTAGCTATCGTTTGGTTTGCTTTGGATCCTCTCAAACAGGGAAGTTTGCAGATTGGGGATTTGGTGGCCTTTATCGAGTATAGTTTCCACGCTCTCTTGTCCTTCCTTTTCTTGTCAAACCTCTTTACCATGTACCCTAGAACGGCCGTATCCAGTGAACGCTTGAAGGAAATCATGGATATGCCGATTTCCATTGATCCAAATGAGGACGGAATTCAAGAAACAGAAACCCATGGTTATCTAGAATTTGATAATGTAACCTTTGCCTATCCTGGGGAAACAGAAAGCCCTGTTTTGCATAACATTTCCTTTACTGCTAAACCGGGAGAAACCATTGCTTTTATCGGCTCAACTGGTTCAGGTAAGTCTACTCTGGTTCAATTGATTCCTCGTTTTTACGATGTTACGCTAGGGAAAATTAAGGTCGATGGTGTTGATGTACGGGATTACCGTCTCAAATCACTCCGTCAGAAGATTGGATTTATTCCACAAAAAGCCTTGCTCTTTACTGGGACTATCGCAGACAATCTCCGTTACGGGAAAGAGGATGCCAGTCATGAGGACTTGCACCAAGCAGCTGATGTAGCCCAAGCCAAAGACTTTATCGAAAGTCGAGAAGAAGGTTTTGCAACGCATCTGGCAGAAGGCGGAAGCAACCTATCAGGTGGTCAGAAGCAACGCTTGTCGATTGCCCGCGCAGTCATCAAGGGTCCATACATCTACATCTTTGATGATTCCTTCTCGGCCTTGGACTACCGTACAGATGCTATTTTGCGCCGTCGTCTCAAGGAAGTGACTCAAGATGCAACGGTATTGATTGTTGCACAGCGTGTTGGAACCATCATGGATGCTGACCAGATTATCGTCCTTGATAAGGGTGAAATCGTTGGTCGTGGCCGTCATGAAGAATTGATGGAAACCAATGACATCTATCGAGAAATTGCTGAGTCGCAGCTGAAAAATGCGTCTCTGACAGAAGAATAGGAGGTAAAGGATGAAACAACAATCTAGTCTAGCTCGTCTATGGAGCTATTTAAAAGCCTACCGATTCTCTGTTTTCTTTGCAGTCTTCTTGAAAATAGTCAGCGTTATTATGAGTGTCATCGAGCCTTTCGTATTGGGACTTGCTATCACTGAGTTAACCAGCAACCTCCTTGCCATGGCAAATGGTGTTGCAGGAGCGGGCATCAATACCAGCTATATTGCAGTAATTCTAGTGATCTATCTCTTGCGTGGGCTTCTTTATGAGTTGGGGTCTTACTACTCAAACTACTTTATGACCAATGCTGTGCAGTCTATGGTACAGGATTTGCGAAATGAAATGAGTGAAAAAATCAATCGTATCCCAGTATCCTACTTTGACAAACACCAGTTTGGAGATTTGCTAGGTCGCTTTACCAGTGATGTTGAAACTGTTTCGAACGCTCTACAACAATCTTTCTTACAGATTGTTAATGCAGTCTTTACCATTATTTTTGTTATGGGTATGGTCCTCTATCTCAATCTTCAGTTGGCTATCATTGTTATCTTGTCGATTCCAGTGACTTATTTTGGAGCTAAAACGATTCTAAATCGTTCGCAGCCGTACTTTAAACAGCAGGCAGCTATATTGGGACGAATGAATGGATTTGTGCAAGAAAACTTGACAGGTTTTAATGTTTTAAAACTTTTCGGACGTGAAGAAAACTCTCAAGAGAGATTTGAAAAGATTACGGATGAATTACAACAAGTCGGATTTAAGGCGAGTTTTATTTCAGGTTTGATGATGCCTGCCCTTCACATCGTATCTGATTTAACCTACCTGATTGTTGCAGTATTAGGTGGATTGCAGGTTATTGCAGGGCGCTTGACGATTGGTAATATGCAAGCTTTCGTTCAGTATGTGTGGCAGGTCAGTCAACCAATTCAAAATATCACTCAATTAGCAGGACAAATGCAAAGTGCTAAGTCTTCGCTTGATCGTGTCTTTGAAGTTTTGGATGAACAGGAAGAAGTCCAAGCTACTGAAGTGAAAGAACTAGCACCATTGACAGGTCAAGTTAGTTTCAAGAATGTCGATTTCCAATACGTGGAAAACAAACCATTGATTCGCGATTTCAACCTAGATGTTGAACCTGGAGAGATGGTAGCTATCGTTGGACCTACTGGAGCAGGGAAAACAACCTTGATTAACCTTCTCATGCGTTTTTATGATGTGACCGCAGGTGCCATTTTAGTGGATGGCCAAGATATTCGTGAGCTGTCTCGTCAGGACTATCGTCGACAGTTTGGTATGGTCCTACAGGATGCCTGGCTCTATGAAGGTAGTATCAAGGAAAATCTTCGCTTTGGAAATCTTGAGGCAACAGATGAAGAAATCGTTGAAGCTGCTAAGGCGGCCAATGTTGACCACTTTATCCGCACCCTTCCTGGTGGTTATAACATGGAAATGAACCAAGAATCAAGTAATATTTCTCTTGGTCAGAAACAGCTTTTAACCATCGCGCGTGCACTCTTAGCGGATCCAAAAATACTAATCCTTGATGAAGCGACATCATCAGTCGATACCCGCTTGGAGCTTTTGATTCAAAAGGCTATGAAACGTTTGATGAAGGGAAGAACGAGCTTTGTCATTGCCCATCGCCTTTCAACTATTCAGGAAGCGGACAAGATATTGGTACTTAAAGATGGACAGATTATCGAACAAGGAAATCATGAAAGTCTTTTAAACGC
The DNA here is from genome assembly GCF_001808865.1 of Streptococcus sp. HMSC061D10. Taxonomy (NCBI): domain Bacteria; kingdom Bacillati; phylum Bacillota; class Bacilli; order Lactobacillales; family Streptococcaceae; genus Streptococcus; species Streptococcus sp. HMSC061D10. The sequence goes on along the minus strand of NZ_KV795020.1, from coordinate 174,152 downwards.
AAAAGGTTTCTATTATGACCTTTATCAAAGTCAATTTTCGAATAAAAATAGAGAAAATAGCTAGGATAAATAGCCACTCATTTTCTTAAATTATCAGTCAATTAGAACTTTTTTAATATGAGTTAATTTCCTTGCTTTTGTCTACTAGGAGTAGTATACTGATGTAGTAATCAATAAATATGGTTGCAAAAATTATATTACGAGGTGAGAAACATGGTTGAATTAAAAAAAGATGCTTTAAAAGATGTAACAACATTATCTAAATCAGCGCCTGAAGCGCTAGCAAAAACAAAGGAAGTTTTGAATCAATCCGTAGCTGACTTGTACGTAGCACATATTGCTCTTCATCAAGTACACTGGTACATGCGTGGACGTGGTTTCCAAGTATGGCATCCTAAGATGGATGAATACATGGATAGTCTAGATGCTTACCTTGATGAAATCAGCGAACGTTTGATCACTCTTGGTGGCAAACCATACTCTACTCTGACAGAGTTCCTTCAACACAGTGAAATCGAAGAAGAAGTTGGAGAGTTCCGCAATGTAGAAGAAAGTTTGGAACGTGTTCTTGAAATTTATCGTTACCTTATCACTCTTTTCCAAAAAGCTTTGGATGTGACTGATGAAGAAGGCGATGATGTAACCAATGATATTTTTGTTGGTGCTAAGGCAGATCTTGAAAAAACTGTCTGGATGCTTGCTGCAGAATTAGGACAAGCACCTGGTTTGTAAGATACTCTATTTTGTCAAAAATCCGTAGAGAACTTCTACGGATTTTTTCTATTTCGAAGGGCGTTCCAAAACAGTCTTTTTTGAAGATTTTTGATAAAATAGAACTATCAATAAAAAGGATGAAAGCATGACAAAGAAAATCGTAGCCATCTGGGCACAAGATGAAAAGGGTGTAATCGGAAAAGAGGATCGCTTACCATGGCATTTGCCAGCAGAGTTAAAACATTTCAAAGAAACAACCTTGAATCATGCCATTTTAATGGGACGTGTAACCTTTGATGGAATGGGACGACGTTTGTTACCAGGCCGTGAAACCCTAATTTTAACACGAAATACACAGGAGTCTATTGAGGGTGTTCTGGTTTTCCAAAATGTTGAGGATGTTTTAGACTGGTACCATAACCAGGATAAAAATCTCTATATCATTGGGGGTAAGCAGATTTTTCAGCTTTTTGAACCTTATCTCGATGAAATTATTGTGACACAAATCCATGCTCAAGTTGAAGGGGATACTTTTTTTCCGGAAGATTTTGACTTGACTGTTTTTGAGACTGTTGCAAGCAAATCTTATACTAGAGATGAGAAAAATGCCTATGATTTTACCATCGAATATAGAAAGAGAAAGGAAGTCTAATGGAGCGTAGTATTTTTGGATTTTTTACAGCTCTTTTGTGTGCTGTCTGTTTTGTAGCTGGAACACACGCTTTTCGTAAAAAGCGCTTTGGACTTGCTACTCTACTTTGGCTTAATGCCTTTACAAACTTGGTGAATAGCATTCATGCTTTTTATATGACCTTATTTTAGAGAGAATGAATAATTAGAACGGAAGGGAATCATGCCTACAAATAGGAAAAATGATATGATGGTTTATTGCTCATTTTGTGGCAAAAGCCAAGAAGAAGTTAAAAAAATAATCGCTGGGAACAATGCCTTTATCTGTAATGAATGTGTGGAGTTGGCCCAGGAGATTATTCGTGAGGAGTTGGCTGAGGAAGTCTTGGCAGACTTATCTGAAGTACCAAAACCAATCGAACTCCTAAACATTTTGAACCACTATGTGATTGGTCAAGATCGTGCCAAACGTGCTCTGGCAGTAGCTGTATATAACCACTACAAACGCATCAATTTCCATGACACTCGTGAAGAGACTGAAGATGTTGATTTGCAAAAATCAAACATTCTAATGATTGGCCCAACAGGATCAGGGAAGACTTTCCTTGCTCAAACTCTTGCTAAAAGTTTGAATGTACCTTTTGCAATCGCTGACGCAACAGCACTTACTGAGGCTGGTTATGTTGGTGAGGATGTGGAAAATATCCTCCTCAAACTCTTGCAGGCAGCTGACTTTAACATCGAACGTGCAGAACGTGGAATTATCTACGTGGATGAGATTGACAAGATTGCTAAGAAGAGCGAGAACGTGTCTATCACGCGTGATGTTTCTGGTGAAGGGGTGCAACAAGCCCTTCTCAAGATTATCGAAGGAACTGTAGCTAGCGTCCCTCCTCAAGGCGGACGTAAACATCCACAACAAGAAATGATTCAAGTGGATACCAAGAATATCCTCTTCATCGTGGGTGGTGCCTTCGATGGAATCGAAGAAATTGTCAAACAGCGTTTGGGAGAAAAAGTCATTGGTTTCGGACAAAACAACAAGGCCATTGATGAAAATAGCTCTTACATGCAAGAGATCATTGCAGAGGACATTCAAAAATTCGGTATTATCCCTGAGTTGATAGGGCGCTTGCCTGTCTTTGCAGCTCTGGAGCAGTTGACAGTAGATGACTTGGTTCGCATTTTGAAAGAGCCAAGAAATGCCTTGGTCAAACAATACCAGACCTTGCTTTCATATGACGATGTTGAACTTGAATTTGACGATGAGGCTCTCCAAGAGATTGCCAACAAAGCTATTGAACGTAAGACTGGTGCGCGTGGCCTTCGCTCAATCATCGAAGAAACCATGCTAGACGTTATGTTTGAAGTTCCAAGTCAAGAAAATGTGAAAACAGTTCGTATCACAAAAGAAGCGGTTGACGGAACGGCTAAGCCAATCCTAGAGACAGCCTAGAGGTGATTATGGAAATCAATACACACAATGCTGAGATTTTGCTGAGTGCAGCCAACAAGTCCCACTATCCGCAGGATGAACTTCCTGAGATTGCGCTCGCAGGTCGCTCAAATGTTGGTAAATCAAGTTTTATCAATACCATGCTCAATCGTAAGAATCTAGCTCGTACCTCTGGAAAGCCAGGAAAAACACAACTACTTAATTTCTTTAATATTGATGATAAGATGCGTTTTGTAGATGTACCTGGTTACGGTTATGCTCGTGTTTCCAAAAAGGAACGCGAAAAGTGGGGTCGCATGATTGAGGAGTACTTAACCACTCGTGAAAATCTTCGAGCGGTTGTTAGTCTCGTTGACCTTCGTCATGATCCGACGGCAGATGATGTACAGATGTACGAGTTTCTTAAGTATTATGAGATTCCTGTCATCATTGTGGCGACCAAGGCAGACAAGATTCCGCGTGGGAAATGGAACAAGCACGAATCAGCAATTAAAAAGAAATTAAACTTTGATCCAAGCGATGATTTTATCCTCTTTTCATCCGTAACAAAAGCAGGAATGGACCAAGCTTGGGATGCTATTTTAGAAAAATTATGAGGAATACATATGGCAAAAACAATTCATACAGATAAAGCTCCAAAAGCAATCGGACCTTACGTTCAAGGAAAAATCGTTGGCAACCTTTTGTTCGCTAGCGGTCAAGTACCTCTATCTCCTGAAACTGGAGAAATCGTAGGAGAAACAATCCAAGAACAGACAGAACAAGTCTTGAAAAACATTGGAGCTATTTTAGCAGAAGCAGGTACAGATTTTGACCATGTTGTTAAAACAACTTGTTTCTTGAGTGATATAAACGACTTTGTACCTTTTAATGAGGTATACCAAACAGCCTTTAACAAAGAATTTCCAGCTCGTTCAGCTGTGGAAGTAGCTCGTCTTCCTCGCGATGTAAAAGTCGAAATTGAAGTCATCGCAGAGATTGGATAAGCTAGTAGAAGTTTGGTTCTTCCAAACTTCTTTTGATATAAGGAGACAAAGATGACAAAGAAACAACTTCACCTGGTGATTGTAACAGGGATGAGTGGTGCAGGAAAAACTGTAGCCATTCAATCCTTTGAAGATTTAGGATATTTTACCATTGATAATATGCCGCCTGCCCTCTTACCAAAGTTTTTACAGTTGGTTGAGACCAAGGATGATGATCATAAGTTGGCCCTAGTGGTTGATATGCGTAGTCGTTCTTTCTTCTCAGAGATTCAGGCTGTCTTGGATGAATTGGAAAATCAAGATGATTTGGACTTTAAAATCCTCTTTTTGGATGCAGCAGATAAGGAATTGGTGGCACGTTATAAGGAAACTAGAAGAAGTCACCCTCTGGCAGCAGATGGTCGTATTTTGGACGGAATTAAGCTGGAACGTGAACTCTTGGCACCCTTGAAAAATATGAGTCAAAACGTGGTTGACACAACAGAGTTAACTCCTCGTGAACTCCGTAAGACCATTGCAGAGCAGTTTTCAGACCAAGAACGGGCTCAGTCCTTCCGAATCGAGGTGATGTCTTTCGGGTTTAAATATGGCATTCCTATTGATGCTGACTTGGTATTTGATGTCCGTTTCCTCCCAAATCCCTACTATCTACCAGAACTTCGCAATCAGACAGGTGAAGACCAGGCCGTTTATGACTATGTTATGAATCATGAGGAATCTGAAGATTTCTACCGTCATTTGTTAGCCTTAATTGAACCAATTCTACCAGGTTATAAAAAAGAAGGAAAATCTGTTTTAACCATTGCAGTGGGTTGTACAGGTGGGCAACACCGAAGCGTTGCCTTCGCTAAACGATTAGCCAATGATTTGGCGAAAAATTGGCCTGTAAACGAAAGCCATCGTGATAAAGACCGAAGAAAGGAAACGGTAAACCGTTCATGAGAAAACCAAAAATTACGGTGATTGGTGGTGGAACCGGTATCCCTGTTATTTTAAAAAGTTTACGGGAAAGAGATGTTGACATTGCAGCCATTGTAACTGTTGCTGATGACGGAGGTTCTTCAGGTGAACTGCGTAAAAATATGCAGCAGTTGACACCACCTGGAGATTTACGCAATGTGCTTGTTGCCATGTCAGATATGCCAAAGTTCTATGAGAAGGTTTTTCAATACCGCTTTTCGGAGGATGCAGGTGCCTTTGCTGGACATCCGCTGGGGAATATTCTCATAGCAGGGCTTTCTGAAATGCAGGGTTCAACCTATAATGCTATGCAACTACTGAGTAAATTTTTCCATACGACAGGTAAGATTTATCCATCTAGTGATCATCCCTTGACCTTGCATGCAGTCTTTAAAGATGGTTCAGAAGTAGCTGGGGAAAGTCACATTGCAGACCATCCAGGCATGATTGACCATGTCTATGTTACCAATACCCTGAATGATGAAAAACCGCAGGCTAGCCGTCGAGTTGTCAATACCATTCTTGAGAGTGATATGATTGTCTTAGGGCCTGGTTCACTCTTTACCTCCATTTTGCCGAATATTGTCATTGAAGAGATTGGACAAGCCCTTCTTGAAACCAAAGCAGAGGTGGCTTATGTTTGCAATATCATGACACAACGTGGTGAGACTGAGCATTTTACAGATAGTGATCATGTGGAAGTCTTGCATCGTCATCTTGGTCGTCCCTTTATTGATACAGTACTTGTTAATATCGAAAAGGTTCCAAGAGACTATATGGACACCAACCGTTTCGATGAGTATCTAGTTCAGGTTGAGCATGATTTCGATGGTTTGCATCAACAAGTTCCCCGTGTCATTTCATCCAACTTCCTACGTTTGGAAAATGGTGGTGCCTTCCATGATGGTGACTTAATCGTGGATGAATTAATGCATATCATACAGGTGAGAAAATGAGTTTCACAGTAGCAGTAAAAGAAGAAATCCTAGGTCAACACCACCTGAGTCGCTATGAGTTATCAGCCATTATCAAGATGTCTGGAAGCGTAGGTTTGTCTAGTTCTGGCTTGACCTTGTCCGTTGTTACAGAGAGTGCCAAGCTTGCCCGCCATCTCTATGAATCGTTCTTGCACTTTTATGGTATCAAGTCGGAGATTCGTCATCATCAGAGAAGCAATCTTCGTAAAAATCGGGTCTATACTGTGTTTACAGATGAACAAGTCCAAGAACTTTTAGCGGATTTGCGTTTGGCTGATTCTTTCTTTGGTCTGGAGACGGGAATTGATCCGGATATTTTAGAAGATGAAGAAGCAGGTCGTGCCTATCTTTGTGGTGCATTTTTAGCAAATGGGAGCATTCGAGATCCCGAGTCAGGCAAGTATCAGCTGGAAATTAGTTCAGTTTATCTGGACCATGCCCAAGGGATCGCTTCGCTCTTGCAGCAGTTCTTGTTAGATGCCAAGGTGATTGAACGAAAAAAAGGTGCAGTGACCTATCTCCAACGAGCTGAAGATATTATGGATTTCCTGATTTTAGTGGGAGCCATGGAGGCGCGAGATACTTTTGAAGGTGTCAAGATTCTCCGAGAAACTCGTAATGATCTCAATCGTGCCAATAATGCAGAGACGGCTAATATTGCTCGTACGGTTTCAGCGAGTATGAAAACCATTAACAATATCAGTAAAATCAAAGATAGAATTGGCTTAGATAATCTTCCAGCAGACTTGCAGGAAGTTGCCCGTCTGCGTATTCAGCATCCAGACTATTCTATTCAAAAGTTGGCAGATAGTCTGACAAATCCACTCACCAAAAGTGGTGTCAATCATCGACTGAGAAAGATTAACAAAATTGCAGAGGAATTGTAAAAACCACGAATCGTATAATTCGTGGTTCTTTTCTTATAGACTTGTAGAGTGTTTTGGTTGAACTTTTTGTTCTGGGTCAATGTAGTTAATGGCATTGTTGACAGCAGTTGGTGCTTCACCTAAACCGGTCGCAATCAAGTCAATCTTACCTTCGTAGTAGCAGCAGTCACCGATAGCGTAAATTCCAGCTTGGCTTGACTCCTGCTTGCTATTGACGATAATCTTGTGACGGTTAAGGTCAAGTCCCCATTTTTTAAGATTACCTACAGAAGATTTGAAGCCATAGTTGACAAAGAGATGATCGAGTTCAATGCTTTCAGTCTCATCGGATTTAACTTTTGTGATTTCAAGCTTATCAAGAGTTTGGCCATCACTAAGAAGTTGACTCGGCACAAATGGTGTTTTGATAGTCACAGAAGACTCTTGCAAGGCTTGGACGCTATGCTCAAGAGCACGGAAGTTATCGCGACGATGCACAAGTGTAGTTGGAGCAATCTTTTCAAAAGCTAGTGCCCAGTCAACGGCTGAGTCCCCACCACCCAGGATGGTTACCTTCTGACCAGCGTATTGTTGAATATTAGAAACGTGGTAGTGGATATTGTCATAGCCTTCTACACCTTCCAATTCAAGTGGACGTGGTTTGAAAGCACCTCCTCCCATAGCAATAATAACGGTTTTAGAAGTATGATTTCCCTTATTAGTTGTAATCTTAAAAACATCATCCTCTTTTTCAATCTCAAGAACAGTTTCATTGAGGTGAACAGGCGTCTCAAACCCTTCAAGTTGTTCCAAAAGGCGGTTAGTCAATTCTTCCCCTGTGAGGTTTGGAAAACCTGGAACATCGAGAATTTGTTTTTCAGGATATAGGATGGCAGGTTGACCACCTAGTTGAGGAAGAGAATCGATGATTTGTACTTTGGCTTGACGAAGGTGAGCATAAAAGGCAGCGAAAAGACCGACAGGTCCACCTCCTACAATGGTGATATCATATAGTTCAGACATGGTTTCTCCTTAATTCATTTCTATCATTTTATTCTATCATATTTTCTACCAATTTAAAATGAAGTAGGGGGAAGAAAATTTTCATATAAAATGATATAATGAAGAGTAGCTTTTTTATGGAGAGGAGGCCTAGAATGAATTTTCAACAATTATCTAATCTTCAATACTGGTCTAGTTTATTTTCCAGTCCTTGGAGTATTCTGATAAATGTGATTGATATTCTTATCGTTGCCTATATCTTATACCAATTTACAAAATCAATTGCAGGAACCAAGATTATGATCCTGGTTCGAGGTGTTTTAGTTTTTATCTTAGCTCAGATAGCAGCAAATACCCTAGGCTTGACAACTATTTCCTGGTTGATCAATCAATTGATTACTTACGGTGTTATCGCAGCGGTAGTTATTTTCTCTCCAGAAATTCGGACAGGTTTAGAGCGTTTGGGACGTGCGACTGATTTCTTTTCAAGTACACCAATGAGTTCAGAAGAACAGATGATTCAGGCCTTTGTTAAAGCGGTAGAATATATGAGCCCTCGTAAAATTGGAGCACTGGTCTCTGTTCAGCGTGTCAGAACCTTGCAGGAATATATTTCCACGGGGATTCCTTTAGATGCTAAGATTTCTGCAGAACTCTTAATCAATATCTTCATTCCAAACACACCTTTACATGATGGTGCAGTCATTATAAAAGGGGATCGAATAGCTGTAACATCTGCTTATCTTCCACTTACCGAAAACACTGGTATTTCTAAGGAGTTTGGAACACGACACCGTGCAGCTATTGGTTTATCTGAAGTATCAGACGCCTTAACATTTGTTGTGTCAGAAGAAACTGGAGGCATTTCCATTACCTATAATGGTGTCTTTAAGCATGATTTAACGATGGAAGAATTTGAGGAAGAACTACGTCGTATACTGATTCCGGAAAATTCACAAGAGCCAAGCTTAACAGAGCGTATATTAGGAGGCTGGAAGAATGAAAAAAAATAGTTTATATATCATCTCCTCACTCCTATTTGCTTGCGTTTTATTTATCTACGCTACCTCTATTAATTACCAAAATAATAATAATGCAAGACCAGCTCGAACAGAAACCTATACCAATACGGTCGTAAATGTACCGATTGATATTCAGTACGATAGCGAGCAGTATTTTATTAGCGGTTTTAGTTCAGAAGTAACGGTATTTTTAACTGGATCCAATCGAGTGACCTTGGCTAGTGAGATGCAAGAAAGCACTCGTAAATTCAAGGTTATTGCAGATTTGACACAAGCTACTGAAGGAACCGTTGAAGTTCCCTTGACCATTGAGAATCTTCCGAGCGGTTTAACAGCCCTAGCAACACCACAGAAAATCACCGTTAAAATTGGGAAGAAGGCAACACGGGATAATTTACCAGTCACTCCACAGATCGACTCTGGTAAGGTTGATGAACGAATTCTCATCGATAGTGTGACCGTTTCAGACGAACGCGTTTCGGTTACTAGTGATACCGATACCTTATCTAAGATTGATAAGATTGTGGCTGTCTTACCAACGAGTGAAAAAATTACAGGAAATTATACAGGTTCAGTTCCCTTACAAGCTATTGATAAGAATGGAACAGTTTTACCAACGGTGATTACACCGTATGAAACAACCATGAAGATAACAACGAAACAAGCTAGATCAGCAAGTAGTTCTACCTCTTCAACGACTAGCTCATCTTCAACGAAATCTTCTACTACAGGGTCTGAAACCAAACCAGACTATTCAAAGAAAGACTAAAAAATTAGAAAAGGATATAACATGGGTAAATATTTTGGAACGGATGGAGTCCGTGGAGAAGCAAACGTAGAACTTACGCCAGAATTAGCTTTTAAATTGGGACGTTTTGGAGGTTATGTTCTCAGTCAACATACGACTGAAGCACCAAAAGTTTTTGTAGGACGTGACACTCGTATCTCAGGTCAAATGCTAGAAGCAGCTTTGATTGCTGGCCTCCTTTCAGTGGGAATTCACGTTTATAAGCTTGGAGTTCTTGCAACACCAGCAGTAGCTTATCTTGTTAAAACAGAAGGTGCGAGCGCAGGTGTTATGATTTCAGCTAGTCACAACCCAGCCCTTGATAATGGAATTAAATTCTTTGGTAGTGACGGCTTTAAACTAGACGATGACAAAGAAGCAGAAATCGAAGCCTTGCTTGATGCCAGTGAAGATACTCTCCCGCGTCCAAGTGCAGAAGGCTTGGGTACGGTTGTTGACTACCCGGAAGGTTTACGTAAGTATGAATCCTATCTTGTTTCAACTGGAACTCCTCTTGAAGGGATGAAGGTTGCTTTGGACACTGCTAACGGAGCAGCTGCAACAAGTGCTCGTCAAATTTTTGCAGACCTAGGTGCTCAATTAACAGTTATCGGTGAAACACCAGATGGCCTTAACATCAACTTGAACGTTGGTTCAACTCATCCAGAAGCTTTGCAAGAACTTGTAAAAGAAAGCGGGTCAGCTATCGGTTTAGCCTTTGATGGTGATAGCGACCGTTTGATTGCTGTTGATGAAAATGGCGAAATTGTCGATGGTGACAAGATTATGTACATCATTGGGAAATACCTCTCTGAAAAAGGTCAATTGGCTCAAAACACGATTGTGACAACAGTTATGTCCAACCTCGGTTTCCATAAAGCCTTGGATCGTGAAGGGATCAATAAAGCAGTCACTGCTGTTGGAGACCGCTATGTAGTTGAAGAAATGAGAAAATCTGGCTACAATCTCGGAGGTGAGCAGTCAGGTCACGTTATCTTGATGGACTATAATACTACTGGTGATGGTCAGCTTTCAGCTGTTCAATTGACCAAGATCATGCAAGAAACAGGTAAGAGTTTGTCTCAATTGGCCTCAGAAGTGACAATTTACCCACAAAAATTGGTCAATATCCGTGTGGAAAATACCATGAAAGAAAAAGCTATGGAAGTTCCTGCTATCAAAGCTATTATCGAGAAGATGGAAGAAGAAATGGCAGGAAATGGTCGCATCCTCGTTCGCCCAAGTGGAACGGAGCCACTCTTGCGTGTCATGGCTGAAGCCCCAACCACTGAGGAAGTAGACTACTATGTAGACACTATTGCTGAAGTTGTTAAAACTGAGATTGGTATTTAGTAAATCTAGCAGAAAATAAAAAAATATGGTACAATGGCAACTATATTGTACCAATGGAGATGAAAATGAATTTAAAACGTGAACAAGAATTTGTTAGCCAGTATCACTTCGATGCGCGTAACTTTGAATGGGAAAATGAAAATGGAGCACCTGAAACTAAGGTAGATGTAAACTTCCAGTTGCTTCAGCATGATCAAGAAAATCAAGTTACCTCTTTAGTAGTTGTTTTGAGCTTTATGATTGTCTTTGATAGATTTGTCATTAGTGGAACGATTTCTCAAGTCAACCATGTTGAAGGTCGTATTATCGATCAACCAAGTGATTTCAGCCAAGAAGAGGTTGAGACACTAGCACGTCCATGTTTGGATATGCTTAATCGTTTGACTTATGAAGTAACAGAAATTGCCCTTGATTTACCGGGAATTAATTTGGAGTTTTAAGAAATGAAGTTAGCGGTCATAACAGACTCATCTGCTTTTCTACAAGCGGAAACCTTGCGGAAAGAAGATTTATTTGTGCTAGACATTCCTGTGAATATCGATGGACAGGAGTATGTTGAAGGTGTAAATCTAACCGCTCAAGAATTTTATGAAAAAATGGCTTCAGCAAGCGAATTGCCAAAAACGAGCCAACCAAGTATTGCCAAGTTGGATGAAATTTTATCATCATTAAAAGCTAAAGGCTATACACATGCCTTAGGTCTTTTCCTATCTTCTGGAATTTCAGGATTTTACCAAAACATCCAGTATATGAAGGATGAATATGAAGGGTTAACCATTGCCTTTCCTGATACCCGTATTACAAGCGCTCCCCTAGGCTATATGGTTGAGAGTGTCTTTAAATGGGCAGAGCAAGGAGATGGCTTTGAGTCTATCTTAGAGAAAGTAACTGAACAGATTGAAAATACCTCAGCCTTTATCATGGTGGATGATCTTGACCATCTAGTTAAGGGGGGACGACTCTCTAATGGTGCGGCTATTTTGGGGAATCTCCTTAGTATCAAACCAATCCTATACTTCAATGACCAAGGTGTGATAGAAGTATATGAAAAGGTTCGTACAGAGAAAAAGGCTACAAAACGCTTAGTTGAAATTGTTAAAGAAGCAACAACTAATGGGAATTACCAGATTACTGTCATTCACGGGAATGCTCCTCAAAAAGCAGCAGATTTGCGCCAGCTTTTAATCGATGGTGGAGTGGCTACAGATGTTTCAATTGCAACCTTCGGTAGTGTTATTGGGACTCACCTGGGAGAAGGAAGTATTGCTCTGGGATATACACCCATAATTTAGACTATTTTTCATGGACAGATTACGTCCTTTGGATCTTAAAATTGAACACGCCTGGAACCCGGTGTGAAAAAGATAGTTCTTCCAAGAAGTATACACTCCTTGATCAGACCTCCTATTTTCACTTTGTGTTCTTACAGGCTTTGTATCTTAGAAATTGAACACGGACTACCTGCCTCTTGAAAAAAGATGCCTGTCTTGCCTTTCGTGGAAAGTCAGCGCCATTCCCTATTTTTCATGGGCAGCTAACGTCCTTTGTATCTTAAACAGGAGTAGAGATTGAGATGAGTATTCGAGTAATTATTGCTGGTTTTAAGGGGAGAATGGGCCAATCTGCTTGTCAAATGGTTTTGTCTGATCCTGAACTTGAACTGGTAGCGGTTTTAGATCCTTTTGAGTCTGCATCTGACTGGCAGGGAATTCCAGTATTCAATGATAAGAATGACTTGGCAGGTTTTGAGGCAGATGTATGGGTGGACTTTACAACACCAGCTGTTGCCTATGAGAATACACGCTTTGCACTTGAAAATGGCTTTGCTCCTGTCGTTGGAACAACAGGTTTCACTAGTCAAGAAATAGAAGAACTAAAAGAATTTTCTCGTTCTAAAAACTTGGGTGGCTTGATTGCTCCTAACTTTGCCTTGGGTGCTGTCTTGCTCATGCAATTTGCGACACAAGCTGCAAAATACTTCCCAAATGTAGAGATTATTGAGCTTCACCATGACAAGAAAAAAGATGCTCCGAGCGGAACAGCTATCAAAACTGCGGAATTGATGGCAGAAGTTCGTGAGTCTATCCAACAAGGTGCTAGTGATGAGGAAGAACTCATTTCAGGGGCACGTGGAGCCAACTTTGATGGTATGCGAATCCACTCAGTCCGTTTGCCAGGTTTGGTAGCTCATCAGGAAGTTATATTTGGAAATCAGGGAGAAGGATTGACTCTACGTCATGACTCCTATGATCGTAGCTCCTTCATGACAGGGGTGAATTTGGGAATCAAAGAAGTTGTCAAGCGTCATGAGCTTGTCTATGGATTAGAACACTTATTATGAGATTAACACAAATGCCTTCTGAATTTCAGAAGGCTTTACCAGTATTAGAAAAAATTAAAGAAGCAGGCTTTGAAGCCTATTTTGTTGGAGGCTCTGTTAGGGATGCCCTACTCAATCGTCCCATCCATGATGTGGATATTGCGACTTCATCTTATCCAGAAGAGACCAAGCAGATTTTTCCACGGACAGCTGACATTGGCATTGAGCACGGAACAGTTTTGGTTTTAGACGGAGATGAAGAGTACGAAGTAACCACTTTTAGAACTGAGGATGTCTATGTAGACTACCGTAGACCAAGTTCAGTTTCTTTTGTTCGTTCGTTAGAAGAGGACCTCAAACGCCGTGATTTCACAGTCAATGCCTTTGCCTTGGATGAGATGGGAAAAATCATTGATTTGTTCGATGGTTTGAGAGATCTAGAAAATCAAGTTTTACGAGCAGTTGGTGTAGCTAGTGAGCGTTTCAACGAAGATGCTTTGCGGATTATGCGTGGTTTCCGTTTTCAGGCCAGTCTTGGCTTTGAGCTTGAGCAAGAAACTTTTGAAGCTATGAAAGATCTGACACCACTCTTAGAGAAGATTTCTGTGGAACGTACTTTTGTTGAATTTGATAAACTTCTACTAGCTCCTCATTGGCGAGTAGGTCTGTCTTCTATGATTGCAAGTAAAGCTTATGATTATCTTCCGGATATGGCTGGTAGTCAGGAGAACCTCCAATCTTTATTTGACTTAGATGCTGATTTTACCTTTGAATCTTCTGAACAAGCCTGGGCTGCACTTTTATGGGTTTTAGAAGTGGAAGATGCTCAACAATTTTTGAAACATTGGAAAACTTCGCGTCAATTCGCTAAGAAAGTTCAAGATTTACTTACGATCTTAGAACTTCGTGAAGAAGGGGAACTAAGCAAGCGCGATTGTTACCGTTTTGATCTAGATTTGCTTTTACAGGCTGAAAATCTTCGTCAGGCTCAAGGAAAAGAAGTCAATCCACAGGCTATCGAAGAGACTTACCACAGCCTAACCATCCATGATAAGAAAGAAATTCAAATCAATGGTGGGATTCTCATCAAGGAATACGGCTATCAGCCAGGACCAGAAATGGGAGAAATTTTAGCAGAGATTGAGTATGCTATTGTCGATGGAGATTTGGAAAATAACTTGGAAGCTATTCATGCCTACTTGAGGGAGAAAAAATGAGTGATTTTATTGTTGAAAAACTAAGTAAATCCGTTGGAGACAAGACTGTCTTTAAGGATATTTCCTTTATCATCCATGACTTGGATAGAATCGGTCTTATCGGTGTCAACGGAACTGGGAAAACAACCCTTTTAGATGTGCTTTCAGGAGTTTCTGGTTTTGATGGTGACGTAAGCCCTTTTTCGGCAAAAAACGACTACAAGATTGGTTACTTGACCCAAGATCCTGATTTTGATGATAGCAAGACGGTCTTGGATACAGTCCTATCCAGCGACCTCAAGGAAATCCAGCTCATTCGTGAGTATGAACTTCTTATGCTCAACTACAGTGAGGATAAGCAGGCGCGTTTGGAACGGGTCATGGCAGAAATGGACTCTCTCCAAGCTTGGGAAATTGAGAGTCAGGTCAAGACCGTTCTCAGCAAGTTGGGAATTCAAGATTTATCAACTCCCGTTGGATCCCTGTCAGGTGGTTTGCGAAGACGGGTTCAGTTGGCCCAAGTGCTGTTAGGAAATCACGATCTTTTGCTTTTGGATGAACCAACCAACCACTTGGATATTGCCACCATTGAATGGCTGACCCTCTTTTTGAAAAATTCCAAGAAAACGGTTCTCTTTATCACCCACGACCGGTACTTCCTAGATGCGCTCTCGACGAGAATTTTCGAGTTGGACCGAGCTGGTTTGACCGAATATCAAGGAAATTACCAAGACTATGTTCGTCTCAAGGCTGAACAGGATGAGCGTGACGCAGCTCTTCTTCACAAAAAAGAGCAACTTTATAAGCAAGAATTGGCCTGGATGAGACGACAACCACAGGCTCGTGCGACCAAGCAACAAGCTCGTATCAATCGTTTCCATGACTTGAAAAAAGAAGTCTCAGGAACTACAGCTGAGACAGACTTGAGCATGAATTTTGAAACCAGCCGTATCGGTAAAAAGGTCATCGAGTTTAAGGATGTTTCCTTTGCCTATGACGACAAACAGATTCTGCAACATTTTAACCTTTTGGTTCAAGCCAAAGACCGTATCGGAATCGTTGGTGACAATGGTGTTGGGAAGTCAACCCTTCTTAACCTAATTGCAGGAAGATTGAAACCGACTGAAGGAGAGGTTATTATCGGTGAAACGGTTCGCATCGCCTATTTCTCTCAACAAATCGAAGGCTTGGATGAGAGTAAGCGGGTTATCAATTACCTGCAAGAAGTGGCAGAAGAGGTTAAGACTAGCGGTGGTACTACGACATCTATCGCGGAGTTATTAGAACAATTTCTCTTCCCACGCTCAACTCACGGCACCTTGATTGAGAAGTTGTCTGGTGGTGAGAAAAAACGTCTCTACCTCCTTAAGTTGCTATTGGAAAAACCCAATGTGCTACTTTTGGACGAGCCGACAAATGATTTAGATATTGCGACCTTAACTGTTCTGGAAAATTTTTTACAAGGTTTTGCAGGTCCAGTCTTGACAGTTAGTCACGACCGTTATTTCCTTGATAAGGTGGCGACTAAGATTCTTGCTTTTGAGAATGGCATCATACGTCCGTTCTTTGGCCACTATACCGACTACCTAGATGAAAAAGCCTTCGAAGCAGAAGCAACAAGTCAAGTTCAAAAGGCTGAGAAGGAAAAAGTCGTCAAAGTCCGTGAAGAGAAGAAACGAATGACCTACCAAGAAAAGCAGGAGTGGGCAAGTATTGAAAGTGATATCGAAGCCTTGGAAAATCGTATCTCTGTTATTGAAGAGGAAATGCAGGCCAATGGCTCTGACTTTGGGAAGCTAGCTACTCTTCAAAAAGAGTTAGATGAGAAGAATGAAGCCTTGCTTGAAAAATATGAACGCTATGAATATTTAAGTGAGTTGGCTTAATGGAAGAAAAAATCATCAAATGGAGCAGTAAGAAAATCATCTGGACTATTCTTCTCTGCTTAGTTGAGTTAGCTTTTCTTCTTTGGATCCTATCTTTTATGATGACCTATCCCAAGGAGGCACCTGTGGGATTGGTGGCATTAAGACTCTTTGTGGCTCTTTGTCAACTGTAGTGGGTTGATGAAAAGTTATAACCTGGAGAGGACCAAATTGGTTCTCTCCTTTTTGATGTTCAAAGCAATGAGGATTCTAGTTTTGAAGTTTTCAAAGTTCCGGAAGCCAAAAGCATTGCGCTTGATGACCTTGATGAGGTTATTAGTAGCTTCTAGTTTCGCGTTTGAGTAGGGCAGTTCTAGTGCGTTCATAATCTTGTCCTTATCTTTCAAAAAGGTCTTAAAAACGGTTAGAAAGATAGGATTTACACAGGAAATTGTTTCTTCAATCAGATCAAAGAAATGGTTCGCTTGTTTCTCTTGAAAATGAAAGAGTAATAGTTGATAGAATTCATAGTGCTCTCTAAGTTCTTGAGAGTATGCAAGGAGCTTTTCAAGAATCTCATTATTAGTCAAGTGTGAGCGAAAAGTAGGGCGATAAAAACGTTTATTACTAAGTTTACGGCTATCCTGTTGAATGAGTTTCCAGTAACGTTTTAGCGCCTTATATCCGTGCGATTTGCGATCAAAACGATTCATGACTTGGATGCGAAGACGATTCATAGTTCGACTGAGATGTTGGACAATGTGAAAGCGGTCGAGAACGATTTTAGCGTTAGGAAAAAGTTTTCTGGCAATATCATAGTAGGGGCTAAACATATCCATGGTAATGACTTTCACGCGACTTCTCACCTGTCTAGAATAACGAAGGAAATGATTGCGAATAGTCACTTGAGTTCGCCCATCCAGGATAGCTACGATCTTTCTGGAATCAAAATCCTGTGCAATGAAGCTCATCTTACCTTTCTTGAAGCTGTATTCATCCCAAGACATGTGAGTTGGAAGGAAAGATAAATCTGTCTTGAATTTGAATTCTTTCAATTTACGAATGACTGTCGAAGTAGAGACAGATAGACTTTCTGCGATAGCCGTCATAGGGACTTTTTCGATTAATTTTTGAGTTATTTTCTGGTTGACGATGGTCGCGATTTGGTGATTCTTTTTGACTAAGGAAGTCTCTGCGACAGTTATTTTCCCGCAGACTTTACAACGGAAACGGCGTTTTCTCAATCGAATGAGAGTCTTGTATCCTGCACATTCGAGGTAGGGAATTTTAGATTCTTTTTGAAAGTCATATTTAGCCATTTGTCCTTGACAGTTGTGACATTTAGGTGCAGGATAATCGAGTTTAGCGATGACTTCTTTATGCGTTCCAGCATCAAGATAATCTAAGATAATAATATTTTTGTCTTTAATTCCGAGCAAGTTTGTGATAAAATTTAATTGTTCCATAAGATTCTTTCTAATGATGGTTTGGTCACTTTTCATTATAGGTCTTATGGGACTTTTTTTCTACAATAAAATAGGTTCTATAATTCCTATGGTGGTTTTACCCACTACAGAAATTATAGAGCCCTCTTTGTCTTATTCTTAATCATCATTGTTGGGTGGATTTTGTATGAACGTTTGCGACTTCTTTTTTCAGATAAAGAGTATTTGAAATGTACGTCTCAAGTTTTTTTCTATAAGCCACATCCTAAAAAAGATTGGCAGTTTTATTCTTGGGGGCAGGTAGAAAATTTTGCTCTCACGATAATTAAGGGTAGTAGAAATGCAAGGGATTTTTATATTATTGAAGTTCATTTTTATGACAAAGACCTTGTAAAAACGAAATCTCTATAGAATCGTCTACGAAGTAGATTTACGACTGCTAAATATTCTAACGTTTTAAAAATCCCAATCTACTTGCTGGATGTCGGTTTACCGCGAAGAGTCTTTGAAGCCATGTCCTACTTTGAGCGAGAGTGGCGTATCGAACAAAATCGTCAACTCAATCAAAACTCTAAAAGCAAAAAGAAGGAAAGATTTCATTAAACGAGCAATAGTTACAGATTTGATTAGAAGCCTTGGACTCAGTTTCCAGGGTTTCTTTCTATTTCTCTTTTCTAAGATTTATGGTATAATAGGGAGTAAAAACTTAAAAAGAAAGAAATGCTATGAACTTAAAAGATTACATTGCAAGTATTGAAAATTATCCACAAGAAGGAATTACTTTCCGTGATATTAGCCCATTGATGGCAGATGGAAATGCCTACAGCTACGCTGTTCGTGAAATTGTTCAATATGCTACTGACAAAAAGATTGATATGATCGTAGGACCAGAAGCGCGTGGATTTATCGTTGGATGTCCAGTTGCTTTTGAGTTGGGAATTGGTTTTGCACCTGTGCGTAAACCAGGAAAATTGCCACGCGAAGTGATTTCAGCTGACTATGAAAAAGAATATGGTGTTGATACTTTGACTATGCACGCAGATGCTATCAAACCAGGGCAACGTGTTCTGATCGTAGATGACCTCTTGGCAACAGGTGGTACTGTTAAGGCTACAATCGAAATGATTGAAAAATTGGGTGGAGTCGTAGCAGGTTGTGCCTTCTTGATCGAACTTGATGAGCTTAAAGGTCGTGAAGCTATCGGAGATTACGACTACAAGGTGCTTATGCATTATTAATGAAAAACAGTCCCTAGGGCTGTTTTCTCTTCATCTGATATAAAAAAAGGCTATATCTAGTTAGAGAAAAACTATAATTGAAAACTATATCTTCTTACAGTATAATAAAGGGAAGGACTTTCGTCAGCTGATTTTTTCATTTGATGACTGTATGTTCACTTGAGCCTAAACTTGATACAGTAAGGAGATTTCCATGCCGATTCGAATAGATAAAAAATTGCCAGCAGTTGAGATTTTACGAACGGAAAATATTTTCGTCATGGATGACCAGCGGGCGGCTCATCAAGATATTCGACCACTGAAAATTCTGATTTTAAACTTGATGCCACAGAAGATGGTTACAGAGACTCAGCTTTTACGACATTTAGCTAATACTCCTTTGCAGTTAGATATTGATTTCTTATATATGGAAAGTCATCAGTCGAAAACAACTCGTTCTGAACATATGGAGACTTTTTATAAGACCTTCTCGGAAGTTCAAGACCAGTATTTTGATGGCTTGATTATCACAGGAGCACCAGTTGAGCATCTCCCTTTTGAAGAAGTGGACTATTGGGAGGAATTTACTCAGGTCATCGATTGGTCAAAGACTCATGTCTTTTCAACCCTGCATATTTGCTGGGGAGCACAGGCTGGCCTCTACTATCGTTACGGCGTAGATAAACACCAGATGGCTCAAAAACTTTCGGGAATTTATCCTCAGGATGTTTTAAAAGAAGGTCATCTTTTGCTGAGAGGTTTTGATGATTTGTATGTGTCTCCCCATTCTCGTCACACAGAAATTCTCAAAGAAGACATTGTAAATAAAACAAATTTAGAGATCTTAGCATCTGGAAAAGAAGTGGGAATCTCTATCCTTGCAAGCCGAGATTTAAGAGAAGTTTATAGCTTTGGGCATTTGGAGTATGATCGTGATACGCTAGCCAAGGAATATTTTAGAGATCTAGATGCTGGTTTAGATCCCCATATACCAGAAAATTATTTCAAAAATGATGACATCCATGAACTTCCTTGTATGCGTTGGAGTTCCTCAGCAGCTCTCTTTTTCAGTAACTGGGTAAATTATGCAGTTTACCAAGAAACGCCTTTTGAGTGGAAGAGTGCAGAAGAAGATGTATCTCATTTTGGATATTTATAAGAGGAATTATGACATATTTAGATGCTTTCAAATCAGGGAATTTGGTCTTACCAAGTGCTCTGCTCTTAAACTACAATCAACTTTTCTCATCAAGCGATGATTTCTTAGTTTGGCAATTCTTTTACCTACAAAATACAACAGCCTTAGGGGAATTGTCCCCAAGCCAAATTGCTGAGAAAATAGGCAAGCAAGTCTATGAAGTCAATCAAGCGATTTCACGCTTGACCGAAAAAGGCTTACTCCAATACCGAACCATTGAACTCAATGGAGAAATAGAAGTGATTTTTGATGCGACTTTAGCTTTAGAGCGCTTAGACCAACTGTTTGAAAAGCAAGAACCTAGCCAAGCGCTACCCGCTAAAAATGATTTGAAAGACTTGGTGGAAACCTTCCAACAAGAGCTAGGTCGTCTCTTAAGTCCTTTTGAGATCGAAGATTTGGAAAAGAGTTTAAAAGAAGACGGGACCAGTGCGGACCTGATCAAAGAGGCCCTACGTGAGGCCGTTTTGAATGGAAAACCAAATTGGAAGTACATCCAGGCTATCCTAAGAAACTGGCGTCATGAAGGCATTAAGAGTGTAGTTCAGGTAGAGGCTAAGCGTCAGGAGAGAGAAGCGACTAATCCTCAAAATGTTCAAGTTTCTGCAGATTTTCAAAATGCTATGGATCTTTGGAAAGACTAATTTAAGTATTGATAATAGAAAAAAATGCCTACAGGCTAGAAAGAAAATCTAGCTTGTGGGCATTTTTTGTGTGTTTTATACTCTGAAAATCAAAGAGCAAACTAGGAAGCTAGCCGCAGGTTGCTCAAAACACTGTTTTGAGGTTGTGGATAGAACTGACGAAGTCAGCTCAAAATACTATTTTGAGGTTGCAGATGGAAGCTGACGTGGTTTGAAGAGATTTTCGAAGAGTATTAATTGATTAGTTAGCCAGTCCCCATACACTAAGAGAGCGTTCTGTAACTGGGAAATCTCCATAACCTTCAGCATTAATCGTTACTTGGTCAGGATGGTTACCAAGCAAATCAACAAAGGTTTGGTCAGTCCATTCTTGACCGACGAACATGGTTTTAGAGTTTGCTTGGGCATTAGAAATCACGATAGCAAGTGGCGATTGATCCTCAGCTCCTGAACGGACCCAACCGATACAATTTGGGGCATCAAAGTAGTCGGTTTGCTCTCCGTAAGTCAACTCTTTTCGAATAGCTAGCAAACGGTCAAGAACATCTTTGAAATCTTGCTGAGCATATTGACCAGAAATACCATAGTAGTCTCCATAAAATACACATGGAAGACCTTCTTGACGTAAGAGAATAAGAGCGTAGGCTGCTGGTTTAAACCATTCTTCAACAGTGGATTCAAGAGCCTGGCCACGTTGAGTATCATGGTTATCGACAAAGGTTACAGCTCGATCTGGATTGAGTTGTACTAGACTATCCTCAAAGATGGTTGTCAAATCATAGTCTTCTCCAGCCTTGCTTGCTTCAAAGAGATTTTGGTGAAGGCGAACATCGACAAGATCAAAGCGTTCTTCAATCTTTTCAAGGTAATCCAGATTTGCTTCCTTATCTGGATTCCAGAATTCTCCAAAGACATAGAAATCTTGGCCATATTTTTCTTTGATATCGCGAATGAAATTGCGCATAAAGAAAGAGTCAATGTGTTTAACGGCGTCCAAGCGGAAACCTGCCACACCAGTTGTTTCCATAAACCAATCTGCCCAATCGTAGATATTTTTTATCACTTCAGGATGTTTGAAATCTAGATCGGCATACATGAGATAGTCGTAATTGCCATTCTCATTGTCGACTAATTCCTCATGAGCCCAGCCTTTGTTGTCTCCCTGTATCAGATAGATTCCAGATTTACGGCGTTTAGCATCGTAGTCAGTTCCAGTAAAGTGGTACCAGTGCCAGTGGAAGTCATTGTAGGTATTTTGTCGTCCATCAAAAGAAAAACCAGTCCAGCCATTGATGGTAAAAGGTTCTCCTAGTTCCACAGTTCGATCTTCTGGATCCACTTCGATAACTTGAAAAGATTCTAAATGGTCAGCGGCTGCCTTATGATTTAAGACGATATCAGCCATTGGTTGAATCCCATGAGATTTTAAAGTTTGGATGGCATGAAGATAGTCTTCTTTAAAGCCATACTTAGTACGTACAGTACCCTTCTGATTAAATTCTCCAAGGTCAAACAAGTCATAGACGCCATAACCAACATCTTTTTCATTTGTTGCTTTAAAAGCAGGTGGCATCCAAATGTGACTAATGCCTAAGTTAGCTAGGTGTTCAGCGTCATCAGCAAGGCGTTTCCAGTGTTTTCCATCGTGGGGTAGATACCATTCAAAATATTGCATTAAGGCTTGATTTTTCATAGTTTATCCTCTTACTTACAGTGATGAGAATTATTGTAGCATAAAGTCAGCTTCTGCGCAAACGTTTGCGCTTAAATTAAACTCTTTAAATTTTATGTCTATTTTTCAACTAGAAGTGTTGAAATATATAAAATAAAAATAGTAGGACTAATGGGAGGAAAAATTCTATCAGATAGGGCAAGATGATGGATAAATCAATAGTTTCTATTTTGTGAATTGTCATAAAATTTGTTATAATAGTGTTTATGAATAAAGTATTCGTCAGTAGACGTGTTGAAAAAAAACTAAACCAAGGTCTAGTACTTTTGGAGGAAATTGATTTTCCAGAACTATCTGAAACTGATCAAGAAGTTGAGTTATTGAGTCAAAACAAGCAGTTTTTGGGCAAGGCCTATTTATCTCGTCAAAATAAGGGGATTGGTTGGTTTGTAACGAACCAGAAGCTTTCTTTTAACCAAAAATTCTTTGAAAGTTTGTTTGAAAAAGCCAAACAAAGACGTTCTGCTTACTATCAAGATGAGTTGACAACTGCCTTTCGTTTGTTTAATCAAGAAGGCGATGGTTTTGGTGGAATGACTTTGGATCTCTATGGAGATTATGTTGTTTTTTCATGGTATAACTCCTATATCTATGGGCTTCGCCAACAGATTTTAGCAGCTTTTGCTCAGGTTTTCCCTGAAGTCTTAGGTGTCTATGAAAAGATTCGTTTTAAAGGTCTAGACTATGAGTCTGCCCATATCTATGGTCAAGAAGCACCAGAAAATTTTACAGTTCTTGAGAATGGAGTCTTGTACCAAGTCTTTATGAATGATGGTCTTATGACAGGGATTTTCTTGGATCAGCATGAAGTGCGTGGTAGCTTAGTTGATGGTTTAGCCATGGGCAAGTCCTTGCTAAATATGTTTTCCTATACAGCAGCCTTCTCAGTTGCTGCAGCCATGGGAGGTGCTAGTGAAACAACCTCTGTAGACCTAGCCAAACGTTCGAGAGAACTGTCAGAAGCTCATTTTCATGCCAATGGACTCAGTCTTGACAGTCATCGTTTCATTGTTATGGATGTCTTTGAATACTTTAAATACGCTAAACGTAAGGGCTTATCTTATGATATGATCGTTCTGGATCCACCTAGCTTTGCCCGTAATAAAAAGCAAACTTTCTCTGTAGCTAAGGACTATCACAAGTTGATTTCCCAGAGTTTAGAGATTTTAAATCCGGGAGGTATGATCATTGCTAGCACCAATGCTGCCAATGTTTCCCGTCAAAAATTTATAGAACAAATCGACAAAGGATTCGCAGGAAGAAAATATCAGGTTCTTCAAAAGTATGGACTTCCAGCAGACTTTGTCTACAATGAAAAAGATGAAAGTAGTAATTACCTCAAGGTGATTAGCATGAAGGTAACTAAATGAAATTAGTCGTTTCAGTAATGCCAAAGAGTTTAGAAGAGGCGCAAGGAATCGATGCCATGCGGTATATTGATGCTGATATCATTGAGTGGCGTGCCGATTTCCTACCAAAGGAAGCTATTTTACAGGTAGCCCCAGCTATTTTTGAAAAATTTGCAGGTCGCGAACTCCTCTTTACCCTACGAACTCGTGCTGAGGGAGGAGAGATAGATTTGGATTCGGCAGAGTATGTACAAATTATCAAAGATGTAGCTCAACTCTATCAACCAGAATATATTGATTTTGAGTATTTTTCTCACAAGGATGTTTTTGAAGAGATGCTTGATTTTCCAAATCTAGTCTTGAGTTATCATAACTTTCAAGAAACTCCAGAGAATATGATGGAAATCTTATCCGAGCTAACCAGTCTAACTCCGAAAGTGGTTAAAGTATCGGTTATGGCTCAAACAGAACAAGATGTATTGGACCTTATGAACTTTACACGTGGCTTTAAAACATTGAACCCAGAACAAGAATATGTGACGATTTCTATGGGGAAAGTGGGTAAGGTTTCTCGTATCACTTCAGATGTGACGGGTTCTAGCTGGTCTTTTGCAAGTCTGGATGAAGCCAGTGCTCCAGGACAGATTTCACTTTCTAGCATGAAAAAAATTCGGGAGATACTAAATGAAGATTGATGGCTACACACGTTTAGCAGCTGTAGTCGCAAATCCTATCAAACATTCCATTTCTCCCTTCATTCACAATAGCGCATTTGAGGCAACTCATACCAATGGTGTTTATCTAGCTTGGGAAGTAGAAGCTACTGACTTGGCAGAAACAGTTGCTAATATTCGTCGCTATCAGATGTATGGAATCAATCTTTCTATGCCCTACAAGGAGCAAGTGATTCCTTATCTGGACCAGTTGAGTGAAGAAGCTCGGTTGATTGGTGCAGTTAATACAGTTGTGAATCGAGAAGGAACATTAATTGGATATAATACAGATGGCAAGGGATTCTTTAAGAGCTTGCCTTCTTTTAAAATATCAGGGAAAAAAATGGTTTTGTTAGGTGCAGGCGGTGCAGCCAAGGCAATTTTGGCACAGGCAATCTTGGATGGAGTGGGTCAAGTTTCTGTCTTTGTACGTTTGGCTTCAATAGAAAAAACAAGACCTTACCTAGAAAAACTACAGAATGCGACTGGATTTAAAGTAGATTTATTTGCTTTAGAAGATGTTTCTGAACTGCAAGCAAGGATAATTGATTCGGATTTACTGGTAAATGCGACTAGTGTTGGCATGGATGGAGTATCTTTGCCAATCCCAGCAAGTGTCGTTTTACCAGAGAAGCTTTTGGTAGCTGATGTGATTTATCAACCCTTTGAGACACCATTTTTAAATTTGGCAAGAAACCAGGGCAATCATGCTGTTAATGGCCTGGGCATGTTGCTTTACCAAGCAGCTGAAGCTTTTCAGTTATGGACCGGCAAGGAAATGCCAACCGATCAAATCTGGGAATTACTAAAACAAAAGTATCAAAAATGAAAAAAGGAGAACTGCTATGAAAATCAAAATAGACCTTCCCCACCATCCTTATGATATTCAGATTGAAAAAGGATGCCTGTCTCAAGCAGGAAAATGGTTGCGGGAACTTTGGCAACCGCAAAAAGTCGTTATCATTACCGATAACCATGTGGCTTCTCTCTATGCAGAAAAAGTAAAATTGAGCTTAGAGGATGCTGGTTTTCAAGTGGCAGTTTTTGACTTTCTAGAGGGGGAAGAGCGAAAAAATCTAACCACGGTTCAAAAGGCTTATGAATTTCTAGTTAAGCAAGACTTGACTCGCAGTGACGGAATCGTAGCTTTAGGTGGTGGTGTAGTTGGTGATTTGGCTGGCTTTGTAGCTTCTACCTATATGCGAGGTATTCACTTTGTTCAAATTCCGACTAGCTTGACAGCTCAAGTTGACTCTTCAATCGGGGGTAAGACAGGAGTGAATACTCCTTTTGCCAAGAATATGGTGGGAACTTTTGCCCAGCCAGATGGTGTTTTGATTGACCCAAACGTTCTTGAAACCTTAGGGAAAAGAGAATTGATTGAAGGAATGGGTGAAGTCATCAAGTATGGCTTAATTGAAGATCCAGAACTCTGGGAATTATTATCTGAAATGGATGGTTCTGTCGAAAGCATATTGGAACATTCCGAGAGTTTGATTGAGCATTCTTGCCAGGTCAAGCGCAAGATGGTAGTTGAGGATGAATTGGACAATGGCATTCGTCTGTATCTCAACTTTGGTCATACAATCGGCCATGCCATTGAAGCAACTGCTGGTTATGGACGTGTCATGCATGGTGAGGCAGTAGCGATGGGAATGGTTCAGGTTTCTAAGGTAGCAGAACAAAAGGGCTTTATGCCAGCTGGAATCACTCAGTCTATCCGAGAAATGTGTCAGAAATTTGGCCTTCCTGTTGATTATGAAAACTGGGACCTTGATAAGCTTTATCAGGCTTTGACTCATGATAAAAAAGCACGTGGCAACACCATGAAATTAGTCTTGGTACCAGAGCTTGGTTCAGCAAAGATTCATCCAGTTTCTCTGGAAGAAATGAAAGATTACTTAGTAAAATAAGGAGAATGTATGAGATATTTAACAGCAGGAGAATCACATGGTCCTCGTCTGACAGCAATAATTGAAGGAATCCCAGCAGGTCTTCCTTTAACTGCAGAAGATATTAATGAGGATCTCAAACGTCGCCAGGGTGGATACGGACGTGGTGGTCGTATGAAGATTGAAAGTGACCAGGTTGTCTTTACTTCTGGTGTTCGCCACGGAAAGACGACAGGGGCTCCCATTACCATGGATGTCATTAACAAAGACCATCAAAAATGGCTAGATATCATGTCTGCTGAGGATATTGAGGATAAACTTAAAAGTAAACGAAAAATCACACATCCTCGCCCAGGTCACGCTGACTTGGTAGGAGGTATCAAATACCGCTTTGATGATTTGCGAAATTCATTAGAACGTTCATCTGCCCGTGAAACGACTATGCGAGTGGCAGTTGGAGCTGTTGCCAAGCGGCTCTTAGCTGAACTTGATATTGAAATTGCTAACCATGTTGTTGTTTTTGGTGGTAAGGAAATCAATGTTCCAGAAAACTTAACAGTCGCAGAGATTAAAAAACTAGCTGCCCAGTCAGAAGTTTCTATCGTCAACCAAGAACGTGAGCAGGAGATCAAGGATTATATTGATCAGATTAAACGTGATGGAGATACTATTGGTGGTGTTGTCGAAACAGTTGTCGGTGGTGTTCCGGTTGGTCTGGGTTCCTATGTCCAATGGGATCGCAAGCTAGATGCAAGATTAGCTCAAGCAGTTGTTTCAATCAACGCCTTTAAGGGTGTGGAGTTTGGACTTGGTTTTAAAGCAGGTTATCTCAAGGGCAGCCAAGTCATGGATGAAATTCTCTGGTCACCAGAAGATGGCTATACTCGTCGGACTAATAATCTCGGAGGTTTCGAAGGTGGTATGACCAATGGCCAATCGATTCTTGTCCGTGGGGTTATGAAACCAATTCCGACTCTCTATAAGCCATTAATGAGTGTCGATATTGAAACCCATGAGCCTTATAAGGCAACGGTGGAGAGAAGTGATCCAACCGCTCTTCCAGCAGCAGGTGTTGTTATGGAAGCAGTCGTAGCAACAGTCTTGGCTCAAGAAATCTTAGAGAAATTTTCATCTGATAATCTAGAAGAATTAAAAGAAGCTGTTGCTAAACATCGGGAGTATACAAAGAATTATTAAGGAGTTCTTATGGCAAAAACCATCTATATCGCAGGCCTTGGTTTGATTGGTGCTTCCATGGCACTCGGAATCAAGCGGGATCATCCTGATTATGAAATTTTAGGATACAATCGTAGTCAAGCGTCTAGAGATATTGCTTTGGAGCGAGGAATGATTGATCGTGCGACAGATGATTTTGCTAGTTTTGCTCCACTTGCAGATGTTATTATCCTCAGCTTACCAATCAAGCAAACCATTGCCTTTATTAAGGAATTGGCCAACTTGGACTTGAAAGAAGGTGTCATTATTTCCGATGCTGGATCGACCAAGTCAGCTATCGTGGCTACAGCTGAGAAGTGTTTTGCTGATAAGTCTGTTCGCTTTGTTGGAGCTCATCCCATGGCAGGAAGTCACAAGACAGGAGCGGCTTCTGCCGATGTTAATCTCTTTGAAAATGCCTACTATATCTTTACGCCTTCGAGTCTAACGACTCCAGATACGCTTGAAGAAATGAAAGACCTACTTTCAGGACTCCATGCTCGTTTCATCGAAATCGATGCTGAAGAACATGACCGAGTGACTTCTCAGATTAGCCATTTTCCGCATATCTTAGCATCAGGCCTGATGGAACAAACTGCAAGTTATGCTGAAGAGCATGAAATGGCGCGACGCTTTGCGGCAGGTGGTTTTCGTGATATGACTCGGATTGCTGAAAGCGAGCCAGGTATGTGGACTTCTATCCTCTTATCCAATCGGGATACCATTATTGAACGCATCGAGGACTTCAAGGGCCGTTTGGACGAGATTGGACAAGCTATCAGTAAGGGTGATGAAAACCAAATCTGGAACTTTTTCAATCAAGCGCGTGAACAACGTCAAGCTATGGAAATTCATAAACGTGGCGGAGTAGATAGCTCATTTGACCTCTATGTAGATGTTCCCGATGAAGAAGATGTTATCTTGCGCATCTTGGAATTGCTAAGAGGAACTTCCTTGGTCAATATCCATATCAATGAGGAAAACCGTGAAGATATTCACGGGATTCTGCAAATTTCCTTTAAGAATGCTCAGGATTTAAAACGTGCTGAGCAAGTCATTACAGAAAATACGAATTACACAGTCGTTATCAAATAAGGAGGACAATTATGTCAAATATTTATGATAGTGCAAACGAACTTAGTCGTGGACTACGCGAATTGCCTGAATACAAGGCGGTTAAGGAAGCTAGAGATGCTATCCAAGCCGATGAAGAAGCTAGTAAAATCTTTGCAGATTATATTGCTTTTCAACATGAAATCCAAGTCATGGCACAAACTGGTCAAATGCCCGACGCTTCTTTCCAAGAAAAAATGGAAAGCTTTGGTAAGCAGATTCAAGGTAACGCTCTTTTATCAGCTTTCTTTGCCAAACAGCAACAACTTTCTATTTATCTATCTGATATTGAAAAAATCGTATTTGAACCAATTTCAGAACTTTTAAAATAAGAATTTACCTCATAAAGTCAGGAATTTTTAAGAAATTTCTGACTTTTTGTGATAAAATAAGAAAAAGTATTGTCAGTATGAGGTCTAGTATGAAGTTAAAAACTAACGTTAACCATTTGAATGGTAGCATTCGCGTACCAGGTGACAAATCCATCAGTCATCGCTCTATTATTTTTGGAAGCTTGGCTGAAGGTGAGACTAAAGTTTATGATATTTTGCGTGGTGAAGATGTCCTATCAACCATGCAAGTATTTCGGGACCTCGGCGTAGAGATTGAGGACAAAGACGGTGTCGTTACCATACAAGGTGTTGGGATGGATGGATTGAAAGCTCCTCAGAATGCTCTCGATATGGGCAATTCTGGCACCTCTATTCGTTTGATTTCAGGTGTCCTTGCTGGTGCAGACTTTGAAGTAGAGATGTTTGGAGATGATAGTCTTTCTAAACGCCCCATGGATCGTGTGACTCTTCCCTTGAAAAAAATGGGAGTTAGCATTTCAGGTCAAACAGAGCGAGACTTGCCACCGTTACACTTAAAGGGAACGAAAAACTTAAGACCTATTCAATACGAATTGCCAATCGCCTCTGCACAAGTTAAGTCAGCCTTAATTTTTGCGGCTTTGCAGGCTCAGGGTCAATCTGTCATCATTGAGAAGGAGTGCACTCGTAACCATACAGAAGATATGCTCCAACAATTCGGAGGTGATTTGAGTGTCGATGGTAAGACAATCACTGTCCAGGGGCCACAGAAACTAAGTGGACAAACAGTTGTTGTACCAGGAGATATTTCTAGTGCAGCCTTTTGGTTGGCGGCAGGTTTGATTGTTCCTAATTCTCGTGTGGTACTTAAGAATGTTGGTATTAATGAAACTCGTACAGGGATTATTGATGTTATCCGTGCTATGGGTGGGAAATTAGAACTTACTGATGTTGATCCAATTGCCAAATCTGCAACCTTGACTGTTGAGACGTCAGACCTAAAAGGAACTGAGATTGACGGAGCCTTGATTCCACGTTTGATTGATGAATTGCCAATTATCGCCCTCCTTGCTACCCAAGCTCAAGGTCAAACAGTCATCAAAGATGCAGAAGAACTTAAGGTCAAAGAAACGGATCGTATTCAGGTTGTTGCAGATGCTTTAAATAGCATGGGGGCAGCTATTACTCCTACAGCAGACGGCATGATTATCAAAGGGAAATCTGCTCTCCACGGAGCCAGAGTAAATACCTTTGGTGACCACCGTATCGGCATGATGGCAGCCATTGCAGCTCTTTTAGTGGCAGATGGAGAGGTCGAATTAGATCGTGCTGAAGCTATTAATACTAGCTATCCAAGCTTCTTTGATGATTTGGAGACTTTGATTCATGGCTAAGGTTTTACTAGGTTTTATGGGTGCAGGAAAATCTACTATTGCTAGAGAATTAGATCCTGACTTTGTAGACATGGATGCCTTGTTGGAAGACCGACTGAGGATGCCGATTGCTCTTTTCTTTGAAGAAAAAGGAGAAGCAGCCTTCCGTCAGGTAGAATCAGAAATTTTAGCTGATTTATTAAAAACAGACCAAGTCGTGTCAACTGGGGGAGGAGTAGTCGTTTCTCCGCGTAATCGTGCCTTGCTAAAGCAAAATCTAGATAATATCTACCTAAAAGCAGATTTTGAGACCCTGTACCAGCGAATTTCAGCCGATGAGGACAATCAACGCCCACTATTTTTAAAGCATAGTAAGGAAGAATTGGCTGCGATTTTTAAAGAAAGACAGGCTTGGTATGAGGAAGTGGCTAGTAAAGTTATCGATGTGTCCAAGCTAAGTCCAGAGGAGATTATAGAGGAATTGACATGAAAATTGCCTATCTAGGTCCTAAAGGATCTTTTTCGCACCATGTGGTGCAAACGGCTTTTCCTCATGAGGAACTAGAGCCTTTTTCAAATATTACGGACGTTATCAAGGCTTACGAACAGGGCTTAGTAGATTTTTCAGTAGTGCCAGTTGAAAATTCTATTGAAGGTAGTGTTCATGAAACCTTGGACTATCTTTTCCACCAGGCTCGAATTCAAGCTGTGGCGGAGATTGTACAGCCAATTCATCAACAGTTGATGGCGGTGCCAGGGCAAGTTAAAATAGAGAAAATCTTTTCTCACCCACAAGCTTTGGCACAGGGGAAGAAATTTATTGATGAGCATTATCCAGACGCTCAACTGGAGGTCACTGCCAGTACAGCCTACGCTGCGCGCTATGTTTCTGAGCATCCTGATCAACCATTTGCGGCCATTGCCCCTAAAAGTTCGGCTGGAGAATATGGTTTGGAATTAATTGCTCAAGATATTCAAGAGATGGAAGCTAATTTCACTCGCTTTTGGGTTTTGGGTGCAGAGTTGCCACAGATTCCTTTACAAGATGCAACTGAAAAAATGAGCCTAGCAGTAACCTTGCCAGACAATTTACCTGGTGCACTTTACAAGGCACTCTCGACCTTTGCTTGGCGAGGGATTGACTTAACCAAGATAGAAAGTCGTCCCCTAAAAACAGCCTTGGGCGAATACTTTTTTATCATTGATGTGGACTATGCTGATAAAGAACTGGTCCATTTTGCTCAAAAAGAACTAGAAACGATTGGAATCCAGTATAAAATACTAGGAGCTTACCCTATCTATACCATTCAGGATAAAGGGAAGGAGAAGGAATGACTAGAGAGAATCCTTTGACACATCATGAAAAACTGAGATATGACTATCTTTTGAAAAACATTCATTATTTGAATGAGAAAGAAAAGAGAGAATTTGCCTTTTTACAAGCCAAGTTAGAAGGTCAAAAAGATTCAGCAGAAGTTTTCAATCCAGAAGCCAAAGAACAACTTCTTTCAGACTCTGGTATCGACCTGCCAACCTATGCTAATCGTAGTCGTTCTAGTCGCCGTAGTAGTGGAGATCAACTGGAAACGAAGATTCCAAAAGCTAAGAAGCAAAAGAAAAAAAGGGGTTTTCGTTTTAAACGCTTATTTGCTTGGTTAGGGATGATATTGCTTTGTGTAGCAGTAGGAATGATCGTCATGTTCTTAAAAGGCTTCCAATCGGCGAACCCTAATAGTTCAAATGGGCCCAAAGATGCCAAAGCTGCTCAGGTTGAAGTCTTCAATGGACAAGATACGCGTGATGGGGTTAATATTCTGATTTTGGGTACGGATGGCCGTATTGGACAGAATAGTGCAGAAACACGGACAGATTCCATTATGGTTTTGAATGTAAGTGGCAAAGATAAAAAATTGAAGCTCGTTAGCTTTATGCGTGATAATTTGGTCTATATTGATGGGTATAGCCAAGTCATCAATGGTCAAAAACAGACCGACCATAAATTAAACTTGGCCTATGAATTAGGGGAACAAGAAGGTAAACAAGGAGCTGAAATGGTCCGCAAGGTGCTCAAGGATAATTTTGATCTAGACATCAAATATTATGCACTTGTCGATTTCCAAGCCTTTGCGACAGCCATTGATACGCTTTTCCCTGACGGGGTGACTATTGATGCCCAGTTTTCAACTCTAAATGGGGTTCCAGTTACAGAAGCGACTGTAGGCGATGACTTGCATGCAACGGAAACTGAGTCACCGACTCAAACCATTCGAGTTGGAAAACAACAGATGAATGGTTCGACTCTTCTGAACTATGCACGTTTCCGTGATGATGATGAAGGGGATTATGGCCGTACTCGTAGACAACAGCAGGTCATGACAGCTGTCTTGCAGCAGATTAAGGATCCTACAAAACTTTTCACCGGCTCAGAAGCACTCGGGAAAGTTTTCGCCATGACCTCTACAAACCTTCCATATACCTTCTTATTGACCAACGGTTTATCAGTCCTTGAAGGAGCGCAGAATGGTATTGAAAGATTGACAGTCCCAGAACTTGGAGACTGGGTAGATGACTTTGATGTATACGGCGGTCAATCCCTTCGAGTGGACCAAAAAGCTTACCAAAATAAATTGGCCCAAATGGGATTTAGATAACATGTAAAATGAATCAGAGCTTGAGGTACCTATGAAAATGGTTATCTTGGGCTTTGATTTTTCACATGGTCAGATGGATTTATAAACTATTTTTATGGTATAATAGAATGATGTATTCTATAGAAGAGGAAGAGAATGAGATGAATGATTTAAAGGCAATTCAAGCTCGTAGCCTAGAGATGGCTGAATATTTTGTCGCCTTTTGTAAAGAACACGATTTACTCTGTTATTTGTGTGGTGGAGGAGCTATTGGAGCTCTACGAAATAAAGGTTTTATTCCTTGGGATGATGATTTGGACTTCTTTATGCCACGAAAGGACTATGAAAAACTAGCAGAGTTATGGCCTCAATATGCGGATGAGCGTTACTTCCTATCAAAGAGTGATAGAGACTTTGTTGACCGCAATCTCTTTATCACTATTCGAGACAAGGAGACGACTTGTATCAAGCCTTATCAACAAGATTTGGATCTTCCCCACGGCTTGGCTTTGGATGTTCTTCCCTTGGACTACTACCCTAAAAATCCAGCAGAGCGCAAGAAACAGGTCCGCTGGGCTTTGATTTATTCTCTATTTTGTGCACAAACCATTCCAGAAAAGCACGGAGCTCTCATGAAGTGGGGCAGCACGATTTTATTAGGATTAACTCCTAAAGCCCTTCGCTATCGTATCTGGAAAAAGGCTGAGAAAGAAATGACCAAGTATGGACCAGCTGAAAGTGATGGCATCACAGAGTTATGCTCAGGTCCAGGTTACATGAAGAAGAAATACCCAATTCAAGCCTTTGAAGACAACATTTTCTTACCTTTTGAAGGAACAGAAATACCTATTCCAGTTGGTTATGATGCCTATCTCAGTACAGCTTTTGGTGACTACATGACACCACCACCAGCTGACAAGCAAGTGCCTCACCACGATGCCCTTATAGCAGATATGGATAAGAGTTATAGAGAATATATGGGAGAATACAATGCAAGAAAAAATTAGTATCATTGTTCCTGTCTATAATGTAGAAGCTTATTTGGAACGCTGCGTAGAGTCGATTTTAAAGCAGACTTATACCAATTTTGAATTGCTCCTTATAAATGATGGTTCGACTGATGAGAGTGGGGACTTGTGTGATCGGCTGGCCTTGAGAGATAAACGAATTCGGGTTATTCATAAGGAAAATGGTGGTTTGTCTGATGCTCGAAATAGAGGAATTGATGAAGCAAGTTCAGATTTGATTGGCTTTATTGATAGCGATGATTATATTGACGAAGATATGTACGAGACTCTCTACCGTCATTTAAGAGAGGCCAATGCAGATTTATCAATGTGTGGTCACTACGATGTCTTTCATCAGATTCCTGAAAAACAAGTTTCAGAGATTAAAACTTGGCAATTATCTTCAGAAGAAGCTATCAAAATGGTCATGGAAGCAAAGATTTTGTCTGTGACTGCTGTTAATAAATTATATAAAAAAGAACTCTTTAATCATCTAAGATTTGAAGTTGGAAAAATTGCTGAAGATGCCTTTATTATGATTCGTTTATTGGATCAGTGTCAGAAGGTTGTTGCGACCAATGAGAAAAAGTATTATTATGTACATCGTGAAAACAGTATTACTACACAAAAATTCTCATTAAAATTTTTAAATGTGATTGAGGCTTATGAGCAAAATGCGAATATAATAAGGGAGCACTATCCCACAATTGCTGATGTTGCAACGATGCGTTTAAATTGGGCCTATTTCTATGTTTTGGATAGATTGTTGATTGATTCCGATTTTAAAGATAAATTACTAGAAGATAAATTGATACATTATCTAAAACAGAATAGAGTGAATATTTTAAGAGATGCTAGATTTACCAATGCTAGAAAAATAAGTTTTCTAGCTCTACTATTCAACAGAAAGCTCTACACTAAGATCTTACTTGGTCAACATAACCGTTAGGAGAGAAAATGATTTCTATTATTGAGAAAAACTATTTTAAAATTAATCTGGTATTTTTATCAGTCATATCTTTTTATTGTATGGCAGGACTAATTGTTCCACTTCAATTCATTTCTGCTAATAAATTTGTTACCCTAGGCATGACTCTGATGGGAGTTTTACTGGGTTTATATAATTTCTTTGTAAAAAAAGCTTATTTATTTGTGAGAAAAATTGAGTATCTAATTCTCTTTTTTGCCATGAATATTATCACAAGTTTACTGGTGATTAAGTATGGCTTTTCAACGAATATCAAGAACTTAGTAGTATTCTTTATCTATTTCTTTGCTATTTATCCAATTTTTCAGACCTTTACCAAAGAAAAGTCTCGACTTTTGTTTAACTTATTCTTCTCAGTGATTACTGTAGCTAATACTGTGGGAGTTTTCATTTCTCTTGTTCAATTCTTTATGTTGATTGGTTACAGAGTTTTCGACTATAAAGGCTTGTTAATTCGTCAAGGATTTGTTGAATCCCGTTTATTTGGTATTTTAGCAAGTCCTAATTATTTATCGATTATCTCCTTAATTATTATTATTTACTTAGGGATGAGGCTAACTTTCTTCAGTAAATTTGTTAAAACCTTAGCTATTTCATCCATTCTTCTTAATTTCGCTTATATCGTTTTATCTGGTTCAAGAACGACCTACATCTGTTTGGTTGTGGCCGCTTTTCTATATTCTTTGGTGAAATTTGACTTCCGTAACAAGCTAAAATCTTTTGTCGCTGTATTGTTAACAGTTGGACTAGTATTTTTATCTTATAATGGTGTCAAGTACAGTAGTGATCTGTATTTGAAAGCTCACTCAGCTGAAATTCAACGAAATAAGGAAAAAGGTGAAAACAATAATTTGACTTTGGAGCGAACTGATACCAGCGAAGAAAATATTTCCAATAACCGCTTTGCTATTTGGCAATCGACAGCCTCGTTCATTCCAAAGAGACCTCTATTTGGTTACTCAGCAGGAAACTGGTATGAATTAGGGAAAACTTATGATGCAAGTGCATATATCATTAAACAACATTACTTAACTCACAATGGATACCTAGAGTTATTATTCTATAACGGAATCTTTGGTATCGTGCCGATCGCTATTTTCATGCTCTCATTTATCTTTGCAAGTCTTAGAAAATTCAAAAAAGACAAAGAGGAAGATAGAATTGATCATGAGCTTGTTTCAGGATTACTGATGACCGTCGTTATCTTGATTTCTAACTTATTCTTGAGTTCAACCTTCTATGGTATCTCATTATTAGGTTGTATTCTGTTTATAATCTCAGGCTATTATTTCTCTGTTATTTCTAAAAAGAGAGATGGATACAGAAAACTATCTGAAGAAGAGATTAAAGAAGTAGAATTAGGGGTAATGGATTATATCCACAATCTCTGTGAAAGAGAGAATATTAGTTATTCTTTGGCTTATGGAACTCTATTAGGATCCGTTAGACATAAGGGCTACATCCCTTGGGATGATGATGTTGATATCTCATTGAAACGTGATGAGTATGACAAGTTATATCAAGCAGTTCTACGGGACAATGACCCTATCTACAAAGTAGTATCTTGGGAAAATGATGCTCGCTATCCTTATCCATTTTATCGAGTATATGATGCTCGTACCGTTTATGAGAATAACTATATTGAAAATGATATCGATTTAGGAATTTGCGTGGATGTTTTCCCATTTGATTATTATGCTGATGTCAATAAAGAGATGGTTAAACTAGATACCTATCGTAGACTTTCTGTTTATACTCTCTATGGTATTCATAGTAAAAATGCTGGATTTAAGAATCTTGTCAGATATCTATTAGTACTTGTTTTCCGTTTAACAAGAGTTAAAACTTGGAATAAAAAAATGAACATTCTCTCAATGCAGGCTAATGATAATGATTCTATTGATTATTTGATGGAAAATAAGAGAACTTCTACAAAATTTGAGAAGACGCTGCTTGATAAAGTAATGGACAGCCCATTCGAAGATAGAATTTATAAAATTCCAGCAGCTTCTCACCAGATCTTATCAGCTATCTACGGTGATGATTTTATGGAAATTCCACCAGTTGAAAAACGAGTGAAACATGATGATTTTGTCGCTTATATAAAAGAGGTGTAAGACGTGTTACAATGGTTAAAAAGAAGTTTGGCAAGTCTTTTAGGGGACAAGAAAGACCTCATCAAGAACTTACCAATCATTAAAAGTCTCAATGACAAAGCGAACGTTGAATTGGACTCCAAAAGAAGTGAGTTGTTAAAAGACAACTTTGAAGAGATTCTTCAAACGATTTATAGTTCTCCTTTAAAAGATTATGATATTTGGTTGGATTTTGGGACTCTATTAGGCTTTTTTAGAGAAAATGATTTTATTAGCCATGACCTGGATATGGATTTTGGCATCATTATTCCAGATTATCAACGCTTTGTAGAGGATGAACAATATCTCTTGGAAAGAGGTTTTTCAAGAACCAAAGAATTTTATTACAATGAACAATTGGTAGAACTATCATACAGCTTTAAAGGTTTGAATGTAGATCTTATTGTTTATGATAAAAAAGGGGAAACAATCTCCTCCGATACGATTTTCTTTATGATTAATGCTTTGGGAGTACCAACTCGTCATGAGGTCTATCATTACGAATTGCCATTCAGTCAATTACAAGTCGCAAACTTTAAGGGCGTAGATGTGAAAATTCCAGAGAATACTAGAGACTATATCAGTCACTTGTATGGAGCTGATTTTGAAACTCCAAATACCAATTATAATTGGAAAGAAAATCCAATCTATAAACAAGGTGATGCCAACTTTGCTCGAGTTGTTTTAAAGAAATAAGCTAAGTACACTTACAAATGAATTACAAAGTCTATTTGTGAATGACACCAGATAAGTTTTAAGGAAAGAAGTGATAGATTTGAAAAATTTAAAGAAGACAATCTTATTTAGTATTATACTTTTGTCAGTTACTGCCAGTCACTTGCAAGCAGTAAAGGCAGACACTATCTCAGCAGGTTCTGGGAATCGTATTCACTTTATCAATACCAAGGGAGCTTCAGGAAGTGATGCCATTCTATTGGAGAGTAATGGACATTATGCCCTAATTGACATGGGGGAAGATTATGATTTTCCAGATGGAACGGATCCGCGTTATCCAAGCCGAGTTGGTATTACAAGGCAAAATGAGCTTGTTTTGGAAGATAGATTATTTCGCCATTTAAATCGACTAGGTATTCAAAAATTTGATTTTATCTTAGGAACCCACGTCCATAGTGATCATATCGGTGGCGCAGATGAGATTCTAAAACGTTATCCAGTCGGAAAACTTTATTTAAAAAAATATACTGATGAGAGAATTACCAGTAAATGGCGTCTGTGGGATAACCTTTTTAATTATGATAATGCACTCAATGTTGCTCGTGAAAAAGGAGTAACAATTGTTCAAGATATTAAGGAAGAAGATAGTCGTTTCAAATTGGGCGATATGGATATCCAACTCTATAATTATAAGAATGAGTATGGTCCGGATGGCAAATTGAAAAGAGTCTATGATGATAATTCGAATTCCTTGGTTGCAGTTGTAACAGTTGCAGGGAAAAAAATTTATCTTGGTGGCGACTTAGATAATGCTGAAGGTGCTGAGGATAGATTAGGCCCAGAAATTGGCAAAGTAGACATGATGAAATGGAATCATCATTATGATGCTCAAATTTCAAATACAATTCCTTTTTTAGATTCTCTTTCACCTAGTATGGTTGTCCATACGTCTTCTTATGACGCAAATCTGGCTTCAACAAGAGATTATCTAAAAAAGAAGAATATTCAGGTTGTTCATGCTTCTAGTCTAACTAAGGATGCGACGGTATTTAATATTGCTGATTCTGGTTTTACAAATGTTTCTGATTCTTTCCCAGATATTCCTACAGTATCTGAAGAATGGTATCAAGAAGATGGTTACTGGAAATATCGTCTATCAGATAATGAAATGGCCATTGGATGGAGAAAGATAGATAATATCTATTATTTCTTTAATGGAAAAGGTCAAATGCAGGCAAGCAAATGGATTCATTTAAATGATAGTAGAGAAAAACTGGAAGGCAACTGGTATTATCTTAATAGTAATGGTAAGATGCAGTATGAGGGCTGGTTCAAGCAAGATGGTTCATGGTACTATATTAGCTCTACAGGTGCAAGACTTTATAATGAACTAGCTGAAATCGGTGGGCAGAAGTACCTCTTTGATAAAGATGGTAAAATGCTTACTGGCTCACAAGTCTTTAATGGTAAGAAAATGTTCTTTGCAAGTAGTGGGGCATTACAGTCAGATGAGACAGGCTCTGGTTGGAAAAAGATTGAATCAAACTGGTACTACTTTGATGAAGAAGGAAAACAAATAGTTGGTAAAAAAGAAATCAATGGAGTAACCTACTACTTTGATAATAAGGGAGTTATGCAAACAGGTTGGGCCTTGATTGAAGGGCATTGGAACTATTTTGCAAGTTCTGGAGCGATGAAAACAGGCTGGATCAAGGATAAAGATACTTGGTATTACTTTGATAAAGAAGGTGTCATGCTAACTGGGCTCCAAGAGATTGAAGGTACTCGCTATTATCTCAATGCAAGTGGGGCTATGCAAACTGGCTGGAAATGGTTTGACAATCATTATAGCTACTTCACAAGTAGTGGAGCAATGAAGACAGGTTGGCTCAAAGATAAGGGTCTTTGGTACTATCTAGATAAAGAAGGTATCATGCAAACTGGCCTACAAGAAATTGAAGGTGCTCGCTATTATCTCAATGCAAGTGGAGCTATGCAGACCGGCTGGAAATGGCTTGATAATCATTATAGCTACTTCACAAGCAGTGGAGCAATGAAGACAGGATGGCTCAAAGAAAACGATCTTTGGTATTATCTAGATAAAGAAGGTATCATGCAAACTGGCCTTCAAGAAATTGAAGGTACTCGCTATTATCTCAATGCAAGTGGAGCCATGAAAACCGGTTGGAAATGGTTTGATAATCATTATTATTACTTCACAAGCAGTGGAGCTATGAAGACAGGTTGGTTCAAAGATAAGGGGATCTGGTACTATCTCCAAACTGAGGACGGAGTCATGGCAACAGGTCTTCAAGAGATTGATGGCTCTCGTTATTATCTCAATACTAGCGGCGCAATGGAGACTGGTTGGAAACAGTTGAATGACAACTGGTACTATTTCCAAGCAGATGGTTCACTTCTAAGAAATGGAACAACACCTGATGGCTACAAGGTCAATCAAGATGGTATTTGGAGCTTAAATCCTGTAAAAGAGGAAGAAGTTCAGGGAGATCAAGAAGATCCTAAGAAGGATTCTGATAAGCCGGTAGATAAGGAAGAAAAATCAGCAGATGCCCAAGAAACTTCGACTTTGAAGGCAGATAAAGAATAAGTGCTTTCTACCTCATACTAAGTCTTTGAGAAAGTTCCCTATGTGCTAGTATTTCAGTAACTACCTAGCTTTCTCATGAAATAGTATTTATATACATCTCAAAGAATCGATCAATGTTTTTAGAATGAGAATATTGATCAGCTTTGGGATGTTTTTTGATTCTTTACCCCCTAAATTGTTGAAAACATTCTCTTAGTCTTCAAATCGAAATATTTTGATAAGAAATTTTAAAAAACACCGATTAGATAAATAAGAAAAATTATGGTATAATAAAACGATACAAAAAAGGAGTATATATGGACATTTCAGAAATTCGTCAAAAAATTGACGCCAATCGTGAAAAATTAGCTTCTTTTAGGGGGTCTCTTTGACCTCGAAGGGTTAGAAGAAGAAATTGCCATTTTGGAAAACAAAATGACAGAACCTGATTTTTGGAACGATAATATTGCGGCCCAAAAAACGTCGCAAGAATTAAACGAACTAAAAAATACCTACAATACCTTCCATACCATGGAAGAGTTGCAGGATGAGGTTGCAATCTTACTAGACTTTTTAGCAGAGGATGAGTCTGTTAAGGATGAGTTGGTGGAGAAGCTAGCTGAGCTAGATCAGATGATGACTAGCTACGAGATGACCTTGCTCTTATCAGAGCCTTATGATCATAATAATGCTATTTTAGAGATTCACCCAGGATCTGGTGGAACAGAAGCCCAAGACTGGGGCGATAT
The DNA here is from genome assembly GCF_001808865.1 of Streptococcus sp. HMSC061D10. Lineage (NCBI taxonomy): Bacteria > Bacillati > Bacillota > Bacilli > Lactobacillales > Streptococcaceae > Streptococcus > Streptococcus sp. HMSC061D10. Next base: position 133,042 of record NZ_KV795020.1, on the reverse strand, counting down.
GCTCCTTCGTATGTACACTCGTTATGGTAACGCTAAAGGCTTTAAGGTTGAAGTCTTGGACTATCAAGCTGGTGATGAAGCAGGAATTAAGTCGGTGACCTTGTCTTTTGAAGGGCCAAATGCTTATGGACTTCTCAAGTCAGAAATGGGAGTTCACCGTTTGGTACGTATCTCACCATTTGACTCAGCTAAGCGTCGTCACACCTCGTTTACTTCTGTAGAGGTTATGCCAGAGTTGGATGATACTATTGAAGTTGACATCCGAGAAGATGATATCAAGATGGATACTTTCCGCTCGGGTGGAGCAGGTGGACAAAACGTCAACAAGGTTTCAACAGGTGTCCGCTTGACCCACATTCCAACAGGAATTGTTGTTGCATCGACTGTTGACCGTACTCAGTATGGAAACCGTGACCGTGCGATGAAGATGCTTCAGGCAAAACTCTATCAGATGGAGCAGGAAAAGAAAGCTGCGGAGGTAGATGCCCTTAAGGGGGATAAGAAAGAAATCACATGGGGAAGCCAAATTCGTTCCTATGTATTTACCCCTTATACCATGGTGAAGGATCACCGTACCAGTTTTGAAGTTGCGCAGGTAGATAAGGTCATGGATGGAGACTTAGATGGTTTCATCGATGCCTATCTAAAATGGCGTATTAGTTAAAAGAAAGGAAGTCACATGTCGATCATTGAAATGAGAGATGTTGTCAAAAAGTATGACAACGGGACAACAGCCCTACGTGGCGTCTCTGTAAATATTGAACCAGGAGAGTTTGCCTATATCGTAGGTCCTTCAGGTGCAGGTAAGTCAACCTTTATCCGTGCCTTGTATCGTGAGGTTAAAGTTGAAAAAGGAAGTTTGCAGGTTGCAGGTTTTAACCTCGTGAAGATTAAAAAGAAAGATATTCCGCTCCTTCGTCGTAATGTTGGAGTTGTCTTTCAGGATTACAAACTTTTGCCAAAGAAAACCGTTTATGAGAACATTGCTTACGCAATGGAGGTTGTCGGTGAAAGCCGTCGTAATATCAAAAAACGTGTTATGGAAGTTTTGGATCTTGTTGGTTTAAAACACAAGGTTCGTTCATTCCCCAATGAATTATCAGGTGGTGAGCAACAACGTATCGCCATTGCTCGCGCTATCGTAAACAATCCTAAAGTTTTGATTGCGGATGAACCAACAGGTAACTTGGACCCAGATAATTCATGGGAAATCATGAACCTTTTGGAGCGCATCAATCTTCAAGGGACAACTGTTTTGATGGCGACCCACAACAGCCAAATCGTAAATACCTTGCGCCACCGTGTCATTGCCATCGAGAATGGTCGTGTGGTTCGTGACGAAGCGAAAGGAGAGTACGGATACGATGATTAGTAGATTTTTCCGCCACCTATTCGAAGCTTTAAAGAGTTTAAAGCGTAATGGGTGGATGACCATTGCTGCTGTCAGTTCAGTAATGATTACCTTGACCTTGGTTGCTATTTTTGCCTCAGTTATCTTTAATACTGCAAAATTGGCAACGGATATCGAAAACAACGTACGTGTCATGGTTTATGTCCGTAAAGACGTTGAAGACAATAGTGAAACCATCGTAAAAGAAGGCCAGACAGTCACTAACAATGACTACCACAAGGTTTATGATGCCCTCAAGGCTATGCCAGCCGTTAAAAATGTAACCTTCTCAAGTAAAGAAGAGCAGTACCAAAAGTTGACTGAAACCATGGGTGACGAGTGGAAGGTTTTTGAAGGAGATGCCAATCCACTTCATGATGCCTACATTGTCGATACCAATTCACCAAGTGATGTGAAACCAGTCGCTGAAGAAGCTAAGAAAATCGAAGGAGTTTCTGAGGTTCAAGACGGTGGTGCCAATACGGAGCGTCTCTTCAAGTTGGCTTCCTTCATCCGTGTTTGGGGATTGGTCATTGCAGGACTCTTGATTTTCATCGCAGTCTTCTTGATTTCAAATACCATTCGTATCACTATCATTTCACGTAGTCGTGAAATTCAAATCATGCGTTTGGTTGGTGCCAAAAATAGCTACATTCGTGGTCCATTCTTGCTAGAAGGAGCCTTCATTGGGCTATTAGGAGCAACTATTCCATCAATCATGGTTTACTTTATCTATAACCGAGTCTACCAATCAGTTAACCCATCTTTGGTTGGACAAAATCTATCTCTGATTACCCCAGATGCTTTTATTCCATTGATGATCGGTCTCTTGTTTGTCATCGGAATCTGTATCGGTTCACTTGGTTCAGGAATCTCAATGCGTCGATTCTTGAAAATCTAAGTAAGATAGTTTACTAAAATCTATAAAAGTAGGATACCATCAGGCTTGACCGAGTCTGATGGTCCTACTTTTTATGTTGAACTTATAAATCATACTCTTCAAAAATCTCTTCAAACCACGT
>NZ_KV795020.1:81075-130530 GCF_001808865.1 Streptococcus sp. HMSC061D10 | reverse complement strand
TTGCTCTTTGATTTTCATTGAGTATCAGTTGCTTGCCAATTTTTGGGAAACAGTGTATGATAGGAAAGGACCTTTTTGATAAAAGAGTGATAGGGACTAGATGAAAGATAACTTTTATCTCTACAGTAATATCTAGCTCTTTTGACTTAACATAAATAATGAATGAGGATAAAATGAAACAATTTTTGGAAAAAGTGAGTATACTTTCCCTGTCGTTAGTATTAATCACATCATTTTCAATATCAAGTGCCCTACCAGCCATGTTTGACTATTATCAGGGCTATTCGACCGGTCAGGTCGAGCTCTTGGTCAGCCTCCCTTCCTTTGGAATTATGGCCATGCTCCTCTTAAATGGAGTTTTAGAACGACTTTTTCCAGAACGTCTCCAATTAACCTTGGGACTCTTGATTTTATCAATCAGTGGAACAGCTCCTTTCTGGTATCAGGGTTATTACTTTGTTTTTGCGACACGCTTGCTATTTGGGATTGGTGTGGGGATGCTAAACGCCAAGGCTATCTCTATCATCAGTGAACGATACCACGGCAAAACTCGTATCCAGATGCTTGGTTTTCGTGGCTCAGCTGAGGTGGTGGGAGCCTCTATCTTGACCTTGGCAGTCGGTCAACTTTTGGCCTTTGGGTGGACCGCAACCTTCCTAGTCTATGCAGCAGGTCTAGTGGTTCTTGTACTCTTCCTTCTCTTTGTCCCTTATAACAAAGAAGAAGTTCATGAGTCCAAGCAAAAGACAGAAGAAGTAGTAAGATTGACTCGTTCTATGAAACAGTTGATTTTCTTTCTAGCCATCGGGGCTGCAGTCATTGTATGTACCAATACAGCCATTACCTTCCGTATTCCTAGTCTCATGATTGAGGCAGGCTTTGGAGATGCTCAATTGTCGAGCCTGGTACTCAGTGCCATGCAGTTGATTGGGATTCTGGCGGGAATTAGCTTTTCTTTCCTCATCTCTGCCTTTAAGGAAAAATTGTTATTGGTTGCGGGTGTAACCTTTGGTATCGGGCAAATCATCATTGCTCTTTCCCCATCACTCTGGGTGGTGGTTGCAGGTTCGGTCTTAGGAGGATTTTCCTACAGCATCGCTCTTACGACAGTCTTTCAATTGATATCTGAAAGAATCCCAGCAAAACTTCTCAACAAAGCAACTTCCTATGCTGTTTTGGGATGTAGTTTTGGTGCTTCGTTAACACCTTTTGTTCTTTCAGGGATTGGCTTGGTGACTACAGATGGTCGAATGACTTTTATCATTCTAGGAGCATGGATGATTGTGACATCAATCCTTGTTTCTCTCCTATTGAAAAAAGAAGGTTAACAAAAAGAGGCTGGGCAAAAAGTTATTACAATCAGAAAAACGCATACTATCAGGTGTTGAAAAGCCTCGATATTATGCGTTTTATTTTTTTCATTTTCTGATAATACTCTTCGAAAATCAAATTCAAACTGCGTCAACGTCGCCTTGCCGTATATATGTTACTGACTTCGTCAGTTTTATCCACAACCTCAAAACAGTGTTTTGAGCAGCCTGCGGCTTTTCCTAGTTTGCTCTTTGATTTTCATTGAGTATAAAATTGAGTTTTTGCTCAACCTTTTTTTAGTGGTCAGGCGAACATTTGCCAAAAGTAATCAATGATGTAGGTCAATCCATAAGTGTAAACAACCAGGGTAAAGGGCTTGGTCAAGATGATGATGGTCATGTAGCGCTTGAAGCTCATCTTGGTCAGAGCAGCCAGCATACAGAGAAAGTCCGCTGGGCTAACTGGCCAAATCATCATAAAAATAAAGAAACGGTCAAAACGATTGCCCTTATCCAACCAGCCAATGTACTTATCATAGGTGCGCTTGCTGACGACAGACTGAACAAAGGGGGCTCCGTAGAGACGCACCAAGTAAAAGATAATGGCGCAACCAATAACAATACCAATATAGTTGTAAATCGTCCCCACGATATGCCCGTAGATAAAGACACCGGCAACGGATGTCAGAGCACCAGGAATGATAGGAACAACCGTCTGCAAAATCTGTAAAAAGATAAAGAGTGGTGGCCCCCAGATACCGGCCTGTTGGATAAAGGCAGATAGGGTTTCCTTAGAATGCAAGACTCCAGCCTGATAGGCCCAGATACAGAAAATCAAAGTACCAACTCCACCGATGATGGAAGAAATATTGATTGCTTGCTGTAGAAGGGGAGAAACAGCTTTCATTTCTTTATCGTGTGACATGTAAACTCCTCTTGTGTAGTATGATTCTACTATACCATATTTTAAGGAGAAAGACTATATGGGAAACTTCGTGTGACTTAGTCTCAAGTATGGTAAAATGGGAATAAGAAAATGACAGCTTAGAATGAGGAACATCATGTTAGGATTGAAGTTTAATGGCACTTGGCGCAACTATCAAAAGCAGGTTTTGGATAACTTCCAAGAATACCAAGCAGATGGGCATGTCCACATGGTGGCAGCACCAGGTTCTGGTAAAACAACCATTGGGATTGAGTTGATTGCTCGCTTTGATAAGCCTGCCCTCGTTTTGGTACCGACGGTTACCATTCGGGAACAATGGGTGGATAGAATTCGCCAGGCCTTTTTAGAGGATGAGAACCAGGTCACAAGTCTCGTGTCTCAAAATCTCAAGGACATGAAGCAAATCACCATCGCTACCTACCAAGCTTTTCACAGTGCTATGCAACAGGTCCAGTCTCAAGAAGATAACGGCGAGGTTGAGGACTTTGTCGGCTTTGACCTGCTTGCCAGCCTCAAGGAAAGGGGCGTTGAAACCCTCTGTCTGGACGAATGCCATCACTTGAGAAATGAATGGTGGAAAAGTCTAGAAGACTTCCGTAAAAACTACCAGCAACTGCAAGTCATCTCTCTCACTGCGACACCGCCTTATGACAGTGAACCAGAACTCTGGGATCGCTATCTCCAGATGTGTGGCGAGATTGACCAAGAAATCACAGTGCCAGAACTGGTCAAGGAAGACACTCTTTGCCCTCATCAGGACTTTGTCTATATCTGTTTTCCGACTAAGGAAGAGGACAAGCGCTTGGAAGAGTTTGAAGACACCAAGTGGCAGTATGTCAGCCAAATAGTCGTTGATCCTGACTTCCAAGACTTGATTCGGAGTTCCAAGGTTCTCAAAGGGGAAGTTTCTGCGGATATGCTCCTTGAGGATCCCAAGTATCTCTCAGCTCTCCTCATTTATTTACAAGCGCAAAAGCTGGAAATTCCCAAGCATCTACGAGATTTACTGGGAGCTGAAGGCTTGCCTGCCCTCAATTACTACTGGCTCGAAGTCCTCTTGCAAGGCCTTCTATATCAGACTCCTGACTGGTATGAGGATCCGCAGGAGACAAAGAAAAAAATAGAAGCAGAACTGAAATCAAGAGGACTGATTGAAAAACGTCAGGTTTTCTTGGTCAAATCCAAGGCCAATGACCAAATCCTCAACCAATCATTGGGGAAATTATCTGGAATTGCTGATATCTTTGCGACCGAGTATGCTAGCCTCGGAAAAAACTTGAGACAACTAGTCCTAGCAGACTATATTCGTAAGGACTTTACTAACTATCTAGGGGATGATCAAGCACCCATCACTCAATTAGGTGTCCTTCCTTACTTTGAAACCATTCGCAGAAGTGCACAAAAGCAAGGTCTTTCTGTCCCTATAGCAGTCCTTTCGGGAAGTGTGGTTATCATACCTGCCAGTGTCAAGGCTGAACTCGAAGCACTCATCCCAAACACTAGCTTGACCTTCTCTGCCATCGGAAAACTTGACCAAGGGACCTATCTCCAAGTAGGTTTTCCATCCAGCTTTAAGGGGATGGTCGCAGCAGTGACCGAGCTCTTCCAACGTGGTTCTATCCAGGTCTTAGTCGGGACCAAGTCTCTCTTAGGTGAAGGATGGGATGCTCCATGTGTTAATTCTCTGATCTTAGGTAGTTTTGTGGGAAGCTTTATGCTCAGCAATCAGATGCGAGGGCGTGCCATTCGTGTCTGGTCAGGCCATCCAGAAAAGACTAGCAATATCTGGCATCTGGTCGCTATCAAACCTTACAAAAATCCAGTCTTTTCTAAGGAGGATCAAGAAGAACAAGACCTCAATCCTTATCAAGACCTACAAACCCTCGCCCGTCGTATGGACCATTTCCTTGGCTTGTCCTATAAGGAGGATACCATCGAGACAGGGCTGGATCGCTTGGACTTTCCTAAAGCTCCTTTTAAGAAAAGTAAGATTAAAGCCTATAATCAGAAAATCAAGGAACTGTCCAAGGACCGTAGCTCCCTTCGCAAAAAATGGCAGGAGGCGTTAGTAGTTGCGGATAAACTGGAGATTGTCAATGAGGTAGCGACGGATCGTAAGCAAATCCCTCTCTTGACACTAGTGGATGCTGAAAAGTGGGTTCGCTATTCTTTCTTATTGATTGCAGTTAATCTCCTCCTCTATCTCTTTAAAACAAATGGTATTCGTCTGGCTTGGTTAACGGCTATTAGTCTTGTCTTGCTTACTATTGCTCTGGTTCGTTACTTCTTTTACAAGAGTCCTTATGTACGCCTACGTCAGGTGGGTGAAGGTATTCGTAATGCCATGCTAAAGATGGGGCATCTTTCTGATGATCGGTCGCGCGTGCAGGTGGAAGAAGATAAGGATAGCTATTGCGTTTTTGCCTATCTAAAAGGTGGCAGTATGCGAGATAAGGAGCTCTTCTCTCAGACCTTGGGCGAATTCTTTGCTCCCGTGGACAATCAACGCTACCTCTTAGTAGCAAAAAAAGCACCAGAAGGTCAATCCAAGTATTTTGTAGTTCCTAGCCTCTTTGAAAAGCGCAAGGAAGAAGCTCAGCTCTTTCTAGACGCAATCGCACCTCAGCTAGGTGATTACCAGTTAGTCTACACCCGCAACGAAGCAGGCAGAAAAGTCTTACTCGAAGCTCGACTCAAATCCCTAGCCAACAAAAATGACCGCATCATAACTAAGAAAAAGGTAAAAAGTGCGTTGAAGTAGGGAGGGAGAGGAAGTTTTTCTGATAGGACTATGATATAATAATAGATAATTAACCATGTGATAAATTAGAGAGATAGTCTAAAGATATTGTTAGTAAAAATAGACAATTCTGACTAGCAAAAGGAAGTTTTTATGGCAAAGAGAAAAGATTTTTCTGAATTAACCAGGGTTCAAATCCCAGCAGCCTTGCATCTCATGCGTATGGGCTATACCTATCTTCCTCGTAATGGGAAAGAGATTGCAGAAAGAGATCCAGATACCAACATCCTTGTATCTGTTTTTAAGGAGCAATTTTTAAAATTTAATAACTACTTGACAGAGGAAGACTTCGAGAGAGAACTTGCTAACATCAAGCTAGAGTTGGATCAAAATGATTTGGGACGGGCTTTTTACAAACGAATCAGTGGAGAAACAAGCACGACCTATATTGACTGGGAAAATCCTGAAGCTAATACCTTCCATCTAGCCCTTGAAGTTACTTGCCAAAATGGTCAGGATGAATTCCGCCCAGATATTGTTATTTTTATCAATGGTTTGCCTCTTTCTTATATCGAAGTCAAACAGCCAAATGCTGTCCGAGATGGGAAGACTGGAATCCAGTCTGAGCAAGACAGAACCAGATACCGTTTTGAAAATCGTAAGTTCCGTCGCTTCAACAATATCACCCAGTTGATAGCCCTCTCTGATAACTTGCCTTACATCAGTGGCCAAGGTCAGCAAAAACAGGGTTCTTATTACGGTTCGAACGCCTATTCAAAAACCAAGTTTAATGCCTTCAAGGAAGAAAGAGAAGAAGATTTCCTTCATTCCTTTGCCACGCTAACGGAGAACCAAATTGACTTCGTCTTAGAAGATATGAATCGTTTTGCCCTCAAATCTCAACCAGAGTTTACAACAAACCTGAACCCTGATACACCTTGTAATGCCTTTCTATCTTCCTTGTACCAGAAGGAACGCTTGCTCTTTATGCTTCATTTTGGTCTGGTCTATGTTGAAGAACAAAGCAAGGATGGGCAGATGCAACTGCAGAAGCATGTGATGCGCTATCCTCAGTATTTCGCGACACGTGCCATCGAAGAAACGATTGCAAAAGGTGTCAAGAAGGGAGTCATCTGGCATACCCAAGGTTCAGGTAAAACTGCCTTGGCTTTCTTCAATATCCGCTATCTGACCAACTATTTCTCAAAACAGGGAATTGTTCCTCAGTTTTACTTTGTCGTCGATCGTCTGGACTTGGCAGACCAAGCCTTTAAAGAGTTTACCAAACGAGGGCTCAAGGTGAAGCGTATCAACAATTCTCGAGAACTCAATCAAAAACAAGACGGCTATGATGTGGCTGTGGTTAATATCCAGAAATTTAAGGATGATTCAGACCTGACTGACCGCTCTGGCTATGACCTCAATCGTCAAAATGTCTATTTTATCGATGAAGCCCACCGTTCCTACAATGAACGTGGTTCCTACCTGCCAAATCTCTATCAGGCAGATACCAAGGCTATTAAGATTGCCTTGACCGGAACGCCATTGATCACCTATAAGAAAGATGGCAAGACCAAGGAAAGTCATGCGACTACACGTGATATCTTTGGGGATTATATCCACAAATACTACTACAACCAGTCTATAGATGACGGTTTTACCCTACGCTTGATGCGAGAAGATATCGAGACGTCTTATAAGGATAATCTCAGATCTATCAACGAAGAAATCCAACGTGGGGACCTGTCTAAGGAAGATATCTTTGCCCATCCGCATTACGTAGAGCCTATGCTGGACTTTATCATCGAGGACTTTAATCGTGCGCGTGATCTGGTCTTTGATGACCAGACTATCGGTGGCATGATTGTTTGTGATTCGTCCAAGCAGGCGCGTGAGCTTGAAAAGCAATTGGATGAACGTCGTCAAGCTGGTTCAACCAACTTGACCTCAGCTCTCATTCTTCATGACGAGGGAGACAAGGAAGAGAAGAAGGACAAGGTAGACGCCTACAAGGAAGGAAAGATTGACCTTATCATCGTCTACTCCATGCTCCTGACAGGTTTTGATGCCCCTCGTCTCAAGCGCCTCTACCTAGGGCGCAAGATCAAGGCTCACAATCTTTTGCAGACTTTAACTCGTGTCAATCGTCCCTACAAGGACTATCTCTTTGGCTATGTCATTGACTTTGCGGATATTTCCAAGGAGTTTGACAAGACCAATCGTGCCTATCTGGAAGAACTCAACCAAGAGTATGATACGGCTCTGACTGGGGAAAATGGCGAGGATGTCTTTGGCTCGCTCTTTGTATCAGCAGATGAGATTTCTCAAGAGTTGAGCAAGACTGAGCATATCCTCATCGACTATCCAACGGATAATCTAGAATACTTCTCCCAAGCCATCAATGATATCAAGGATAAGAAGCAGTTAATCGACCTTCGCAAGGCCTTGGAGTCTGTCAAGCAGTACTACAATATTGCCCGTCTCTTAGGTTATGAACATCTGCTTGAGCAGATTGACATTGCTCAGATTGCAACCCTGCTCAATGTCCTCTCTAGACGGATGCTGACACTGTCTCTGATCGATAAACCAGACGACTTCTCTAGTCGAACTCTCTTAAATCTTGCCATGTCTGAAACTAGCTTTAACTTTGTCAAGATTGCTGAAGAAGAACTCCGTCTAGCTGCCAATGACCTGGAAGATTTGAAACGTCGAGTTGCCAGTGGTATTAAGAACCAACGCGATGAAAAGGATCCTGAGTGGGTATCTCTCTACGAAGAATTCCAGCGCATCATGAAAAAACATTACATCCATGGGCAAGAAGGCTTTACCATGGAAAATATCAAGGAAACGCAAAAAGACTATGAAGAACTCTTTAAGTCCGTGGAGGATTATCATACTCGTATGAGACGCCTAACCATGAACTTTAACGGAGATGAGATGGCAGCTCGTTCCTATAAGCACGTGACCAACTCAACCACGGTCAGTGAGTTTCCTGCTATCTACCATGTCATCAAGGGTTCTAAAGTTAGACTGGACCGTAAAATCGGTCAAAATCAAGGAGTGCTCGATAACGAGGACTTTCTTAAGAAGATGATTCGAGAAGAAGCTCGGATTGAAATGAAAACCAACCAATCTGCAAGTGCTTTGACAAGAGAGGATTTTAATTATATCGTCGAGTCACTATTTGAAGGATATGAAGAGGAATACCAACACTAATGAATGAAACATACAAAGTCCAAGTCCAAGGCTTGGTAGATGATTTAAAAGCCGTCTTTACCCACGCGGGACTAGGAGGAGAAGCAGGTGAGTATAAACTCCTCACCCAGTCTTTCCTCTACAAATTTTTAAATGACAAGTTTTTGTATCAAGCCAAGGTCCTAGATGAGTTCAACACCTATGAAAACTTGTTGGCTATGAGTGAGGAAGACTATGACTGGCTCTTGGAGGATATCGGTACCAGCACGGCTTGGCTCAAGCCAGACCAGTTGATCGAAAGTCTCCACCGCAAGCAAAACGAATCTGATTTTTACGAAACTTTTGAGAATACTCTCAACCAAATCGCTATTGACAATAACGATATCTTCTCTGTCCATACAGACGGCGACACAGCCATTCGTCTCTTTGATGAGCGTTTGATTACTGATACTATCTCAGATAGCAGTAAGCGTAATGAAGTCGCAAAGGCCATCATCAATCTTCTTGCGCGTGTTAAGTTTGATGAGATCATTTTCTCACAAGGCTTTGACTTTTTCTCTACCCTCTTTGAGTACATGATCAAGGACTACAACAAAGACGGTGGTGGCAAGTATGCTGAGTACTATACGCCTCACTCTGTGGCTAAGATTATCGCCGATATCTTGGTGGGAGATGATAAGCCTCAAAACGTGAGGATCTATGACCCGTCAGCTGGTTCTGGAACCTTGCTCATGAACTTGGCTAGTCGTATCGGTGTGGACAAGACCACTGTCTATAGTCAAGATATATCGCAAAAGTCATCGAATCTCCTCCGTCTTAATCTCATCTTGAATGGACTGCAACACTCCATTCACAATATCGTACAGGGAAATACTATCACCGCTAACCGTCATCCTGAAAAGATGGATTATATTGTGTCTAACCCTCCTTTCAAGCTGGACTTTTCAGAGTGGCGTGACCAAGTGGAGACCTTGCCAGAAGCTAGTGAGCGTTTCTTTGCTGGTGTGCCCAAGGTTCCAGCCAAGTCTAAGGACAAGATGGCGATTTACGAGCTCTTTGTTCAGCATATCATCTACTCCTTGAAGCCAGATGGTCAAGCAGCCGTTGTCTTGCCAACAGGATTTATCACGGCTCAATCAGGGATTGATAAGACCATCCGCCAATATTTGGTGGACAATCAAATGTTGGCTGGTGTCGTATCTATGCCGTCCAATATCTTTGCGACCACAGGTACCAATGTCTCCATTCTCTTTATCGATAAGAAAAATAAGGGCGATGTCGTCCTCATCGATGCTTCAAACCTCGGAACCAAGGTCAAGGAAGGCAAGAACCAAAAGACCGTGCTGTCTTCTGAGGAAGAGCAGAAGATCGTTGAGACCTTTATCAAGAAGGAAGCCGTCGAGGACTTTTCTGTCACCGTTTCTTATGAGGATATCAAGGAGAAAAACTACTCTCTCAGCGCAGGCCAATACTTTGACATCAAGATCGACTATGTAGATATCACAGCAGAAGAATTTGAAGCCAAGATGACAGCCTTTCAAAACAAACTCTCAGACCTCTTTCAGCAATCACATGCATTGGAGCAGGAGATTGAAGAGCAGATGAAGGGGTTGAAGTATGAGTAAGTTAGAAGAGTGTATACTAGGTGATTTAGTTGAGTTTCAAAGAGGATATGACTTGCCAAAATCAAAGTTTGTAGAAGGCAAGTATCCGGTGCAATCATCAAATGGTATCTTAGGCTATCATAACGAGTATAAAGTAGAGGGACCTGGGATTACAATTGGTAGAAGTGGTACAGTTGGTAATCCTCACTTGATTAGAGAAAATTTTTTCCCTCACAATACTTCACTCTTTGTTAAAGAATTTAAAGGGAATGATATTGAATATATATATTATTTATTGCAATATTTGGATTTAGGTAATCAAAAATCTGGTTCTGGTGTACCAACAATGAATAGAAATCATTTACATCCGATTAAGGTTAGGTCTTATCGTGATAAAACATACCAACAAAGGACTATTAAAATTCTATCTTTAATCGATAAGAAAATCCAAATCAACAACCAAATCAACCAAGAGTTGGAAGCCATGGCTAAGACCCTCTATGACTACTGGTTTGTGCAGTTTGATTTCCCAGACCAGAATGGCAAACCCTACAAATCATCAGGCGGAAAGATGGTCTATAACCCAGAACTCAAACGCGAGATCCCTGAGGGGTGGGGAGTGACCACATTTTCAAGTTGGATTTCAGACAATAAAACGGGAGATTGGGGGAAAGAGACTAGTGAAGGAAATTATACATTAGAGGTTGATTGTATTCGTGGTGCTGATATAAATGGCTTGTCAGGAAATGGGAAAACAGATATGCCAACACGTTTTATCCTAGAAAAGAACAAAAATAAACTGTTGACAGATTTTGATATTGTTATTGAAATATCTGGAGGAAGTCCCACTCAATCTACAGGTCGTATAGTAGGTATCAGTGAAAATGTATTAAATCGATTTGATTTACCTTTAATCTGTTCAAATTTCTGCAAGGCGGTTTCACTAAAAGAACAAGAAACCTTCTATAACTTTGTATATGAATGGAAAAATCTATATGACAATGGTGTTTTATTTAGTTGGGAAGGAAAGACAAGTGGGATAAAAAACCTACTGTTTGATTCATTTGTTACTAACTATCACATTGCGCAACCACCAATTGGTTTAATGGAACAATTTTTCGATTACGCATATTCGGTAGATAGAAAAATACAATTATTATTAAAACAAAACCAAGAACTTACCCAACTTCGCGATTGGCTCTTGCCAATGCTGATGAATGGACAGGTGAAGGTGGAAAATTATACAGATTAAGATATTTTAAGGAGTGCTTATGTTTTTCTTTTATTTTTTTGCAGACAATGAAATTACTGCAGTAAATACAGAGGAATTAGAGGGCTATGACGGCTCAATTAATGCTTCTAGTGTAGATGATTTTTACAGTCAAGTTAAAAGTAATGGCTTAGAAATTTCAGATGAAATTTTAGAAGATGTAGAAGAAGCTTTTGCTGATTTAGATGATGAGGAACAAGATGTTGTTCCTGAAGGATTTAGAATAAAGCACTGGGTAAGTAATCGTTCATTTGGTGAACTAGTTGATATGTTCAAACATAATGAAATTGAGAAACCTGAAATGCAAAGGAAGTTTGTTTGGACATCGCTTAAGAGTTCTAGGCTGATTGAATCGATTATACTAGGTCTTCCCATACCCCCTCTTTTCCTTTTGGAGGTAGATGATAATAGATACGAGATTATTGATGGTTATCAACGTTTAACTACATTATATAACTTTATAGAGGGGCACCCATGGACAGGTCTTAAAAGCGATAAAAAAAATATAACAAGTCGATTATCAAGAAAGAATGTTTTTCCTGAAATTGCTGGAAAATCCTTTAAGGAACTACCAGAGGAGTACCAACGAAAAATTCGTAGAAGTACTATATCTCTAGTAGAGTTTAAACAGCTGAACCCAGGTGATTTTAGTTCAAAATATTTAATTTTTGAAAGAATTAATACTGGTTCAGAAAAATTAAATGGCATGCAAATAAGAAAGTCGTTAGCTTATGGTCCATTTATAGAGTCATTGTATAGAGCTGCAAGTCAATCAGAAAATTACCTATCATTGTTTACTTCAACTCAGATTAAAAAAGATCTTCATGTAGAAGCGTTCCTTAGAATTCTTGCAATGTCAGATATATACTACGGAAAATTTAAATCTAGCAAACAAGGTATTAAAAATATACTAGATGAATATGGGGAACAAAAGAAATCAGAAAGTATTTCAGAAGAAGTAATTAGCAAATTATTTAGTTCCTTAGATCAGTTGTTAGAATTTTTCGAAGCAAAAAAATTATTTAGAAGAGTGAACGCGAATCGAGATATTGAAGGTATTCTAAATTTTGGTATTTTGGAATCTCTGTTAGGGGTTATGGTATTTGGTGGATATAAACTTCCTAATAATTTTAATGAGAGGTATATCAATCATATGGGACAGTTATTCGATGGTTATCTATTAGATGAATCGCATAATCCATTTTCTACAAGTACTGGGAGTGTATCATCAATTAAAAAGAGATTTGAGATTTTTGAAGGAATGCTAGAAAAGTAAATATAATGATTGATTATAATGAATTTAAAAATCGTTTATTAAGATTAAAGGAAACACTGGAGAGAGTACAGAAAATAGATGGAAGTCTTGCAGATGATCCAGAGAAACATCGGAATTTTGCAAAAGAAATTGAAATTGACTATACAGATTTGAAGACTATATATGAATCGAGTGAATTAAATTTGATGATTGAATACTATACTTTTTCAGAACAACTAGTAAAAGAATTAGTTTTTTCAATTTTGACTGTTGAGTCCTCAAATGATAATAAGCATTTAGAGAAATTTTTGAAAAATAGTTTCCGTAGAAATAAATACAGCCCTAGTTCGCGGTTTGAACACATAAAAAAAGATGTTTTAGATAAGTATATTCAGACTAATGACAAAAAATTAATTTTCTTGTTTTTTAACACTGATGGTGATTTCACTGAGATACATGATTCGTTAATAAAAGCAAGGCATAAATATGCTCATAATAGTATTAAGCCTGATTTTAGTATTTCAGAATATGTTGAAAGATCTTTACCTAGTTTAGATTTTTTATTAAACGAATTTATTAATATTGAAAGCAATTTAGAATCAAGGCTGTCGTTACAAAAACTTATACTAGATTCTGATAAGATGAAAAGCCAGTTGGATAAACTTAATATTCGTTCTCCATGTTATAAAAATAAATTGAAAGATTTTAAGAACAATTTAAAAAGTATCATGAATTATCAAAGTCAGTTAGAATGTACTTCAAGTGTTTATAATGAAATTTTTGAACAGTCTAAAAAATATCAAACTTTAGATTTGAGGTTATCAAAGAATACTTTAAAAGCTAGATTAGAAGAAATTAAATTTGTTTTAAGAAAAATGAGTAAATAGAGTCAAGAGAATTTTTGAACTCTTAGAATTTGTTGTTAAAACAATCCCAGCCAAATCAACTTTTGGCTGGTTTTTATTGTCTAAACATGTTATAATTAAATTACCTAAAAGGTAATTTAATTATAACGGAAAGGGATATATGAAGCTTATCTATACAAACAAAACTGTTGAAAAGCAGTGCACAGAGCTAAGGCGAGCGAAAAAGGATTTTTCGGATAAGGTTGCTGTAAAGTTGCATCAGTTGATTACCTTTTTGGAAGCAGCGGATTCTTTGGCTAGTGTGACGGCTTTTCCTAAGTATCACTTTCACCAACTCAAGGGAAAGAGACAGGGACAGTTTGCTTTGGATATAGATGGTCGAAGGAGTTCCTATCGGTTGATTGTCGGTTTTCGTGAAGAGGATGTAGAAAAGATATTTTCCAGTCCCATTGAAATCGAAATCCTAAAAATAGAGGAGGTCAGCAATCACTATGAGTAATAAAATTGTTGAATACAAAGACCTGATTGCTTTTCATCCAGGTCAGTATGTTGAAGAGTTGATTGAAGATTATAACGTAACTCAGAAAGAATTTGCGGAGCGCTTAGGAGTTTCAGCAAAGACTGTCAGCAAGCTGGTCAATGCTGAGGAGTCCATCAGTAAAGAAACGGCACATAAGCTTGCCAAGCTAAGCGGGGTTTCCATGCAAACTTGGCTCAATCTTCAGAATGCTTACGATGTAAAAGTGGCAGAGATTGTAGAACAAAAAGAGCTAGAAGAAGGTCGCGAGAAGGAAATCTGCGAGATGATTGATTTCAAGTATTTTAAGGCAGAAGGCTACCTTCCAGATAAACGCTATACATTGAAAGAAAAGATTGTCGAGCTTCGCAAGATTCTAGGTGTGGCAAGTTTAGAAAATCTTACATCCTTTAATCATCTAGTCAGCTATCGTAATACGCGTGAGTTTACAACTAAAAGCATAGTCAACTCCAATATCATGCTGGAATTGGCATCAAAAAAAGCACGTGATACAACAACTACTAAGCTCAACCGCAGAAAGCTAGAGAGAAGCCTGCCTGCGTTGAGAAAGTTGACCAGACAAGACCTAGAAGTCTTTCCTCAACGCTTATATGATATCTTGCTAGATTGTGGTGTTGTCCTAGTCGGTCTACCTGCTTTGCCAAATGCTAATCTGAATGGGGCGACTAAAAAATTCAGTAATGGTAGTGCCTTGCTTTTACTTACGGATAGAAACAAAGTGTCAGACATTTTCTGGTTCTCACTTTTTCATGAGATTGGGCACATTTTGGAGAACGATTTTTCATCTGATGACGGAAATAGTGAATCCTACCGACGTTCTGAGGAACGAGCAGATCAGTTTGCAAAAGATTTCTTGATTAGACCGGAAGATTATCAAGCTTTTGTCAAAAAAGGAAATTTTGATAAGTCGGATATTCTAGATTTTGCAGAAGAAATCGACATTCATCCTAGCGTCGTTTTAGGCAGATTACAAAATGAGGGCATTCTCAGTTTTGACCGTTTCCGAGAACTAAAAGAGAATTATTACTTTGTTTCCTAAGAGTCAGGAAATTTTTAGAAGAAGAAAAAAGATTCATACAGTCAGTCATGTGAAATCATTTATTCGCTTATTTTTAAAATACAACTTTGTTTCCATATTTCCTGGGAACTAATAGAAGTTAAGGAGAAATATGGAAAACAACAACCAACGTGCCCTTTGTCAGCAACTCTGGGCGGAAAATAAATACCTTGTTTTAAGCCATTCTAGTAATATTTACAAGGATATTCGCCAGTATCTCAAGCAAGAAGTGGTGGAGCTGAGTCAGGTTCAAGAGATGATTGACCGTGCCTGCCAGCTTCCAGAACATAGGGGTCAGGTTTGCAATGCCTTCCAGCATATTTGGGGCTATTTTAAAAAGCAAGCCAGCCTTGATGAGCGCAGAGACTATATGCTCTTGCTGGATCGCTATCGCTTTAGTCAAGCTTCCAAGGAGGACTTGATTGCTGAGACCAGAGATTTGCTTGAACGCTATCCAAATACCTACTTGCAACATTCGACCTTGTTGAAAGGAGACTCCCATGAGACTTTGGCATGAGACTTTGATTTCACAACTTCCCCGTCCTCAGCTCTTGGGGCAACATCGAGAGTGCTGTGCCCTTCGTGGCAATGGCTGGGGCAGAAAGCATGCGACGGTTGACTATGTCTTTACCTACTCGCCCTATCGTCTCTATGCCTATCATCGTTTGATCATGGAGGAGATGGCTAGCCGTGGCTACAATGTCAGTCCAGAGTGGCTAGACAAGAACTACCGTGGCAAGACCTGTCCTTCCTATGAAGACTTAACAGAGGAGAAATTGCAAAGTCCTATCTATAGCGAACATGACGCTGCCTACTATGAGGAGTGTCTGGCTAATCTCCGTGAAAAGGGGATAGAACTGGAGTGATAATAAGGATTATAACTCTTTTCGTAAAATTTTCGAATAATAAAAATGAGACCTTTAGAATGATTCTAAGGTCTTCTTTTTATAAGTATTTGGATTTACTTTTAATAACTTTTGAGTTATAATTAAATTAGAAAGAGGTTGTTGGTGCATACGATTTACTTCTATAAGGACAAAAATGGAAACGAGCCAGTTTTGGATTATATGAGAGAATTGGCTAGTCAGAAAAGTAAGGATAGTCGTATTAAACTCAATAAACTAAACGACTATATTGAGTTGTTGAGTCAACATGGGACTAGAGCTGGTGAACCCTATATTAAACATTTAGAAGATGAGATATGGGAATTAAGACCTCTTAGGGACAGGATTTTATTTGTAGCTTGGATTGATGGGAGCTTTGTTCTCTTACATCATTTTGTCAAAAAGACTCAAAAGACTCCTAGAAGAGAAATTGAAAAAGCCAAGCGTGAACTGAAGGACTTAAAAGAAAGAGGGTTAAGTGATGAAAAATAGTGCCATTGGGAGTAATTGGAAGGATGTCCGGTCTCAACTCTTTACCAAGGAGGAAATCCTTGAAAGTGATATGCGAGTGGCTATCATGAGTGAGTTGATTGAGGCTAGACATGAGCAAGGAATTAGTCAGAAAAAGCTAGAAGAACTTAGTGGAGTGAGCCAGCCTGTCATAGCTAGGATGGAAACAGGAAAGACGAGCCCTCAGTTGGATACGGTCTTAAAAGTTTTAGCCAGTTTAGGAAAGACACTAGCAGTCGTTCCACTTGAACAGGAAAAAAGTTGATTAAACTGACCTATAGTCTTTTCTAATAACAAGCCATAGGCAACTCTCGGTTTAATCAAGTTTGACTATGAACATGGCTATCTTGAAAATCTATTAACCATTGTCTATCAAGGATTTGGGGAATCTTCTCCAAATCTTTTTTTGTGCTTTAAAAAGTGATATAGTTTCAAACTATATCAAAGCCTAATTTTTTACAATTATACAGATGATTTCTTTTCTGTTAAGATAGTTTCAACAACAATTTTTGGAGGACAAAACATGTCAACTACAATTATCGGTTTCCCTCGTTTGGGTGAATTCCGCGAATTAAAATTTACAACTGAAAAATACTTTAGAAAAGAAATCTCAGAAGAAGAACTCTTGGCTGCGGCTAAAGAATTGCGTGCAAAACACTGGAACATCGTCAAAGAAAAAGGCATTTCTGAAATCCCATCAAATGACTTTTCTCACTATGACAACTTCCTAGATGCAGCTTTCCTTTTCAACGTAGTTCCTGCTTCAGTACAAAACTTGGACTTGTCTGACCTTGAACGCTACTTTGCTTTGGGACGTGGTTACCAAGGAGAAAAAGGGGATGTTCGTGCCCTTCCAATGAAGAAATGGTTCAACACTAACTACCACTACATCGTTCCTAAATTTGAAAAAGACACTCAAGTAAAATTGGCTGGTCACAAGATCTTTGATGAGTTCCAAGAAGCTAAAGAACTTGGTCTTAACACTCGTCCTGTCCTTGTAGGACCATTCACTTTCCTTCAATTGTCAGACTTTGAAGAAGGTGTGAAAGCAGAAGACTTCGTAGATAGCTTAGTGGCTGCTTACCAAGATGTTTTTGCGAAATTGGCTGAACTTGGTGCAACTCGTATCCAACTCGACGAAGCTGCTCTTGTCAAAGATTTGACAGAAGAAGAAAAAGCTCTCTTCTTGAACCTCTACAACAAACTATTGGCTGACAAAAAAGGTCTTGAAGTCTTGCTTCAAACTTACTTCGGTGACGTTCGTGACGTTTACGCTGACCTTGTGAAATTGCCAGTAGATGCAATTGGTCTTGACTTCGTTGAAGGTAAGAAAACTCTTGAACTCGTTAAAGGTGGCTTCCCAGCTGACAAGACTCTTTATGCAGGTATTGTCAATGGTAAGAACATCTGGCGCAACAACTACGAAAAGAGCTTGGCGATTCTTGAGCAAATCCCAGCTGAAAACATCGTTTTGACAAGCTCATGTTCACTTCTTCATGTGCCATTTACAACAGCAAATGAAGACTTTGAACCAGCTATCTTGAACCACTTTGCTTTTGCAGTTGAAAAATTGGATGAGATCCGTGACTTGGATGCTATCCGCAACGGTCAAGGTGCAGAAGTTCTTGCAGCTAATAAAGAACTCTTTGCGACTGAACGTGTTGGTGAAAATGCGGAACTTCGTGCGCGTATCGCTGGATTGACTGACGCAGACTACACTCGTTTGCCAGCCTTTGCAGAACGTGAAGCAATTCAAGAAGAAGCATTCAAACTTCCAGCTCTTCCAACAACAACAATCGGTTCATTCCCTCAAACTAAGGAAGTTCGTGCTAAACGTTTGGCCTTCCGTAAGGGTGAATTGTCACAAGAAGAATACGATGCCTTCCTTGCTGAAACCATCGACGAATGGATCAAATGGCAAGAAGAAGTTGGATTTGACGTGCTTGTACACGGTGAATTCGAGCGTAATGACATGGTTGAGTACTTCGGTCAAAACTTGTCAGGTTACCTCTTCTCTAAAAACGGTTGGGTACAATCATACGGTATGCGTGGGGTTAAACCACCAATCATCTGGGGTGATGTGACTCGTCTTAACCCAATCACTGTGAAATGGTCTAGCTACGCACAAAGCCGTACGGACAAACCTGTTAAAGGTATGTTGACTGGACCTGTTACAATTCTTAACTGGTCATTCCCACGTGAAGACATCTCTATCAAGGATTCTACTCTTCAAATCGCTCTTGCTATCAAGGATGAAGTTCTTGACCTTGAAGCTGCAGGCGTGAAAATCATCCAAATCGACGAGGCTGCTCTTCGTGAGAAATTGCCACTTCGTCGTAGCGACTGGTACGAAGACTACCTTGACTGGGCTATTCCAGCCTTCCGTTTGGTACACTCAACAGTGGCACCAGACACACAAATCCACACTCACATGTGTTACTCAGAATTTACAGATATCATCCCAGCTATCGACAACTTGGATGCAGACGTTATCTCATTTGAAGCTAGCCGTTCAAACCTTGAAATCTTAGACGAACTCAAAGCGAAAAACTTCCAAACAGAAGTTGGACCTGGGGTTTACGATATCCACTCACCTCGTGTGCCTAACGAAGGCGAAATCGACCACACAATCGAAGCAATCCTTGCTAAAGTACCAAGCAGAAAAGTTTGGATCAACCCTGACTGTGGTTTGAAAACACGTGGTATTCCAGAAACGAAAGAAAGCTTGATCCGCCTTGTAGAAGCTGCGAAAGCTGCGCGTGAGAAATTGTAAGAAAAGACAGTTCTCCATACATGGTGGATCAGTAAGAAATCAACTAGAAAAGGTTTATACATATGTCACGTCAAACACCGTCCCTCTCATTTGAAGTTTTCCCTCCAAACCCAGCAGTAGGCAATGACAAAATTATTGCGGCCCTGAAAGATATGCAGGATTTGGCCCCACACTTTATCAGTGTGACTGCCAGCAATAATAAATTTAATATCAAAGAGACGACGGTTCGTTTGGCAGACTATATCCAAAATGACTTGGAGATTCCGACCATTGCTCACTTGCCAGCTATCTATCTGACTAAGGATAAGGTGGCTGAGACCATTGCAGATTTGGATAAGGTTGGGGTACAGAAAATCTTGGCTCTTCGTGGCGATCTCATTCCAGATGTTGAACCACAAAAGGACTTCCGTTATGCGACAGATCTGATTGAATTCATCAAGGAGCAGGCGCCACACTTTGAAATTATTGGCGCTTGTTACCCAGAAGGGCACCCTGATTCACCAAACCAAATCTCAGATATTCAAAATCTGAAAAGAAAAGTAGATGCAGGCTGTTCAAGTCTTGTCACTCAGCTTTTCTTTGATAATGAGCGATTCTACGATTTTCAAGATAAATGTACCTTGGCAGGGATTGATGTTCCTATCCATGCTGGAATTATGCCAATCCTGAATCGTAACCAAGCGCTTCGTCTCTTGAAGACTTGTGAGAATATCCATCTCCCACGTAAGTTTAAAGCTATCTTAGACAAGTATGAGAATGACCCTGAGTCACTCAGAGCAGCAGGACTTGCCTATGCCGTGGACCAAATCGTGGACTTGGTAACGCAAGATGTAGCAGGCGTGCATCTCTACACCATGAACAATGCAGATACTGCTCAGTACATTCACCAAGCAACCCATGCCTTGTTTAATCACCAATCTTTAGGATAATAAAAAGCAAACCATTCTTCTTTTCCTAGAGGAATGGTTCCTTTTTAATAGAAAAGACAGCACTTTTTAAGAAAAATATGATAAAATAGACTCTGTACGTACTTGATACAAAGATGAGGGTATTAAATAATACAATGCATTCAAACTGCAAGGTTTAGCGACACGAGCGAGTTAAATCGATATTATTTGACGAGGGAGTTAGTAAAGCATTTAGCTAATCGCATGATAGCGATTAGCGTGAAAGGCTTAGATGCTTTAGCATCAAACCTTTCTAATGATTTGTATCTTGAGAATTGAACACGCCTACAACTCTGTGGAAAAAGATAAATCTGCCTAGGAGCAGTCGCTCCGTCGTCCGATTTCCTATTTTCCTTTGAGTTGCTTAACGGCTTTGTATCTTGATCTTTGTAGGCAAGGCGTATAATATTATCAATCCAAAGGGGATTAAAATGACAAAACATGTGTTTCAAACGACTTTTGCGGGTCGTGAGTTGATTGTAGAGACTGGTCAGGTTGCTAAGCAAGCAAATGGCTCTGTTGTCGTGCGTTATGGTGAGTCAACTGTCTTGACTGCTGCTGTTATGTCTAAGAAGATGGCAACTGGGGATTTCTTCCCGCTTCAAGTCAACTACGAAGAAAAAATGTATGCGGCTGGGAAGTTTCCTGGTGGCTTTATGAAACGTGAAGGACGTCCTTCAACAGATGCGACCTTGACAGCGCGTTTGATTGACCGTCCAATCCGTCCAATGTTTGCGGAAGGTTTCCGTAACGAAGTGCAAGTGATCAACACAGTCCTTTCTTACGATGAAAATGCATCTGCACCAATGGCAGCCATGTTTGGTTCATCATTAGCCTTGTCAATCTCAGATATTCCATTTGACGGACCAATCGCTGGGGTACAAGTGGGTTATGTGGATGGCCAGATCGTCATCAACCCAAGTCAAGAACAAGCAGAGCAATCGCTTCTTGAATTGACAGTAGCTGGTACCAAGCACGCTATTAACATGGTAGAGTCTGGTGCCAAAGAATTGTCAGAAGAAATCATGTTGGAAGCCCTTCTTAAAGGACACGAAGCCGTTAAAGAATTGATTGCCTTCCAAGAAGAAATCGTTGCGGCAGTCGGAAAAGAAAAAGCAGAAGTAGAATTGCTTCATGTAGATGCTGAATTGCAAGCTGAAATCATCGCAGCCTACAACAGCGACCTTCAAAAAGCTGTTCAAGTTGAAGAAAAATTGGCGCGTGAAGCTGCAACTCAAGCAGTTAAAGACCAAGTCACAGCAGTTTACGAAGAAAAATATGCAGACCACGAAGAATTTGACCGTATCATGCGTGATGTGGCTGAAATCTTGGAACAAATGGAACATGCAGAAGTGCGCCGTTTGATCACAGAAGACAAGGTTCGTCCTGACGGCCGTAAGGTCGATGAAATCCGTCCTTTGGATGCACAAGTGGACTACCTTCCTCGCGTACATGGTTCAGGTCTCTTTACTCGTGGACAAACTCAGGCTCTTTCTATCTTGACTTTGGCGCCAATGGGTGAAACGCAAATCATCGATGGTTTGGATCCAGAGTACAAGAAACGCTTCATGCACCACTATAACTTCCCACAATACTCTGTTGGTGAAACTGGACGTTATGGTGCGCCTGGTCGTCGTGAAATTGGTCACGGTGCTCTCGGTGAGCGTGCTCTTGCTCAAGTATTGCCAAGCTTGGAAGAATTCCCATACGCTATCCGTTTGGTAGCAGAAGTCTTGGAATCAAATGGTTCTTCATCTCAAGCATCTATCTGTGCGGGTACTCTTGCCCTTATGGCTGGTGGTGTGCCAATCAAGGCACCAGTAGCAGGTATTGCCATGGGTCTGATTTCAGATGGAAACAACTACACCGTATTGACAGATATTCAAGGTTTGGAAGACCACTTTGGAGACATGGACTTTAAGGTTGCAGGTACTCGTGACGGGATTACAGCCCTTCAAATGGATATCAAAATTCAAGGGATTACTGCAGAAATCTTGACTGAAGCTCTTGCTCAAGCCAAGAAAGCTCGTTTTGAAATCCTTGATGTCATTGAAGCAACGATTCCAGAAGTTCGTCCAGAATTGGCTCCAACTGCACCGAAAATTGATACTATTAAGATTGATGTGGACAAGATTAAGATTGTCATCGGTAAGGGTGGAGAAACCATCGATAAGATCATCGCTGAAACAGGCGTTAAGATTGATATCGACGAAGAAGGAAACGTGTCTATCTACTCGAGCGACCAAGCTGCCATTAACCGTGCCAAAGAAATCATTGCTGGTTTGGTTCGTGAAGCAAAAGTGGATGAAGTCTACCATGCCAAAGTGGTTCGGATCGAGAAATTTGGTGCCTTTGTCAACCTCTTTGACAAGACAGATGCCCTCGTACACATCTCTGAAATGGCTTGGACTCGTACTAATAATGTAGAAGATTTAGTTCAAATTGGTGATTTTGTAGATGTGAAGATTATCAAGATCGATGAAAAAGGTCGTGTAGATGCTTCTATGAAGGCACTCTTGCCACGTCCACCAAAACCTGAACGTTCAGAAGAAAAAGGGGATAAAGGTCATCGTCATGGCGATCGTCCTCGTCACCACCACAAGGACCACAAACCTAAGAAAGAAACTACAGAAACACCAAAAGACTCAGAATAAGAAAAGGAGAATTGTATGGGATGGTGGCGTGAAACCATTGATATCGTAAAAGAAAATGATCCAGCGGCTCGCACCACTTTGGAGGTTCTTTTGACCTATCCTGGTGTCAAAGCCTTGGCTGCCCACCGTCTCTCTCATTTTCTCTGGAAACATGGCTTTAAGCTTTTAGCTCGCGTGCACAGCCAGTTTTGGCGTTTTTGGACTCAGATTGAGATTCACCCTGGAGCTCAGATTGAATCAGGTGTCTTTATCGACCATGGTTCAGGTCTTGTAATTGGGGAGACGGCTATCGTTGAAAAAGGGGTTCTTCTCTACCACGGGGTAACTCTTGGAGGGACAGGGAAGGATGTTGGCAAACGCCATCCGACCGTTCGTAAAGGAGCTCTCATCTCTGCTCATGCTCAAGTCATTGGACCTGTAGAAATCGGTGAAAATGCCAAAGTCGGTGCTGCAGCGGTTGTCGTAGCAGATGTTCCTAGTGATGTAACGGTTGTCGGTATTCCTGCCAAGATTGTCCGAGTGCATGGGCAAAAGGATGAACCAACCATTCACGAAGTTGAAGTAAAACGGGAATACTACGTCAATAAACTTGAGCAGGCGAGAGATGCCAGTCACAGTTCGTCTGGTTTGTAGAGGATACCTATATGATTCAAGCAAGAAACAAGTTAAGCCAAGAGGAGTTATCTGAGGCGAAAAAACTAATTAACTGTTGCCAAAACTATGACGGTACCTATCGTGATCCCTATCTCTCTAACATGCTTAATTTTGACCCAAACATGCCCGCCTTTTTCCTTTATTACGAAAAAGGCGAACTTGTTGGCCTATTAACCGTCTATGCAGATGACCAAGATGTGGAAGTGACGATACTGGTTCATCCAGGTCATCGTCGTCAAGGAATTGCGCGTGCATTGTTTACTGGTTTTGAGAGAGAAACAGCTTCTTTTCCTATTCGTTCAGTTACTTTTCAGACAGAGCGTGTCTTTCTAGACCGTTACCCTGATTTTGTCAACAACTGGGGACTGGTCGAGGATGAAGAGACAGAAACTTGGTTAGGTAAGGATAGAAGACCTTATCCGTTAGCAAAACTTTCCAATCTTGAAGTTTTGTTAGCAGATTGTTCGTATCAGGATCAAATTAGTCAGTTAAAATTTCAGGCATTTTCAGAGGAACATGAATCTAGAGAAGTTGTGGATAGATATGTCGCTGAAGCTCTGAAAGATCCAGAAAGTCGCTTATATATTTTATTAAAAGACGGTCAGGTTATTGGAACTTGCACGGTTGATTTATCAAGCGATACGAATTACTTCTACGGTTTAGCAATATCGGAACCTGAACGTGGAAAAGGCTACGGAAGCTATCTAGCAAAATCCCTTGTCAACAAACTGATTGAGCAAAATGACAAGGAGTTTCAGATTGCCGTGGAAGATAGCAATGTAGGAGCCAAACGTTTGTATGAAAAGATTGGCTTTGTTAAACAGACCCAGGTGGTTTATCTGAATGCGAAAGAGTAATAAATGCTATTAGAAGAATTTGAAAATGTGCCTGCTGTTATAGAGCCAACTAATCGAAGCCTCCTTAGTGGTGGAGAAATCTGTGATACCATTATCTTGTCTTTTAATGGAGAAATCCTTGAACGAGTAAAGCAGATAGATGGTGTCTACGAAGGTGGTTATCTTACCAATCTAAATGGCAAACTGCCATGGTATATCTATGAAAAAGATGGGAGTAAGGTAGCAGTTTCTATGGCTCTTATTGGAGCTCCAATGGTTGTTGGACTCTTAGAAGAACTCAAAGCAAGAGGATTTAAGAACTTTATCGTTTTAGGATCTTGCGGAGTTCTAGACCAGTCTATTCAAGCAGATAAGATTATCCTACCAAGCTCGGCTTTACGTGATGAAGGTACTAGTTATCACTATGCTCCAGCAAGTGATGAAATAGTCTATGAGCAATCTTTACTCTTAACTATGGAAAAAGCCTTGGATAAAGCTGGCATTGAGCATATTCGAACAAAGTCTTGGACCACAGATGCCTTCTATCGTGAGACAGCTGCTAAAGTCAAACGAAGACTAGCAGCAGGAGCTAGAGTTGTAGATATGGAAGCTTCAGCTATCATGGCCTGGGCCCAATATCGACTAGCCAATGTCTATCAGTTTTTCTACACAGCTGACTATGTCGACCATCAAAATCACGAATGGGATGCTAGACGCGAGGATAGAAAAGCGGATGCTATGACTTTCTTTGAGATAGCCCTAGTTATTGCTCAAGAGTTAGTTTAGACTAGTCTTTACGATAAATTCGAAACAAGAGAGGAAGGGAGCCTAACGGAAAACATAGCAATAAAACTTCCGTAGTGACTCCCTTCATCTTTTTACTGTATTCTTCTTTTATGTTTAGAAAGGAGCAAGGAAATCCGATTTGTGACAGGCAATCGGACTAAAATTTAGTTGAACAGTTAGTTATGAAAATATCTGTTTATGAATTTTAGCTTTCCTGACTATTATTTTATGATTAAAATCTATGACACCATGTCTCGTGATTTACGAGAATTTGTCCCGATTACAAAGGGAGAGGTTCTCATGTATGTCTGTGGGCCAACTGTATACAACTACATTCACGTAGGGAATGCCCGCTCGACAGTAGCCTTCGATACCATTCGTCGCTACTTTGAGTACCGTGGTTATGAGGTTGCCTACATTTCCAACTTTACCGATGTAGATGACAAGATTATCAACCGAGCCAAGGAAGAAGGCATCACACCTCAAGAAGTAGCGGACAAGTACATTGCTGCCTTTCGTGAGGACGTGACGGCTTTAGGCGTGAAGCCTGCAACTCGTCATCCTCGTGTAGTCGAGTTTATGGATGATATTATTCGTTTTGTTGTTGATTTGATTGAAAAGGGCTATGCTTATGAGAGTCAAGGAGATGTCTATTTCCGTGTGGAAAAATCTCATAACTATGCTAAGTTAGCTAATAAAACACTAGAAGACTTGGAACTAGGTGCTTCAGGTCGTACAGATGAGGAAACAGTTCGCAAGGAAAACCCTGTAGACTTTGCTCTTTGGAAATCTGCTAAACCAGGTGAGATTTCTTGGGACAGTCCTTGGGGACCTGGACGTCCAGGCTGGCATATCGAATGTTCGGTCATGTCAACGGAGATTTTGGGTGATACCATCGATATTCACGGTGGTGGAGCTGACCTTGAGTTTCCTCACCATACCAACGAAATTGCCCAGTCTGAAGCTAAAACAGGCAAGACCTTTGCCAACTACTGGATGCACAATGGTTTTGTCAATATCGACAATGTCAAGATGTCTAAGTCTTTGGGGAACTTCATTACGGTACACGATGCTCTCAAAACTATCGATGGTCAAGTGTTGCGTTTCTTCTTTGCGACCCAGCACTATCGTAAGCCAATCAACTTTACGGAAAAAGCAGTGCGAGATGCAGAGACCAATCTCAAGTATTTGAAGAACACCTACGAGCAACCATTTACTGGAACTGTAGATGCGGGGGAGTTGCAAGCTTTTAAAGATAAGTTTGTAGCTGCCATGGATGAAGATTTCAATACAGCTAACGGAATCACCGTTGTCTTTGAAATGGCCAAGTGGATCAACTCAGGAAACTATGATGCGGCTGTCAAGGAAACTCTTGCTGCCATGTTGGAAGTCTTTGGAGTGGTCTTTGTTGAGGAAGTTTTGGATGAAGAGATTGAAGCCTTGATCCAAAAACGTCAAGAAGCACGTGCAAATAAAGACTTTGCAACAGCTGACCAAATTCGTGACCAACTAGCTGCACAAGGGATTAAATTGCTTGATACCAAGGATGGAGTGAGGTGGACACGTGATTGATGTCAATCTCATTAACGGGATTGCTCTAGCCTTTGAAGGAGATGCGGTTTATTCTATGTATATCCGTCGCCATCTCATTCTCAAAGGCATGACCAAACCCAATAAACTCCACCAAGAGGCAACCAAGTATGTGTCGGCCAAGGCTCAGGCACACTTGATTTCCCTCATGCTGGAAGAAGAAGTCCTAACGGAAAAAGAGGAAGAAATCTATAAACGGGGCCGCAATACCAACAGTCATACCAAGGCTAAGAATGCGGATGTGGTAACCTACCGTATGTCCACGGGTTTTGAAGCGGTCATGGGCTATCTTCATATGACTGAAAATGTGGAGCGCCTCGAAACCTTGATTTCTTGGTGCATCCAAAAAGTGGAGGGCTAGAGATGATTGCAAAAGAACTACTGGATTGGTTTCCTGACGGTAAAATCTTAGATCAGCCAGTTGATAAAGAGGGTTATCTAAGTCTACCTCTGTCAAATTATCAGTGGCTTTTGCTTGAGGAAGCTAGTCTTAGCGAGCGTGAAAAACAGCTGGTAGCTCTCTTAACCAAACAGGAGCAAACCATTTCCCTCAATCCTTGGTATACTTATCTGGTCGAAGGTAAGGGACAGGCACCGCAAAACTTTAAAAAGTTGCAGCTTGTTTATTGTCACCTCTCCTATTTCCAACAGGAGAATTTGACGTCTTGGTTAGAGATGATGGGAACCCTCTTTCCAAATTGTCAAACAGTGCTTCAGGTGGGAGCGCAGGATTACATTTTTGTTCTCCAACAGGATAAATACACCTCTGTTCGCTCTATCTTGATGGATACCTTGGAAGCCGTAGAATACGATTTTGGGGTTCGCTTATCCATCATGCTAGGACAGGTCTGGTCACAGACAGGACATCAGGCTCTGCCAGATCTCATCAAAGCAGAACGTGACTTGTTCAAAAACTGGTGGCGACAAGGGCATCAAGGTTTCCATACTTTTTCTCAACTTTATCTTTGGAGTTTGGGCGAAAGACAGGTTGATCTTAGACTGATCAAGGACTATCTCCGTCAGCAAATTCTAGATCAAGATCAGATTCAGGAAATCATCCTTTCACTGTGGGAAAACAGTGCAGTCCTGACAAAAACAGCTCAGCAGTTGTATTTGCACCGTAATTCTCTCCAATATAAGATTGATAAATGGGAAGAATTGACCGGTCTTCAGTTGAAAGAATTGACTGACCTCACCTTGTGTTATCAGTTAATTTTACCAGATATAATATAAAGTTTTGTGCAAGTTGCACAGAACTTTTTTATTTTTTTGGTCACCTTGCCATAGATTAGTTAAGCGTTTTCATCTATAATAAAACTATCAAATGACAAAAGGAGTTCTCCACAATGGTAGAATTAAATCTTAAAAATATTTACAAAAAATATCCAAACAGCGAACACTATTCAGTTGAAGATTTCAACTTGAACATCAAAGACAAAGAGTTTATCGTTTTCGTAGGCCCTTCAGGATGTGGTAAATCAACTACTCTTCGTATGATTGCTGGTCTTGAAGACATCACAGAAGGTACTGCATCTATCGATGGCGTGGTTGTCAACGACGTAGCTCCAAAAGACCGTGATATCGCCATGGTGTTCCAAAACTACGCTCTTTACCCACACATGACTGTATACGATAACATGGCCTTCGGTTTGAAATTGCGTAAATACAGTAAAGAAGACATTGACAAACGTGTACAAGAAGCAGCAGAAATTCTTGGTTTGAAAGAATTCTTGGATCGTAAACCAGCTGACCTTTCTGGTGGTCAACGTCAACGTGTTGCCATGGGTCGTGCAATCGTCCGTGATGCCAAAGTATTCTTGATGGACGAACCTTTGTCAAACTTGGATGCTAAACTTCGTGTATCAATGCGTGCTGAAATCGCTAAAATCCACCGTCGTATCGGAGCTACAACTATCTACGTAACTCACGACCAAACAGAAGCGATGACACTTGCAGACCGTATCGTTATCATGTCAGCAACTAAAAACCCTGCTGGTACAGGTACTATCGGACGTGTTGAACAAATCGGTACTCCTCAAGAAGTTTACAAAAACCCAGTTAACAAATTCGTAGCAGGATTTATCGGAAGTCCAGCTATGAACTTTATCAACGTTAAATTGAACGGTGACCACATCGTTGCTGACGGCTTTAACTTGAAAGTTCCAGAAGGAGCTTTGAAAGTTCTTCGTGAAAAAGGTTACGATGGTAAAGAATTGATCTTCGGTATCCGTCCAGAAGATGTGAATGCAGAACCTGCTTTCCTTGAAACATTCCCAGAATCAGTTGTGAAAGCAACAATCTCTGTATCAGAATTGCTTGGTTCAGAATCTCACCTATACTGCCAAGTTGGTAAAGATGAGTTCGTTGCTAAGGTTGACGCACGTGACTACTTGCAAGCTGGTGCAACAGTTGAACTTGGATTTGACTTGAACAAAGCTCACTTCTTCGATGTAGAAACTGAAAGAACAGTTTACTAAGATAGATTTGTATCAATTAGCACTACTAGAGTTTTTCTGGTAGTGTTTTTTTATTAAGTTTAGCAAACTCTTACAGAAGAGGCTTTTCTAGTTTTCATATTCACTAAAAAGTGTTAAAATGGTAGGAAGAATTGGAGAGTATGCATGCCCAAAGAAGTAATTTATTCAGGCGATGAAGTAGTCGCTTTAACACAAAAATATTTATCGAAAGAAGATGTGGCTTTTGTCCATAAGGCCTTGGTTTATGCTGTAGAATGCCATAGTGGTCAGTATCGTAAATCAGGCGAGCCCTACATTATCCACCCGATTCAGGTAGCAGGTATTTTGGCTAAACTCAAGCTGGATGCTGTTACAGTTGCCTGTGGTTTTTTGCATGACGTGGTAGAAGACACAGAAGCTACCTTGGATGACTTAGAGCGTGAGTTTGGCCATGATGTTCGAGTGATTGTGGACGGTGTTACCAAACTTGGTAAGGTTGAGTACAAGTCTATCGAAGAGCAGCTGGCTGAAAACCACCGCAAGATGCTTATGGCCATGTCAGAGGATATCCGTGTTATCTTGGTCAAACTCTCTGACCGTCTGCACAATATGCGCACCCTCAAACATCTTCGTAAGGACAAGCAGGAGCGTATTTCTAGAGAAACCATGGAAATCTATGCACCGCTTGCTCACCGTTTGGGGATTTCAAGTGTTAAGTGGGAACTAGAAGACCTCTCTTTCCGCTATCTGAATCCAACTGAATTTTACAAGATTAGTCACATGATGAAGGAAAAACGTCAAGAACGCGAAGCCTTGGTCGATGAAGTTGTGACGAAACTTGAGGAATACTCTTCTGAGCGCCATCTTACAGGGAAAATCTATGGCCGTCCAAAGCATATCTACTCTATTTATCGCAAGATGCAGGACAAGAAAAAACGCTTTGAGGAGATCTATGACCTGATTGCCATTCGTTGTATCCTAGACACTCAGAGTGATGTCTATGCGATGTTAGGTTACGTTCATGAGCTTTGGAAGCCAATGCCGGGACGTTTCAAGGACTATATTGCCAATCGTAAGGCCAATGGTTACCAGTCTATCCATACGACTGTTTATGGACCAAAAGGGCCGATTGAGTTCCAGATTCGTACTAAGGAGATGCACGAGGTTGCTGAGTACGGGGTTGCGGCTCACTGGGCTTACAAAAAAGGAATCAAGGGTCAGGTTAATAGCAAGGAATCTGCTATTGGAATGAACTGGATCAAGGAGATGATGGAACTCCAAGATCAAGCAGATGATGCCAAGGAATTTGTGGATACTGTCAAGGAAAACTATCTGGCTGAGGAGATTTATGTCTTTACTCCAGATGGAGCGGTTCGTTCACTTCCAAAAGATTCAGGTCCGATTGACTTTGCCTATGAAATTCATACAAAGATTGGGGAAAAAGCGACTGGTGCCAAGGTTAATGGTCGCATGGTTCCATTGACGACTAAGTTAAAAACGGGTGACCAGGTTGAAATCATCACCAATCCAAATTCATTTGGACCAAGCCGTGACTGGCTCAATATGGTTAAGACCAGCAAGGCTCGTAACAAAATTCGTCAGTTTTTTAAAAACCAAGACAAAGAATTGTCCATCAATAAAGGTCGTGAATTGCTGATTAGTCAGCTTCAAGAAAACGGCTATGTGGCCAATAAATTTATGGACAAACGTCACATGGATGAAGTCCTTCAAAAAACCAGCTACAAGACTGAAGAAGCGCTATTTGCGGCGATTGGTTTTGGAGAAATCGGAGCTATCACTGTCTTTAACCGTTTGACTGAGAAGGAACGTCGTGAAGAAGAGCGGGCCAAAGCTAAGGCAGAAGCTGAAGAACTGGTTAAGGGTGGCGAAGTCAAGGTTGAAAACAAAGAAACCCTCAAGGTTAAGCATGAGGGTGGAGTAGTCATCCAAGGTGCTTCTGGGCTCTTGATCCGGATTGCCAAATGTTGTAATCCTGTTCCAGGTGATGATATCGTTGGTTATATTACCAAAGGTCGTGGTGTTGCCATCCACCGTGTGGACTGTATGAATCTTCGTTCGCAGGAAAACTACGAACAACGTCTACTCGATGTTGAATGGGAAGACCAATTCTCAAACAAGGAATATATGGCTCACATCGATATCTACGGGCTCAACCGTTCTGGTCTATTGAATGATATCTTGCAAGTCTTATCAAATACAACTAAAAATATCTCAACAGTTAATGCTCAACCAACCAAGGATATGAAATTTGCTAATATCCATGTTTCCTTTGGAATTTCAAACCTTTCAATGCTGACCACCGTGGTTGATAAGATTAAGAGTGTACCAGAAGTCTACTCGGTTAAACGTACCAATGGTTAAGTTGGCTTGATATCATCAGAAAGGATTGCTATGAAAATTGTCGTTCAGCGTGTCAAGAAAGCTCAAGTTTCTATTGAGGGTCAAGTATATGGGAAAATTCAGCAGGGACTCTTACTCTTAGTAGGTGTTGGACCTGAGGATCAAAAAGAAGATTTGGATTATGCAGTCAGAAAGCTTGTCAATATGCGAATTTTCTCAGATGCTGAAGGCAAGATGAACTTATCGGTTAAGGATATCCAAGGCCAAGTCCTTTCCATCTCTCAGTTTACTCTGTTTGCAGATACCAAAAAAGGCAATCGTCCAGCCTTTACAGGTGCTGCTAAGCCTGATGTTGCAGAGGCTTTCTATCAAGATTTTAACCGAGAACTATCCAAG
Organism: Streptococcus sp. HMSC061D10; assembly: GCF_001808865.1. Taxonomy (NCBI): domain Bacteria; kingdom Bacillati; phylum Bacillota; class Bacilli; order Lactobacillales; family Streptococcaceae; genus Streptococcus; species Streptococcus sp. HMSC061D10. Next base: position 98,902 of record NZ_KV795020.1, on the reverse strand, counting down.
GAAGTTCCTGTGAAAACAGGTGTCTTCGGAGCAGATATGCAGGTGGAACTGATCAATGATGGCCCCGTAACCATCATCCTTGATACCAAAAATAGATAAGAAAAACCAAGTTTTTGCTTGGTTTTTTGTTATAGAAAATCCCTAAAAGATAAAACTTCTAGGGATGGGTTTTTAGTTCATCTTTTCAACATAGAGTTGTTTGGCGATTTCGAGGCTGACTTGAAGTTCTTCATGGTTGTGAATCAGAGTAAAGGTATTAGAGAAGCCATCGAACTGCTTGACTTGGAGTTGTTCTCCAATATGGATGGCATGTTTTTCCAAATATTGGAGAAGTTCAAAGCTATCATGAACTCTTGTCAAAAGATAGGTTCCCGCTGCCTTGATATCAGAGAGTGGTAGGTTATTAACCTCAACTAGAAGCTCACCCTTGGCAGGAATGGTTCCACCATGGGGACAGGTCTTTGGAAAGCCTAACATAGTTTCTAGTCGCTCCACAAAAAGGTCTGAAACGGTATGCTCTAATACCTCAGCCTCATCGTGAATCTGATTGCTGGTATAGTCTAGATGGTGAACTAGAAAGACCTCTATCAGTCGATGTTTACGATAAAGCTCAGAGACCAGCTTTAAGCCGATATCCGTTAGTATATAGCCATTTTCTTTATTTTTTAATATAAGATTTTCGGATTGCATGCGCTTGATCATCTCAGTTACAGCTGGAGGTGATACCTGCATCCGTGCAGCGATTTCCTTATTGGTAATCTTAGGAACTTCTATGCCAATCTCATAAATACATTTTAAGTAATCTTCTTTATTTGGTGTCATTCGTATTTCCTTGTTTATTATCTCCATCTAGTATACCAAAAAAAGCTAGATTTCTCTAGCTTTCTGCCCCGTTACAAGTGGGCTTTCTTTTAGTCAAGAGACTTTGCTGCTTCAATGGCTGCTTCAAAGTTTGGCTCGGAATTGATATTGTCCACATACTCAACATAGCGGATGATATTGTCAGTATCAAGGACAAAGACCGCGCGAGCAAGTAAGTGCCACTCATTGATTAAGAGGGCGTAATCTTGTCCAAAAGAGTGGTCGAAGTAGTCTGAAAGCATGATGGCATTTTCAATACCTTCAGCACCGCACCAACGTTTTTGGGCAAAAGGAAGGTCCATGGAAACAGTCAAGACAACCGTATTATCCAGTCCAGCTAGTTCTTCATTAAAACGACGCGTTTGAGTTGAGCAGATACCTGTATCAATAGAAGGCACGACACTCAAGATTTTTTTCTTCCCATCAAAATCAGCTAGAGATTTTTTAGAAAGATCAGTTGCAGTGAGAGAAAAGTCCAGCGCCTTATCTCCAACTTGTAGTTGTTTACCTGTAAAGCTTACAGGATTTCCGAGAAAAGTTACCATAAGATACTCCAATCTTTTTTCTTCCATTTTAGCTGAAACAGTCAGAATTTTCCAATGATTTGACTGAAAATATGGGTATAGAAAAAACGCCAGCTCACGTGAGAATGACGTTTTTCAGAGGATTATTTTGCCAAACCTTCAGCAATCTTGTCAAGGTTGTATTTCATCATGTTGTAGTAACTGTCGCCTTCTTTACCTTGTTCTGCGATAGAGTCAGTAAAGATTTGTGCGTAGATTGGGATGTTTGTGTCTTGAGATACAGTTTTCATTGGACGGTCATCCACACTTGATTCTACGAAGAGGGAAGGAGTTTTTGTTTGGCGAAGTTTTTCAACCAAGGTCTTGATTTGGTCAGGTGTTCCTTCTTCTTCAGTGTTGATTTCCCAGATATAGGCACTTGGGACACCATATGCTTTAGAGAAGTATTTGAAGCATCCTTCACTAGTTACAATGAGTTTTTTCTCAGCAGGGATGTTGTTAAATTTCTCCTTAGCTTCCTTGTCCAGTTTGTCTAGCTTATCAGTATATTCTTTGAGATTTTTTTCGTAGAATTCCTTGTTGCTAGGGTCTTTAGCGCTCAATTGTTTGGCGATGTTTTTAGCAAAAATCATCCCATTTTCAAGGTTAAGCCAAGCGTGTGGGTCTTCTTTGCCTTTTTCGTTTTGGCCTTCAAGGTAGATAACATCAACGCCTTCGCTGACTGCAAAGTAGTCTTTGTTTTCAGTTTTCTTAGCATTTTCTACCAATTTTGTAAACCAGGCATTTCCACCTGTTTCAAGGTTGATGCCGTTGTAGAAGATTAAGTCGGCTTGAGAAGTTTTCTTGACGTCTTCAGGAAGTGGTTCGTATTCGTGAGGGTCTTGACCAACAGGAACGATACTGTGAAGATCAATCTTGTCACCAGCAATATTTTTAGTAATATCAGCGATGATTGAGTTTGTAGCAACAACTTTTAGTTTTTGACCAGAAGCTGCATCTTTTTTTCCGCTAGCACATGCTACAAGAGCAATAACGGAAAGAAAAAGAACGAACAATGTACCTAATTTTTTCATTAGATCCTCCAATTTATTGGGGATTTACCCCTTATTCTAACAAATGTTTATTTTTCAGTTTCAAATATCGTTGTTTTGGAGCGATAAAGAAGCTAATGAGAAAGAAACTAGCGGCTGTAAGCACGATACTAGAACCTGCCGCAACGTTAAAGCTATAACCGATAAAGAGTCCCAAAACTGAAGCAGTAGCTCCAAAGGTTGAGGAAAGGAAAATCATGCTTTTCAGGCTATTAGCATAAAGATAAGCAGTTGCAGCTGGGGTAATCAGCATGGCTACAATCAGGATAGTTCCGACACTTTGCATGGCTGTCACAGACACGAGAGTCAAGAGTACCATGAGTAGGTAGTGATAGAAATTGACAGGCATTCCCATGGCTTTAGCCAATAGTTCATCAAAGGAAGTTATCAAGAGTTGCTTGAAGAAAATCCAGATTAACAAGAGAATGACTGCTCCAACACCCATAGTAATAAACATATCCGTATCTTGTACGGCCAAGATATTACCAAAAAGGATATGGAAAAGGTCAGTTGAACTTTTAGCGACACTAATCAAGATGATACCGAGGGCTAAGAAAGAAGAAAAGGTAATGCCGATGGCGGTATCGCTTTTGATAATCGAGTTCCCCTTGATGTAGGTAATGATGATGGCAGCTAGCAATCCAAAGACAATGGCTCCGATAAAGAAGTCAACGCCCAAGATAAAGGAGAGGGCAACACCTGGCAAGACAGCATGTGAAATGGCATCTCCCATGAGTGACATCCCGCGTAGGATGATGAAACATCCCACAGCTCCAGCAACGACCCCAACGACAATAGCTGTTATCAAGGCATTTTGTAAGAAATGGAATTTTTGCAATCCATCGATAAATTCTGCAATCATAGGTCACCTCCATTGAAAAAGAGTCGATTACCGTAAGCTTCTTTGAGATTGGCTTCGGTAAAGGTTTCTTTGGTTGGACCAAAGGCAATCACTTCTCGATTGACAAGCAAGACTTGATCGAAGTAGTGGGGAACCTTGCTGAGGTCGTGGTGGACGATGAGAACCGTCTTCCCAGCTTTTTTTAAATCTCTCAGCGTATTCATGATGATTTCCTCACTGACAGAGTCAATCCCAACAAAAGGTTCATCCAAGAGGATATAGTCGGCTTCCTGAACCAAACATCTGGCAATCAAGACCCGCTGGAATTGACCTCCAGACAGTTGACTGATTTGACGTTCAGCGTAGTCAGCTAGGCCGACGATTTCAAGGGCTTCTTGCACTTTCTTCCAATGTTTAGCATTTAAACTTCGAAAGAGAGGGATAGAGGGAAATAGTCCTAACGAGACGCATTCCTTGACCTTGATGGGAAAGTTGTAGTCGATATTGATTTTTTGTTCGACATAGGCGATTCGATGTAAGGATTTTTTAACTTCCTTGTCATCGAGAAATGCCTGACCTTGATGTGGGATAATTCCCAGCATACCTTTTAATAAGGTTGATTTTCCAGCACCGTTTGGACCAATAATTCCGGTAATAGTTGGTCCTTGGAGCACTAGTGAAATATCCTTTAGTGCCAACGTTTCTTTGTAGGAGACGCTGAGGTTTTCGATACGTATCATACAGTTATATTCCTCCTATCTTTTAATATACATTAAAATAAAAATTAAGTCAAGTTAATTTTGTAAATATTTAAAATATTAACTAGAAAACAATCAGAAGAAGACGGTATTTTTAATTGCATTCCCCAGGGATTTTTGCTAAGCTAGGAATAAGTGAAAAATGAAAGCGAGAACAAGATGACACGTTATCAAGATGATTTTTATGATGCTATAAATGGTGAATGGGAAAAGACTGCCGTCATTCCAGCTGATAAATCGAGAACAGGTGGTTTTATCGACCTTGACGAAGAAATTGAAGAGTTGATGCTAACGACAACCGACAAATGGTTGGCAGGTGAAGATGTGCCAGAAGATGCTATCTTGGCAAATTTTGTCAAGTACCATAGCATGGTCAGAGATTTTGACAAACGAGAAGCTGATGGGATTGAGCCAGTCCTTCCAATGCTTAAGGAATATCAAGATTTGGAAAGTTTTGCGGATTTCGCAAGTAAACTAGCTGCATTCGAATTAGCTGGTAAACCAAACTTCCTTCCATTTGGTGTTTCACCAGACTTTATGGATGCTAGAACTAATGTTCTCTGGGCTAGTGCACCAGGAACTATCTTGCCTGATACAACCTACTATGCGGAAGACCATCCTCAGCGTGAGGAATTATTGAACCTTTGGAAAGAAAGTACTTCTAATCTCCTCAAAGCCTATAACTTCTCAGATGAAGAAATCGAAGATTTGCTAGAGAAACGATTGGAATTGGACCGCCGTATCGCAGCTGTCGTACTTTCAAACGAAGAAAGTTCAGAATATGCCAAACTTTACCATCCATATTCTTATGAAGATTTCAAAAAGTTTGCTCCTGCACTTCCTTTAGATGACTTTTTCCAAGCTGTTCTTGGTCAAGTTCCTGATAAGGTCATAGTAGATGAAGAACGTTTCTGGCAAGCAGCAGAGCAATTTTATAGTGAGGAAGCTTGGCCTTTGCTCAAGGCAAGCTTGATCTTGAGTGTGGTCAATCTTTCAACGAGCTATTTGACAGACGAGATTCGTGTCTTGTCAGGTGCTTATGGACGTGCCCTTTCAGGAGTTCCAGAAGCTCAAGACAAGCGCAAGGCTGCTTACCACTTAGCCCAAGGACCTTTTAAACAAGCTCTCGGCCTTTGGTATGCCCACGAAAAATTCTCTCCAGAAGCCAAGGCAGACGTAGAGAAAAAAGTGGCGACCATGATTGACATTTATAAGGAACGTTTGGCTAAGAATGACTGGCTGACTCCTGAAACACGAGAAAAAGCCATCGTCAAACTCAATGTCATCAAGCCTTATATTGGTTATCCAGAGGAGCTACCAGCCCGCTATAAGGACAAGGTAGTAGATGAATCTGCTAGCCTCTTTGAGAATGCCCTCGCCTTTGCGCGTGTGGAAATCAAGCACAGCTGGAGCAAGTGGAACCAGCCAGTTGACTACAAGGAGTGGGGAATGCCTGCTCATATGGTCAATGCCTACTACAATCCACAAAAGAACTTGATAGTCTTCCCTGCTGCTATCTTACAGGCGCCATTCTATGACTTGCATCAGTCATCTTCTGCCAACTATGGTGGTATTGGTGCGGTTATTGCCCATGAAATTTCTCACGCCTTTGATACTAACGGAGCTTCCTTTGATGAAAATGGAAGTCTCAAGGACTGGTGGACAGAGAGCGACTATGCAGCCTTTAAAGAGAAAACGCAGAAGGTTATCGACCAGTTTGACGGCCAAGAATCTTACGGTGCAACCATTAACGGTAAATTAACCGTATCAGAAAACGTTGCTGACCTTGGAGGTATTGCTGCTGCCCTTGAAGCTGCCAAGAGAGAACCTGACTTCTCAGCCGAAGAATTCTTCCATAACTTTGCGCGTATCTGGCGTATGAAAGGCCGCCCAGAGTTGATGAAACTCATGGCAAGTGTCGATGTGCACGCGCCAGCTAAACTCCGTGTCAATGTCCAAGTGCCAAACTTTGATGATTTCTTTACAACCTATGATGTCAAAGAAGGCGACGGAATGTGGCGTTCACCAGAAGACCGTGTGATTATTTGGTAATCAAAAAACCAAGGATGATTATCCTTGGTTTTTAGCTTGCTAGAAAAATGGATTAAAAGTTTTTTCGTGAGCGATGGTCGTAGCAGGTCCGTGACCTGGATAGACATCGTAGTTAGGAAGAGTAAAGAGCTGGGTTTGGATACTATGGAGGAGTTGTTCCATACTACCTGTAGGTAGATCTGTTCGGCCAATAGTTTCACGGAAAAGAGCATCACCCGTTAATACTAGCTGCGCATCCGGAAAGACAAAGGATACACCACCAATAGAGTGGCCTGAAGTTGGTAATACAGTAAAGCGGAACTCCTCAATCTGGTATTCTTCATGAAAGACAAAGGTATGTTCAGCTGGTCTACATACGACATCTGTCATATCGTCGTGTCGAGGAAGACCAGAAAGATTATCAACAGGAGTATAGAGCCAAGATGCTTCACTTTCTGCCACATAAACGGGAGGATTTCCGAAAGTATCTCTGACCAAGTCCAGACTCATAATATGGTCGTAGTGGGTGTGGGTCAGAAGAATCGCACAGACTGGTTTATTGATGGTCTCGATAGTCTTACGAATAGCCTCCCAGTTGCTACCCGGATCAACCACAATCAGGTGATGGTCTCCTTCAAGATAATAAGTGTTTTCATAGGCAACAGGGTTCACAGTTTTATGGATTTTCATAGGATTTCCTCTTTCAAAGCATTTACTCCTACTAGTATAACACAGAAGAATAAAATAAGGAATCAACAAGAAAGTCCCTCCATAAAGGAAGGGACTTTCTTGTTATTAAAAATGATTTTTCCAGGCTTGGAGACGAGCATCCAGTAGGAGTTGTGTCAGATTTTTTAAGATTTCAACTTGCTCGGGCTCCAGTGTCTGGGCTTGAGAAACAAGTTGTCGAACATGGTCAATAGCATTTTTAGAAGACAGTTCATTAATGGAACTGATTCCAGATTCTAGAATGGTACCAAAGAAGAGATCGAAGTAGAGCTCCAATTCTTCATCGGGAACACTATCCACCCATTCTTTAAGAGTGTCTTTGATTTGGAGACTCTCGCTACTGATGGCCTCTAGTTGGACAAAGTGGTGTCCCTCGGTTAGCCAGCTAAAGGTGCTGTGTTGGGCGATTCCTCCGAGAGCCGTAGATTTGACGACGATAGGAGTATCAGGAACTTCCAGCATCATGCCGATGACAGAACCTTGTGGGACGAAACGGTGAATTTTTGGAATAACATCTTGATAACCAGTGGTCTCAGTCAGATGAACCTGCAAACCAGGGGCGTCATAGGTATAAACTGCGGAGACTTTTTCTTGCAATTCAGGCTGGATTTGACTGGTAGCATAGACAGCCAGATTCCCACCTTTAGAATGTCCAGCTACAATCACTTTTTGTTTTGGATGTTGGGTAAAGAATTCTTCCAAGTATTCAAGAGCATGCTTTTGGGCAGGGATTTCCTTCATGTAGGTCATGTGGAAATCTTCCTTCCAACCAATAATACTATCATCCGTTCCTCGAAAGACAATCAGATAAGTATCTAAATCAAGGCGATAGGTCATAGCAGCGAACTGTTTCTGTTGCTCCGTATCAATCTCATTGACAAAATTTGAAAGTTTGCTATTTTTAAAACGTTTGTGCTGGGATAACTGATCGAGGAGTTGAAGACGTTCTTTATTGGTCAACATGTTAGTCTCACGAGGAACACGGGTTGCGACATCGCTTAGACGATTGACAGGCTGTTCCAATAAGTTATCAAAAGGAAGATAAGTCAGCTCTGTAAAAGCAAGTATATCCAGTTCATTTAAGGGAAGATCGTAAAAAGAATCGTATTGAACGTCAGTTAGGTAGTCGAAAATATTGGTCATGGGAACTCCTTTCTTAACTTTTATCTTATCAGATTTACATCAATTTCGCTAGTAGTGAGGAGAATTTTGCTATAATATAGAAAAAGGAGGAGCAGATGCATAAGATTTTACTAGTAGAAGATGATCCAGTTATCCGTCAACAAGTTGGGAAAATGCTCTCTGAATGGGGATTTGAGGTAGTCATGGTAGAAGACTTCATGGAAGTTCTAACACTATTTGTTCAGTCTGAGCCTCATCTGGTTCTCATGGATATCGGCTTGCCTCTCTTTAATGGCTATCACTGGTGCCAAGAGATTCGCAAGATTTCAAAAGTTCCCATTATGTTTCTGTCTTCGAGAGACCAGGCTATGGACATCGTGATGGCCATTAATATGGGGGCGGATGACTTTGTAACCAAGCCTTTTGACCAGCAGGTTCTTTTAGCCAAGGTACAGGGCTTATTGCGTCGTTCCTATGAGTTTGGACGGGATGAAAGTCTCTTAGAGTATGCTGGAGTTATCCTCAATACCAAGTCTATGGATGTGCATGTCAATGGCAAAGCTATCAGTTTAACCAAGAATGAATTTCAGATTTTACGTGTCTTATTTGAGCATGCGGGAAATATCGTAGCGCGTGACGATTTGATGCGGGAGCTCTGGAATAGTGACTTTTTTATCGATGATAATACCCTGTCCGTAAATGTCGCCCGCTTGCGTAAGAAATTGGAGGAAGAAGGTTTGATTGGTTTTATCGAAACCAAGAAAGGAATAGGGTACGGATTGAAACATGCTTGATTTCAAAAGTTTTTTTCTAGCTTATATCCGTTCGCGTAGCCGTTTTTTCGTGTTTATTTTCTTACTTACAGGTTTACTTTTTCTCTTTGAGGTCTTATTTGATAACCAAGTGCCCTACTTTAATTATTTCTTCTTTCTATCTACCTTTTTAACACTTTTGTTTTTGGTCTATGATTTTTTGATAGAATTGCAACGCTATCGTAAGGAATTGTTTTACGGAAAAAGAGACGCCAAGTCCCCAATGGAAGTCCTTCTAACTGAAAAATTAGAGAAAAGCGAATCTGAACTCTATCAAAAGAAATCAGATGCTGAAAACCGCTATAATGATTTGGTGGACTACTATACACTCTGGGTTCATCAGATAAAAACACCAATTGCAGCCAGTAAACTCCTAGTGAGCGAGGTGGCGGATCGCCAACTGAAACAACAGTTGGAGCAGGAAATTTTTAAGATTGATTCCTATACCAATCTCGTACTCCAATATCTACGCTTAGAGAGCTTCCATGATGATCTGGTGTTGAAGAAAGAAAATGTGGAGGATTTGATCAAGGAAGTCATTCGCAAATATGCCATTTTCTTTATCCAGAAAGGTTTAAGTGTTAATCTGCATGACTTGGATAGAAGCATTGTAACGGATAAAAAATGGTTGCTAGTAGTCATTGAACAAATCCTTTCAAATAGCCTCAAATACACAAATGAAGGTGGAATTGAGATCTATATGGAAGATCAAGAACTTTGCATCAAAGATACTGGGATTGGCATTAAAAACAGTGATCAATTGCGAGTTTTTGAACGCGGATTTTCAGGCTACAATGGTCGCATGACTCAGCAGTCATCTGGACTTGGGCTCTATCTGACCCAAAAAATTAGCCAAGAATTAGGACATCAAATCCGTATCGAATCTGAACTTGGTCAAGGGACGACTGTGCGCATTAAGTTTTCAGAAGTAAACCTACTGATCGAATGAAAAGAATTGCTAAGAGCTTGGAAGAATCCTTTCAGGCTCTTCTTTAGACCTTGATATAGTGAGAAAAAAGGCTTCAATTAGATAAAAAATGTAATCTTACAAAAATGTAAGATTAAAGGGCTCTTTTGTAAGGTTATGTTATGGCAAGTCTTCTTTTTTGGGAGTAAACTTATAGCATAAAGAAAAAGGAGAGAACCCATGAAAACAATTTTACAAAAGAAACATACAAGTAAACCAAGTCAAAAGGATATCGAGCGAGTTCAGTTCGGCATCGAAATGATGCAAGCTCAGTTTCAATTAATGGGATATTAAAAAGGAGATTATCATGACACTATTAGATGTAAAACACGTTCAAAAGATTTATAAAACACGTTTCCAAGGCAATCAAGTAGAAGCCCTGAAAGATATTCATTTTACTGTAGAAAAAGGTGACTACGTTGCCATCATGGGTGAATCTGGTTCAGGTAAATCAACACTACTCAATATTCTCGCTATGCTTGACAAACCAACTCGTGGTCAGGTCTTCCTAAACGGAACAGACACAGCTACCATTAAAAATACTGAAGCATCAAGCTTCCGTCGTGAAAAGTTAGGCTTTGTCTTCCAAGATTTCAATTTGTTAGATACGCTTTCTGTTAAAGACAATATCTTACTCCCTTTGGTATTGTCTAGAAAGCCTATTACAGAAATGATGAAAAAATTAGTCGTGACGGCTGAAAATCTTGGCATCAATCAATTGCAGGAGAAGTACCCTTATGAAATCTCTGGTGGACAAAAGCAACGGGTAGCAGTAGCCCGCGCTATCATTACAGAACCAGAAATTCTCCTTGCTGACGAGCCAACAGGAGCTCTAGACTCTAAATCATCTGCAGCCCTCCTTGATATCTTTGATCAAATCAATGAACAAGGACAAACCATTCTTATGGTAACCCACTCAACAGCTGCAGCCAGCCGTGCAAAACGTGTCCTCTTCATCAAGGACGGTATTCTCTATAATCAAATCTACCGTGGTGAAAAGACTGAACGTCAGATGTTCCAAGAAATCTCTGACACCTTGACTGTTATGGCAAGTGAGGTGAACTAGTATGTTTCGATTAACCAATAAGTTGGCCATATCCAACTTAATCAAAAACCGCAAACTCTATTATCCTTTTGCTCTGTCTGTCATTTTGGCAGTCACTATTAGCTATCTCTTTTACTCCCTAGCCTTTAATCCTAAAATTGTGGATTTGCGTGGTGCATCTGCTATACAATTTACCCTACAACTAGGGCTTGTCGTAGTGACACTTGCATCAGCCATTATCGTTCTTTATGCCAACAGTTTTGTCATGAAAAATCGCTCCAAAGAACTGGGTGTATATGGCATGTTAGGCTTAGAAAAGCGTCACTTGATTGGTATGACCTTCAAGGAACTCTTGATTTTTGGGCTAGTAACAGTCACTGCAGGTATTGGGATTGGTGCTCTCTTTGACAATCTCATCTTTGCCTTATTGCTCAAACTTGCAAAGATGAAGGTGGAGTTAGTAGCCACCTTCCAATGGTCCGTAGTCCTTTCCATCCTTCTGGTATTTGGGCTTGTCTTTTTAGTCATTGTCTTCCTAAACGCTCTCCGCATTATCCGTATGGATGCTCTGCAACTTTCTCGTGAGAAAGCAAAAGGTGAGAAGAAGGGGCGTTTCCTAGTCCTTCAAACTTTAGTAGGGCTCATTGCACTAGGTGGTGGCTACTACTTGGCACTAAGCGTAACAGATGCATTCAAAGCTGTAGCTACTTTCTTTATTGCGGTTATGTTAGTTATTGTAGGGACCTATCTCTTATTCAATGCTGGTATTACAGTTTTCTTGCAGTTGCTCAAGAAAAACAAGAGATATTACTACCAACCAAATAACCTCATCTCTGTTTCTAACCTTATCTTTCGTATGAAAAAAAATGCTGTCGGATTAGCAACCATTGCCATCCTTTCAACCATGGTTTTAATCACCATGTCGGCAGCAACCAGTATCTACAACGGTTCTGAAAACATGAAAAAACTCCTATATCCTCACGATTTTGAAGTCAAGGGGCAACATGTAGAAGTTGAGGATTTAGACAAGCTTTTGACTCAATACGCTAGCGAAAAGAACCTAACCATCAGCACTAAGGATGTTCTCAGTTATGCAAGTTTCGGTCTTTCGAGTCAAGACGGGACCAAATTAACCATCTTTGAAAAAGGGCAAAATAGTGTTATGCCCAAGACTGTCTTCTTAGTTTTCGACCAAAAAGATTACGAAAAGATGACTGGTCAGAAATTAAATCTCACTGGAGATGAAGTAGGGCTTTGGGTTCGAAATGACCAACTTAAAGGACAGAAAGCATTTAGTCTAAACAATCAGAACTATACGATCAAGGAAGCAATCCAGCAGGATTTTATTGCTAATCATGTTTCCAATCCTTATGTACTATTGGTATCGGATTATAACTATCTTGTAGTAGCTGATCTTCAAAGCTTTTTGGAACAATACCAGGATTCAGCTATATACACACAGCTCTACGGTGGTATGGATGTAACAGCTAGTCTAGAGGAACAGTTAAAGCTATCTGATGATTTTGAGGAGTTTGCAAATAATTTTAGTCATAATCTCAAAAATAAAGACGGTATGGTTTATGGTGGAGGCACTGCAAGTGATGCAATTGCCCAAATGAATGCTCTCTTTGGAGGAGTTCTCTTTATTGGTATTTTCCTCTCTATCATCTTTATGATTGGAACAGTACTCGTTATCTACTATAAACAAATCTCAGAAGGTTATGAAGACCGTGAACGTTTTGTGATTTTGCAAAAAGTTGGCTTGGACCAAAAACAAATCAAACAAACCATTAACAAGCAGGTCTTGACCGTCTTCTTCCTCCCTGTAATCTTTGCCTTTCTTCACTTGGCATTTGCCTATCATATGTTGAGCTTAATTCTCAAGGTTATTGGGGTAGTAGATACAGCTATGATGTTAAGCGTAACACTTTCTATTTGTGGTATCTTTGCTTTAGTTTATGTCCTAATCTTTATGATTACTTCAAGAAGCTATCGTAGAATTGTTCAAATGTAAAAACAGAAACATCAAAAAAGCAACAGCTGAAACAGTTGTTGCTTTTTTTGTAGCTGGCATTTTGTACCAGGTTTTATCTCTTATTTCTCAACACGTGATTTGTTGGCGATATCAGCTAGGATTGCTGCTACAAACTCACCATGTTTAAACATTAAAACGTTATCTTCTTTCAGAGGAGATATCGTTTTTTCTTCTTCAGCTAAGGAAACAAAAATTACTTCCTTTCACTATCTTTTAAATTGATTGAGTTCTTCAGAGAAAGGTTGTAAAATTTTTGATATAATATCAAGAATGGATTGATAGATATTTAAAAGAAAATGTTCAAAAGAATGACAGGTGAGAATTAAAAATATGTCAAATTGGACAGATGTCTCTCTACCATTATCCATGCAGAAACAAGATTATATGAAATAAAAGGAGTAACCAATGTCCGGAAACTATTCAACACGTGAATTCCGCGAGAAACTATATGATGACCTTCATGTTCGATTAAGAGATACAGTGATTTTGATGTGTGCGATTTTTATTGCCTCTATAGGTCTAAATATGAATTCAACAGCTGTCATTATTGGAGCCATGCTGATTTCCCCTCTTATGACACCGATTGTTGGACTGGGATTCGGTTTAGCTATTTTTGATACGCGTTTAATCAAGCAATCTCTAGAGGTTTTATTTACTCAAGTATTGGTCAGTTTGCTTGTCTCGACTCTGTATTTCTGGATTTCTCCCTTATCTTATGCAAGTAGCGAGTTGATTGCACGAACCTCTCCAACCATTTGGGATGTTCTCATTGCTATTGCTGGTGGGATAGCAGGTGTAATTGGTTCAAGGAAAAAAGAAGCAAACAATATCGTGCCTGGAGTAGCCATTGCAACAGCTCTAATGCCACCTATCTGTACTGCAGGCTATGGTTTAGCTAATGGAAATGTACGATTTTTATTTGGGGCTCTCTATCTTTTCTTGATTAACTGTGTCTTTATCATGCTAACCAATATTGTTGGAACAAGAATTTTAATGAGAAAATCTCCTTTAAGTTCATTTAAAGAGCTAAACATTAAAATGAGAATTGGGTTGATATCCTTGATTGTATTATTGGTTCTTCCAGCCAGCTATTCAGCAGTCACTCTGACGATGGATCAAGCACGAAAAGAAGGGATCAAACAGTTTGTAGGAAAAGAGTTCGCCAATCATACGGTCATTAATCAAGTCTACAAGTCTAGGGACAATGAATTGGTCTTGACGGTTGTTGGAGATCCGATTTCAGAAGAAGAATTAGAAACCATTCGCCAAAAACAAGCCTCTTACGGTATTCAATCTGTTCAATTGAAAGTCAATCAGGTACATAATTCGACAAAATTAGATAGTGAGATGACCAAGGAATTTTATGAAACCATTAACAAGTATATCGATCAAAAACTCTCTGAAAAAGATTCACAAAAAGATCTCGTAAAAGAAAATGAAGCAGACAAGGATTGAGGATATTGAACTTATCTAACTCATGGAAGCAAATCTTGGGAGGATATCCTACACCCAAAAATTAGTGGATAGAAAGAATTGTTGATGAGGATGCCATTTGTGGTAGTTTGACAATCACTACTAGCTCAGCTTAATCAAAATATAAAAAAGCAACAACTGAAATAGTTGTTGCTTTTTAGGTGGCTGAGATTTTGTTCCAGGTTAAATGGTTTATTTCTCAACACGAGACTTGTTAGCAATATCTGCAAGAATCAATTCTACAAATGCATCTACTGGCATGGTTTCTGTTTCTTTTTGACCATAGCGGCGAACGTTTACGGCTTGCTCTTCCATTTCCTTATCACCAACGATTAATTGGTAAGGAATCTTTTGAGTTTGAGAAGCGCGAATCTTGAATTGCATTTTTTCATTACGTTCATCCACATCAGCACGGACGCCACAATCACGGAGTTTCTTAGCTACTTCCCAAGCGTAATCCACGTGTTTTTCGTTCGAAACTGGGATAAGAGTTACTTGGTGAGGTGCAAGCCATGTTGGGAAAGCCCCCTTGTAGTTTTCAATCAAGATAGCTGTGAAGCGTTCCATCGTTGAGATAACACCACGGTGAATCATAACTGGACGGTGTTCTTCACCATCAGCTCCGATGTATTTAAGGTCGAAGCGTTCTGGAAGCAAGAAGTCAAGCTGGATAGTAGAAAGAGTTTCTTCTTTTCCAAGAGCTGTCTTAACTTGGATATCCAATTTTGGTCCGTAGAAGGCAGCTTCACCTTCTGCTTCAAAGTAGTCCACGCCCATCTCGTCAAGGGCTGCACGAAGCATAGTTTGAGCATTTTCCCACATCTCATCGTTATCAAAGTACTTGTGAGTATCATGAGGGTCACGAAGAGAGAGGCGGAAGCGGTATTCGTTTAGGTTGAAGTCCCCATATACATCAATAATCAACTGAAGGGCACGTTGGAATTCTTCTTGGATTTGTTCTGGAGTCACAAAGAGGTGACCGTCGTTAAGAGACATTTCACGTACACGTTGGAGACCAGTCAAAGCACCAGATTTCTCATAGCGGTGCTGCATCCCAATTTCAGCGATACGGATTGGTAATTCACGGTATGAGTGAACATGGTGTTTAAAAACTTGGATGTGGTGTGGGCAGTTCATTGGACGAAGGACGAATTCTTCACCATCTCCCATATCCATAGTTGGGAACATATCTTCTTGGTAATGATCCCAGTGACCAGAAGTTTTGTAAAGTTCAACAGAAGCAAGCGGTGGAGTGTAAACGTGTTGGTAGCCAGAAGCCAACTCTTTGTCGACAATGTAACGTTCCAATTCACGACGGATAGTCGCTCCATTTGGCAACCAGAATGGAAGTCCTTGACCAACTTCTTGAGAAATCATAAAGAGATCCAATTCTTTACCAAGTTTACGGTGGTCACGTTCTTTGGCTTCTTCACGCATTTGAAGGTAGTTCTTCAAGTCTTTCTTGTCAAACCAAGCTGTACCGTAGATCCGTTGCATCATAGCATTATCGCTATTTCCACGCCAGTAGGCACCAGCTACGTTGAGAAGGTGGAAGATTTGGATGCGACCTGTTGATGGGACGTGTGGTCCACGGCAGAGGTCCACATACTCTCCTTGACGGTAGATAGTCAAACCGCCCTCATCTTCTGAGTGTTCTTCGATCAATTCCAATTTGTATGGATCATTTTTGAAAATTTCACGCGCCTCGTCTTTAGTCACTTCTTCACGGATAGATGGGAAGTTTTCTTTAACGATTTTTTGCATTTCTTCTTCGATGCGAGGAAGGTCTTCGTTAGAGATTTGACCAGCTTGGTTATCTGTATCGTAGTAGAAACCATCTTCGATAGCTGGACCGACACCCAAATGAATGTCTGGGAAGAGGCGACGAGCAGCTTGAGCGAACAAGTGAGCAGCTGAGTGACGCAAGATTGGAAGAGCATCTTCGTGATCAGGTGTCACGATTTCAATGCTTCCATCTTCGGTGATGGCACGAGTGGTGTCAATCAATTTACCGTTAAATTTACCAGCAAGAGCTTTCTTAGCTAGGGAATTGCTGATAGATTGGGCAATTTCAAAAGTTGTAACGCCAGATTCGAATTCACGAACAGCGCCATCTGGGAAAGTAATTTGAATCATGATTTTCTCCTTATATTGGTTATCCATTATTTCTAAAGTAGAAGTGTTTCCCTATTTTGCAGTTTTAAATAAAGAAAAACAAAAAGCGACATCCTAAAAAGGACGTCGCAACGTGGTTCCACCTTCATTTATGTTCCTCAAAAAAGAGGGACACCTCTGATTGGCTCTAACGTGGCCACCGTTTTATGTTTGCATAAAAGTCAGTAGAGTAGTATCAGTTTAGACTTCCTATGCGTTCTCAGCAACCACGCACTCTCTAAAAGAAAGATTCTAAGTGACTTGTCTCTATGCATTATTATAGCATGATTGCGAGATTTTTCAAGGATTTTGTGAAAGTTTTTTGTTTTTCAGTTTTTGAACCAGATACCTGATAGTGGCACCAATAACTGTACCTAGTAGAATAAGAATTTCATAGGCTAGGAAATAAACAATGATAAATTCTCTGAAAGGAATGATAGTAAAGCCATAGAGCAAGCAACTACCTAAAAGCCAATGTAGTGAAAAACCAAAACGGTAGCTATAAAGAAGAGAGACTATAAAAACTACAACAGGCGAAATAATGAATATATTTAAAAGATAGAGCTCCGTTAGTTTTGGATTCTGTAATAGTAGTATAAATAATCCATAAAGTGGACAATAAAAGAAAAATACGACCAGATAGTAGGGGAGATATTTAAAGAATTTTCGCATGGTAATCACCTCGTTATAAAACTATCAACTTAGATATCCTTCCTATGAATATTATAGCATATTTGCAGTAAGAATAGTAAATCAGTTGACAAAGAAGTTAGTTACTGGTAGAATAGAAATTGTCGTAAAGACAAATAACTTCTTCTTGGTTACAGGCATGCCAACCTGTCACTCGGATGAAGCCAAATAAAAAGGAGAAACATCATGGCAATCTCAAAAGAGAAAAAAAATGAAATCATCGCACAATATGCACGTCACGAAGGTGATACAGGTTCAGTAGAGGTTCAAGTTGCTGTCCTTACTTGGGAAATCAACCACCTTAACGAACACATCAAACAACACAAAAAAGACCACGCTACTTACCGTGGTTTGATGAAGAAAATCGGTCGTCGTCGTAACTTGCTTGCATACTTGCGTAAAAACGACGTTAACCGTTACCGTGAGTTGATCAACTCTCTTGGACTTCGTCGCTAATCTTGCGTCTAAAACGTTTCTATACTTCGTTGGCTTCGCCTCGATGTACCATCAGTACAATCTTCGGCTTGCCGCCTAGTCTATAAACGTTTTGTCCAGCAAGAATCAAGCTCTCTGATTTCAGAGGGCTTTTTTGTTTTTGCCAAGTGCTAAGGCCGTGTTCAATTGAGCACATCTTGAAAATAAGGCTACTCTAGTTGAGTAGCTTTTTTTATTTTTGTCACCTTACCTCGATATA